>NZ_BRCG01000007.1:0-196704 GCF_023708005.1 Pseudarthrobacter sp. NCCP-2145 | reverse complement strand
GGGTCGTAGGGGCGGGCTGGGATCGCGTCCATGTCCGCAGACTACGCCCTGCCGCAGACATCCGGTAGGGGCCCGCCGGGCGCGGGCCTAGACTGCTGGTTATGCGGCTTCTCATTGCCGGCGGCGGGGGTTTCCGGGTGCCGCTGATATACCGGGCGCTGGCCTCCGGACGCTTTGCGGGGATGGTCAGCGAGCTGGTGCTGTACGACGTCGACCCCGCCCGCCTCCAGTCCGTCACCGCCGTCCTGCACAGCATGCCGGGCGGTCCGGGTGCCCGGGTTCCAGTGCACGCCACCACCAACCTGCCGCAGGCGCTGGCGGGCACCGGGATGGTGTTCGCGGCCATCCGGCCCGGCGGTACGGCAGGGCGGGTGGCGGACGAAAGGGTGGCGCAGGACCTTGGCCTGCTGGGGCAGGAGACAACCGGCGCGGGCGGGATCTCCTACGCGCTGCGGACGATCCCGCACATGCTCAACCTGGCACGGCTGATGAAGGAGCACTGCCCGGAGGCCTGGCTGGTCAACTTCACCAACCCCGCAGGCATGGTCACCGAGGCGCTGCTCCCCGTGATGGGCAGGAAGGTCGTCGGGATCTGCGACTCGGCCGGCGGCCTGGTGCAGCGGGCGGCGCGGGCGGCCGGGGCACCGCTGCTGGAGGGAAGGCTCGACGGCGTGGGCTACTACGGCCTGAACCACCTGGGCTGGCTGTACCGGCTGGAGTACAACGGGCAGGACCTGCTGCCGCGGCTGCTCGCGGATCCTCTGGCGCTGGCCACGTTCGAGGAGGGCCGGCTGTTCCCCCAGCCGTTCCTGGCGGAGCTCGGCGCGCTGCCCAACGAGTACCTCTATTACTACTACCAGCGGGACGCCGCCCGCGAGGCTATGCGCGCCATAGCCCGGACCCGCGGCGAGACCATCCACAGCCAGCAGGAGGAGCTGTACCCGCGGCTGGCAGGCGCGGGCGCCGATGCGTTCCGGCTCTGGGAGGAAGCGCGCCGGTCCCGCGAGGAGGGCTACCTGGCCGAGGCACGCACCCAGGGCGGGCAGCGGGACGAGTCCGACCTCGCCGGCGGCGGCTACGAGCGGGTGGCCCTCGCCGCCATGCGTGCCCTGTCTGGAGCGGGTGACACACAGCTGATCCTGAACACCCGCAACTCCCCCGCGCCCGTACCGGACACAGTCGCCAACCAAACCGCGGCCCGGCCGGCCACCCCTGGACCGGCCATTCCAGGGCTGCCGGCAGACGCCGTCGTCGAAGTTCCCTGCACGGTAACGGCCGACGGCGCGCTGCCGCTGCCCCAGCAGGCTCCCCCGGAACCGCAGCTGGGACTGCTCCGGCAGGTCAAGGAGGTGGAGCGGCTGACCGTGCGCGCCGCCGTCGAGGGTGACCGCAAAGCCGCCCTCGCGGCGTTCGCCGGGCATCCGCTGGTGGACTCGGAAGACCTGGCCCATGCCCTGCTGGGCCGCTACGAGCGGGAGTTCCCAGAGCTCCGGGACCTGTGGCGCCCAGGTGTCAGGTGAGGGAGGAGTAGTGTTTTATCGGATGCGCACTCTACCGGCGCTGCCCGTACACGCCGGTGGCCGGAAGGAGGTCCCGTGGCACTGATCCGCAGGGTTGCTTTGCTCTCCCTCCACACCTCCCCCATGGAGCAGCCCGGTTCCGGTGACGCAGGCGGGATGAACGTGTACATCCGCGAACTGGCATCGGCGCTGGCGGAAGCGGGCGTCGAGGTGGAGATCTTCACCCGGTCCACCTCGGCCAACCAGCCCGCCGTCGAACACCCTGATCCGGGCGTCTGCGTGCACAACGTCCTGGCCGGGCCGCTGAAGAAGATTCCGAAGGAAGAGCTGCCGGGCCTGCTGCACAGCATGGTGGCGGAGATCGAGCAGATCCGCCGCCGGCAGCCGCACGGCCGCTACGACGTCATCCATTCCCACTACTGGGTGTCCGGGATTGCCGGCCTGGAGCTGTCCGAGCTCTGGGGCGTGCCGCTGGTCCATACGATGCACACCATGGCCAAGGTCAAGAACCTGCTGCTGGAATCCGGTGAACAGCCGGAGCCGCGGCGGCGTGAACTGGGCGAGCACCGCATTGTGGACGGCGCCGCCCGGCTCATCGCCAACACCAGTGCCGAGGCCGCCGAACTGGTCTCGCACTACGGCGCCACGTACGACCGGATCGACATCGCCCCGCCCGGCGTGGACCTGGGCACCTTCACGCCTGCCTTCCGGGCACGGTCCAGGGCGGAGCGGGGCATCAACCCCGGGACGTTCCACCTGGTCTTCGCCGGGCGCATCCAGCGGCTGAAGGGGCCGCAGGTCCTGGTCAAGGCCGCGGCGCTGCTGCGGAAACGCCGCCCGGACATCGACCTCCGGGTCACCATCCTGGGCTCGCTGAGCGGCAACAAGGAGTTCAACCTCCGGCGGCTGGTGTCGGAGGCGGAGATGGACGACGTCCTCACGCAGCTTCCCCCGGTCAAGGCACCTGAGCTTGCGGCCTGGTTCCGCGCGGCGGACGTTGTGGTGATGCCCTCCTTCAGCGAGTCCTTCGGGCTGGTGGCGCTCGAAGCCCAGGCCTGCGGCACGCCGGTGGTGGCCACACGCGTTGGCGGGCTGTCGCGGGCCATCTTCCACGGCAGGACCGGTCTGCTGGTGGACGGCCATCATGCCGCCGACTGGGCCGACGCGCTCGAGGCCCTGTACGACGACCCCGCCACCCGCGAGGACATGGGACGGGCCGCCGCCATCAGGGCCCAGAACTCGGGATGGGCCCGCACTGCTGCGATCACGCTGGAAAGCTACCACGCCGCCGTCGACAACCATGTGGGGACCCGGCTGGTGCAGGCCTTTCCCGCGTCCTGACAGCCGGCCTGCCCAAATGACGAGAACCTGATCCGCCCACCAGTTCCGCCGAACCATTCCGCCCAGCGAAGGACAACGATGTCTCCCACCCCCAGTGACCTTGAGACTGCCCGAGCGGCACGGATCCGGCCCATCGAGGAGGTTGCGGCGGCTGCGGGCATCAATGCGGACGCCCTCGAGCAGTATGGGCGGTACAAAGCCAAGATCGATCCTGCCCGGCTGCAGGCTCCTGCCCCTGCCGGGAAGGTGGTGCTGGTCTCGGCAATGTCCCCCACGCCGGCCGGCGAGGGAAAGTCCACCACCACCGTGGGGCTCGCCGATTCCCTGGCACGGGCGGGCCACAAGGTGATGATCGCCCTGCGTGAGCCCTCGCTGGGCCCGGTCCTGGGCATGAAGGGCGGCGCCACCGGCGGCGGCTACTCCCAGGTTCTGCCCATGGACGAGATCAACCTCCACTTCACCGGCGACTTCCACGCCGTCACAGCCGCCAACAACGCGCTGATGGCCCTGGTGGACAACCACATCTACCAGGGCAACCAGCTCAACATCGACCCTCGGCGCATGACGTTCAAGCGGGTGCTGGACATGAACGACCGCGCCCTGCGGGAGGTGGTCATCGGTTTGGGCGGGCCCACCCAGGGCGTCCCGCGGCAGGACGGCTTCGACATCACCGTCGCGTCGGAAATCATGGCGGTATTCTGCCTGGCCACGGACCTGGCCGACCTCCGCTCCCGGCTCGGCCGGATCACGTTCGGCTACACCTTTGACCGGTCACCGGTGACCGTGGCGGACCTCGGTGTGCAGGGGGCGCTCACGCTGCTGCTGAAGGAGGCCGTCAAGCCCAACCTGGTGCAGACCATCGCCGGCACCCCGGCCCTGGTTCACGGCGGCCCGTTCGCCAACATCGCCCACGGCTGCAATTCGCTCATTGCCACCCAGACGGCCCGGCGGCTGGCGGACATTGTGGTCACGGAGGCGGGCTTCGGCGCAGACCTCGGCGCCGAAAAGTTCATGGACATCAAGGCACGGACCGGCGGCCTGGCGCCCTCCGCGGTGGTGGTGGTGGCAACGGTACGGGCCCTGAAAATGCAGGGCGGAGTGGCCAAGGACCAGCTGACCGCACCGAACATCGCCGCGCTGGAAGCCGGCGTGGAGAACCTGCGCCGCCACGTCCGCAACGTCGAGAAGTTCGGGGTGCCGCCCGTGGTGGCCATCAACAGGTTCTCCTCCGACTCCGCCGAGGAGCTCGACTGGCTGCTGGCGTGGTGCGCGGCGGAGGGAGTGCCGGCCGCCGTCGCCGATGTGTGGGGACGCGGCGGCGGTGGTGACGGCGGGGATGACCTTGCGGCCCTTGTGGCGAAGACGGTGGCGGGGCCAAACAATTTCCGGCACCTGTACGCGCTGGGGCTGCCGGTGGAGGACAAGATCCGGACCATCGCCCAGGAAATCTACGGGGCGGACGGGGTGGACTTTTCCGTGCCGGCCTTGAAGCGTCTGGCCGATATCGAGCGGAACGGCTGGGGCGGCCTCCCTGTGTGCATGGCCAAGACCCAGTACTCGTTCACGGACGACGCCTCACGCCTGGGCGCCCCGAAGGGATTCACCATCCACGTCCGCGATCTCCTGCCCAAGACCGGTGCCGGCTTCATTGTGGCCCTGACCGGAGCGGTGATGACCATGCCCGGGCTGCCCGCTGCCCCGGCCGCGATGCGCATGGACGTGGACGGCGACGGCAACCCGGTGGGCCTCGCCTGACCCCTGCGACGCTCTCTCACTTGATGTCGGCTTTCCATCGACGCTCTCTCACCTGATGCGGGCTTTCCACGGACGCTCCCTCACCTGATGTCGGCTTTCCGGCGATCCTCTCGCACTTCCCACGAGTCAGGGACCCGTGCGGAAGGCGCATTTACGGTCACAACGGTCCGCGACCTCCCGCCCACGCGGCCTCCCCGCTTCACTGAAACAAAGATCACCGCCGTGCTCAGCACCACGAGTCCGCAGACGAACGCCACGGAGGAGGGGTCGGTGGCGAGCAGATCAGGAATGGCACGGCCCGGCACAGTCACTGCGAAGATGAAGGCCACGGCGATGCCGACGTAGCTGCCAATCATGTTTCCCCTATGCGAGGCGATGTTGCCGCGAACGGCACTGACCAAGCCCAGGGTTACGGTCACGATGGTGAAGGCCGAGAGCCCGTGCAGCCAGCTGAAATGCCCGTCCGACACAATCCAGAAACTGCTGAAGCAGACGTAGTACATGGCAGCCACCCAGAAGTAGCCCATGGTGCGGTGGATACGGTCTCGCTGTCGGCGCAGTATCTGCAAGGGCCCGATGGCCAGCACAAAAAGGGCGCCAACCACGTGGCTGGCAAGTAGAACATTCCCAGGCTCCATAGCCTTAGGATAGAGCCACTATCCATGCGTGTACATCAGGATAGCCGGGCCCGAATTCACTATCCATTGACACGGGCAGGTAAGGAGATCGGGATGCAGCTCAATGAACTGAGTCAGCGGTCAGGAGTCACACCTGCAAGCATCAAGTACTACCTGCGCGAGGGTCTGCTGCCGCCAGGTGAGGCCGTTCACGCAACCCGTGCCGAGTATTCAGCCAGGCATCTCGAGCGGCTCGAATTAATCCAGGCGCTCCGCCAGATCGTGGGCCTTAACATCGGGCAGATTCGCGGCCTCGTGAAAATGGCCGACGACGGCGTGCCCCGCCTCGATCTCCTTGCTGCGGCCCAGCGGGTGGTTCTGGATCTTGGAAACTACACCACGTCGATCGGCGGGGAAGCGGCAGAGGCGACTGACGCCGTCGTGCGTCTCCGCGGTTGGCCGGATTCCGCAAGTGACGCCCGGAACGCCCTCACTGCCCACCTGGAGCTGATGGCGGGCCTCAAGATTCCTGTATCTGAGACAGTGCTGGATGCGTACAGCAAGGCGATGGACGACGTGGCCGGACTCGACATTGCCGCAACGACCGCCCCGGAGAGCACCGACAGGCTCATCCTCACTGCCGCTGTCGGCATGCATATGCACAGCCAGCTTCTCCTTAAACTCCTGGCACTCGCCCAAGCCAGCCACGCCATCCGCCGTTACCAGCGTTAAAGGAGCGGCGCTCCCCCACCGAAGTGAGAGAGCGCCGCGTGAAAACCCACATCTAGTGAGAGAGGATCGTCCGGAAACCGCAGTTAAGTGAGAGAGCGTCCCGGGGGCAACCGGACTGAAGGGTTAGCGCTCGAGGTCGCCGCGGATAAAGGCCTCAACCTTTTCGCGGGCGAGGTCGTCGTTGAACTGCTCCGGCGGGGACTTCATGAAGTAGCTCGATGCGGAAAGCAGCGGGCCGCCGATGCCGCGGTCCAGGCCGATCTTGGCGGCACGGATAGCGTCGATGATCACGCCAGCGGAGTTCGGGGAATCCCAGACTTCCAGCTTGTACTCGAGCGAGACGGGGGCGTCGCCGAAGTTGCGGCCCTCGAGGCGGACGAACGCCCACTTGCGGTCGTCGAGCCACTGGACGTAGTCGGACGGGCCAATGTGGACGTCCTTGGCGGCCAGTTCGGCCTCGACGTTGGAGGTGACGGCCTGGGTCTTGGAGATCTTCTTGGACTCGAGGCGGTCGCGCTCCAGCATGTTCTTGAAGTCCATGTTGCCGCCGACGTTCAGCTGGTACGTGCGGTCCAGGGTGACGCCGCGGTCCTCGAAGAGCTTGGCCATGACGCGGTGCGTGATGGTGGCGCCGATCTGGCTCTTGATGTCGTCGCCCACGATCGGGACCCCGGCGGCGGTGAACTTGTCGGCCCATTCCTTGGTGCCGGCGATGAACACGGGCAGGGCGTTCACGAAGGCAACGCCGGCGTCAATCGCTGCCTGGGCGTAGAACTCGGCTGCTTCCTGCGATCCGACGGGCAGGTAGCAGACCATCACGTCAACCTTGGCGTCCTTGAGTGCCTGCACAACGTCGACGGGCTCTTCGGTGGACTGCTCGATGGTCTCGAGGTAGTACTTGCCGAGGCCGTCGAGGGTGTGGCCGCGCTGGACGGTAACGCCGGTGGGCGGCACGTCGGCGATCTTGATGGTGTTGTTTTCGCTCGCCAGGATGGCATCGGAAAGGTCAACGCCGACCTTCTTGCCATCAACGTCAAACGCGGCGACGAACTCAACGTCACCCACGTGGTACTGGCCGAACTCAACGTGCATCAGGCCCGGGATCGTGGCCTTGGGGTCGGCATCCTTGTAGTAGTGGACGCCCTGGACCAGCGAAGCGGCGCAGTTGCCTACGCCGACGATTGCAACACGAATCGGATGTGAAGACACGGAACTCCTTTGAGGACAAACGTCAGCCCGCCGGCGTCGCGTCCGGGAGGGGACGACGGCGGCGCGGCAGGCTCTGCGCCAAAACGGCGCCTTTTCATAGTAACCAACAGAGTGGGACGCGGGGTTGTTCCCTTGTCCCACTCTGCGGAATCACCGTAACCGAATCAGGCCGGCTGCTTCCAAAGGTTGATGTCGGATTCCACCGCGAACTCGTCGATGGCGTTCAGCTCATCGGCGGTGAACGCCAGGTTGTTGATGGCGGACAGGGTGTCCTCCAGCTGGGTGACGCTGGACGCGCCCACCAGGGCCGACGTGACGGGCGAACCCTTGGGCTGGTCCCGCAGGATCCATGCAATGGCCATCTGGGCGAGGGACTGTCCGCGCCCGGCGGCGATGGCGTGCAGGCCGCGGATCCGCTCCAGCTTCTCCTCGGTGATCGCATCCTCGGAGAGGAAGCGGGCCTTGGCTGCCCGGGAATCTGCGGGGATGCCGTTGAGGTACCGGTCGGTGAGCATGCCCTGTGCGAGCGGGGAGAAGGCGATGGAGCCTGCCCCCACCTGGTCCAGCGCTTCGTAGAGGTTGGGCGAACCGTTCTCCGTCCACCGGTTGAGCATCGAGTAGCTGGGCTGGTGGATGAGCAGCGGCGTCCCCAGGTCCTTCAGGATGCGCGCGGCCTCAATGGTCTGCTCCGGGGTGTAGGAGGAGATGCCCGCGTACAGTGCCTTGCCTGAACGGACGGCGTAGTCCAGGGCGCCCATGGTCTCTTCCATCGGCGTTTCCGGATCCGGCCTGTGGCTGTAGAAGATGTCCACGTAGTCCAGGCCCATTCGTTGCAGCGACTGGTCCAGGCTGGAGATGAGGTACTTGCGGGAGCCCCACTCACCATACGGGCCGGGCCACATGTAGTAGCCGGCCTTGGTGGAGATGACGAGTTCGTCCCGGTAGGGCCTGAAGTCGTCTTGGAGGTGCCGGCCGAAGTTCGTTTCGGCGGACCCGTCCGGCGGGCCGTAGTTGTTGGCGAGGTCGAAGTGGTTGACGCCGAGGTCGAACGCGCGGCGCAGGATGGCGCGCTGTTCGTCGAAGCGCTTGTCATCGCCGAAGTTGTGCCACAGGCCGAGCGAGATGGCGGGGAGCTTGAGTCCGCTGCGGCCGACGCGGCGGTAGGGCATGGATTCGTAGCGGTCTTCCGCCGCGGAATAAGTCATGTGTTCCATCCTGCCAGCTGTGACCCGCGCAACAGGCCAGGGCGGAAAAGTTACGCCGCGGGCTGACATCAGCCCGCGGCGCAACACTGCCCGAAATGGAGCGTCAGGATTTGACGATTGCCGCACTCCAGGGCGCCAGGGCGAGGGCCTCGCCGTCAAGGCCGGTCCCCTCGTCCGTTGCAAGCAGCACCGTCCCGGAAACGTCCTCCAGCCGCACCTTGGCGTCTGAGAGGTTCAGCAGTACCTCAACGCTTCCGCGGCGGAAACGCAGCCAGCCGGCGTCGTCGTCGAACGTCACGTCCGTCTCGGTGAAGCCGAGCCCGGCAAGCTCGGGGTGCCCGCGGCGCAGCGCCGTGAGGGAGCGGTAAAGCTCCAGGAGCCGTGCGTGGTCCCCGCCTGAGGACTCGTTCCAGTCCAGCTTGGACCGGCGGAAGGTTTCCGGATCCTGGGGGTCGGGCACGACGGCGGGATCCCACCCCATGCGCTCGAACTCCTTGATCCGGCCTTCCGCGGTAGCCTTGCCCAGCTCCGGCTCCGGGTGGGAGGTGAAGAACTGCCAAGGGGTGCTGGCCGCAAACTCCTCGCCCATGAACAGCATGGGCGTGAACGGGGACGTCAGGGTGAGCACGGCGGCCACGGCCAGCTGCCCGTGGGACAGCGACTGGGAGAGCCTGTCCCCCGTGGCGCGGTTGCCGATCTGGTCGTGGTTCTGGTTGCAGACCACCAGCGCCGCAGGGTGCACCAGCGAGGCGTTGATCGGCCGGCCGTGGTGCCGGCCGCGGAAGCTGGAGTAGCTGCCGTCGTGCAGGAAGCCGTCCTGCAGGACCTTTGCCAGCACCGCCAGGGACTGGAAGTCCTCGTAGTACCCGGTGGTCTCACCGCTGACGCTGACGTGGACCGCGTGGTGGAAGTCGTCGCTCCACTGCCCGGCCAGCCCGTACCCGTTGACGTCCCGCGGGTACAGCAGGCGGGGGTTGTTCAGGTCCGACTCGGCAATCAGGGTCTTCGGCAGCCCGGTCTCCGCCGAGACGGCGTCGCCCAGGGCCCCGAACTCCTCAAGGATGTGCACGGCGCGCTCGTCCTTCAGCGCGTGCACGGCGTCCAGGCGGAGGCCGTCCACGTGGTAATCCCGGAGCCAGAGGGCAAGGTTGTCCAGGATGTATTCCCGCACCACGTCGGAGCCGGGACCGTCCAGGTTCACGGAGTCACCCCAGGTGTTGGCATCCCCCTGTTTCAGGTACGGGCCGAACCTGGACAGGTAGTTTCCGCTCGGGCCGAGGTGGTTGTACACCACGTCCTGGATGACGCCCAGGCCGGCGGCGTGGGCAGCGTCCACAAAGCGCTGGTAGGCCGCAGGCCCGCCGTAGCCTTCATGGACCGCGTACCACTGGACGCCGTCGTAGCCCCAGTTGTGGGTCCCGTTGAAGCCATTGACCGGGAGCAGCTCGACTAAGTCGATTCCCAGGTCCGCAAGGTAGCCGAGCTTTTCGGCTGCAGCGTCCAGGGTTCCCTCAGGGGTGAAGGTGCCGATGTGGAGTTCGTAGATTACCGAACCCTTCAGCTCCTTGCCCTTCCAGCCGGAGTCCTGCCAGGCGTGGGCTGCGGGGTCGAACGTCCTGGAGAGCTCATGGACGCCGGCGGGCAGGCGGCGCGACCGCGGATCGGGAACTGGGTGGCTGTCCCCGTCCAGCAGGTAGCCGTAGTCCACCTCACCGCCAGCCGGAGCGTCCGGGGCTGTCCACCAGCCTTCAGAACCAGGCGCCGTGTCCTTTTCCACCATGGGATACTGCTGGCCGCCGGCCAGCAGTATCACGGATTTAGCGTCGGGAGCCCAGACGTCGAAGCGCTCGGGCCCGCCATTGACGAGGGTCATGCCTTTTCTCCATCCGCCGGTACGAGCAATGCCACGGGGTAGGTGCCCAGGACGTCGGCCACCGGAACGGAGCCGGGTCCGTAGGCGTTGCCGGTGAGTTCGTCACGCACCGCAACGGGAAGTTCGACGGCGGTGTCCCGCCATCCGCCGTCGGCAGCGAGTCCGGCGGGAAGCCGGGTGGCCAGGGTCAGGGCGCCCAGGGCGCCGTCACCCCCGCGGTGGAACGCGAGGAGGTGATCCGCCGCCGGGCCCGTGGCTGTCACGGGGCTGTAGCCCTGGAACAGTTCAGGCCGGTCGCGGCGGAGCCGGAGCGCGCGGGACGTGGCCAGGAGCTTGCTGGTTTCCGTGCCGGCCGCGGGGAGGGTGCCGGCGTCGAGCTTGGCAAGCTCCTGCCGGCGGACCTCAAAGTCCACCGGCCGCCGGTTGTCGGGGTCGGTCAGGGACCGTTCCCAGAACTCGCTGCCCTGGTAAACATCCGGAACGCCGGGCATGGTCAGCTGAACCAGCTTGGCGGACACGGAGTTGGACGCGGCGTAGGAATCGATCCGTGCCACGAAGTCCTCCACCGCTTTGGTGACGCGGCCGTCGTCGAACACTGCGTCCACCGCGGCCTTGACGGAGGATTCGAAGTCCTCGTCGGGGCTGGTCCAGGTGGTGGAGTTGCCGGCTTCCCGGGCAGCCTTCTCGGCGTAGCCCTGCAGGCGTTCCCTGCTTGCGGGCCACGCCCCCACCACAGCCTGCCACAGCAGGTTCTCGTAGGGGCCGTCCGGAATCGGGGCGAGTCCGCGGAGCGTGGCCAGGGTGTCCGCCCACTCCTCCGGCAGCTCGGCGATGACCGAGATCCGCGCCCGGGCGTCCTCGCTGCGCTTGGTGTCATGCGTGGACATGGTGGTCATGGACAGGGGAAGTTCCTGTTGGCGCCGGACCATCCGCTGGTGGAACTCAGCCGCGGAAACAGAGAACTCTGTCGGTTCGGCCCCCACCTCTGTCAGGGTGCCCAGGCGGGTGTAGCGGTAGAACGCCGTATCCTCGACGCCCTTTGCCATCACCATGCCGGAGGTCTGCTGGAAGCGGACCGCGATGGGGTTCCCGGGATCAAGGAGCAGCGGCAGCAGGGTGCCCACGGCAACCTCGAGGTCGGACCGGTGGGCCGCCGCTGATTCGCACGCTTCCTTGAGGATCTCGGCGCCGGTGGGCAGGTACGTCCGGTAGACCGGGAACGCAGCGATGATCTCGGCAATGGCATCTGCTGCCTGCTCCACCGGCAGCCCATAGGACTCCGGTACCAGGCGGGCCAGGCGCAGGACCTCGGACCGCAGGATGCCGTCCGCGATCATCCGCTTGGTGCCCCTGATCATCTCCGCGTAGTCCGCAGGGGTGCTGGAGCCGCGAAGCTTCGCGTCCAGCTCGTCCAGCGCCTGCTGGCCTGCGGGGTCCACGAACACCCGGTCCACGTCCGCGAGGGCGTCGTACCCGGTGGTTCCCTCGGTGGCGAAGTCCTGCGGCAGGGTTTCGCCCGGCTCGAGGATCTTTTCCACCAGGACGTAGGCTCCGCCGCTGAGGTCCTTCAGCCAGCGCAGGTAGCCGGCGGGATCGGCCAGGCCGTCCGGGTGGTCAACCCGTAGGCCGTCCACCAGGCCTTCCTTGAACCAGCGGCCCACCTCGGCATGTGCTTCCTCGAAGACCTTGGGGGTTTCCACCCGGATCCCGGCCAACGTGGTCACTGCGAAGAAGCGCCGGTAGTTCAGTTCGGCGTCCGCCCGGCGCCAGTCCATCAGCTCATAGTGCTGCCGGCTGTGCACTTCCTGGGGGGAGTCGCCCTCCGAGTAGCTTCCCGAAGCGAGCGGGAACCGGTGGTCGTAGTAGCGGAGCTCGCCGTCCTTGATTTCAAGCTTGTCCAGGTCGTCGTCCGAGCCAAGCATGGGCAGCCGGATCTTCCCGCCTGCCAGGTCCCAGTCGACGTCGAAGGCTTCGGCGTAGGGCGAGCCCTGCCCTTCCTTCAGCAGGGACCACCACCAGGGGTTCTGCACGGGCGTCGCTACGCCCACGTGGTTGGGCACGATGTCCACCAGGACACCCATGCCGTGCTCGCGGGCAGCCTTGGACAGGGCCAGCAGGCCCTCGGGGCCGCCCCGCTCCGGGTCCACCGCGGAGGGGTCGGTCACGTCGTAGCCGTGATCCGAGCCCTGCTCCGCGGTGAGGATGGGCGAGAGGTAGACCCAGTCAACGCCGAGGTCCTTGAGGTACGGGACCTTGTCGGCGGCGTCGAACAGGGTGAAGCTGCGGCGGATCTGAAGTCGGTAGGTGGATGCCGGGACCCTCACTTTGCCGTAGCCTTCCGTTCCCCGATCTTGGTGGTCTTGCCGGGCTCGGCCACCATGGGGGTGGTAAGCGATTCGGTCTCGCTGGTGGAGGTCTGCGTCAATGCCGCCAGGGAAGCCGCCACGGAGTGGTCCGGTTCAACTTCCTCGACGGTGTGCGCACGGAGGACCACCAGGGACTTGGCCTCGACGGGCAGCGGCTGGCCGGCAGCGACCGGCTCCGTGTCCGCGTTCTGCCCGGCGGTGTCGATGATGACGTCCCAGGCCGGGGCGTACTCGTCCGAGGGCAGGGTGAACTTGACGGTGTCGTCGTGGGCGTTGAAGTACAGCAGGAAGTTCACGTCGGTGATCCTGCGGCCGCGGCTGTCCTTGCCCTGGATGCCGTGCCCGTTCAGGAACACGCCCACGGACCGGCCGAACCCGCTGTCCCAGGCCTCGGGCTTCATGTTCTCGCCCTCCGGGTCCAGCCATACGATGTCCGGCAGCCGTTCGCCTTCCCCACGCAGTACCGGGCGCCCGTCGAAGAAGCGGCTGCGGCGGAAGGTGGGGTGCTTGGCGCGGAGCGCGTTGACGGCCGCGGTGAACTCGATCAGCGGCTGGTCAACGGTGTCCCAGTTGATCCAGGTCAGCTCGGAGTCCTGGCAGTAGCCGTTGTTGTTGCCCTGCTGGGTGCGTCCCATTTCGTCACCGTGCAGGAGCATGGGGACGCCCTGGGAGAGCAGCAGCGAGGCGATGAAGTTCCGCTGCTGGCGGGCGCGGAGGCCTAGGACTTCGGGATCGTCCGTGGGACCTTCAATGCCGCAGTTCCAGGACCGGTTGTGGGATTCGCCGTCGTTGTTGTCCTCGCCGTTGGCGTCGTTGTGCTTCTCGTTGTAGGACACCAGGTCCGCGAGGGTGAAGCCGTCGTGCGCGGTGACGAAGTTGATGGATGCCACGGGGCGGCGGCCGGAGTGCTCGTACAGGTCCGCGGAACCGGTGATGCGGGAGGCGAATTCGCCCAGGGTGGCGGGCTCGCCGCGCCAGAAGTCGCGCACGGTGTCGCGGTACTTGCCGTTCCATTCGGTCCACTGCGGCGGGAAGTTGCCCACCTGGTAGCCGCCGGGTCCAACGTCCCACGGCTCGGCGATGAGCTTGACCTGGGACACGACCGGGTCCTGCTGGATGAGTTCGAAGAAGGTGGACAGCTTGTCCACGTCATAGAACTCGCGGGCCAGGGTGGAGGCGAGGTCGAAGCGGAAGCCGTCCACGTGCATTTCGGACACCCAGTAGCGCAGCGAGTCCATGAGCAGCTGCAGGGAATGCGGCTGGCGGACGTTCAGGGAGTTGCCGGTGCCGGTGTAGTCCATGTAGTGCTTCTCGTCGCCCTCCATCAACCGGTAGTAGGCGGCGTTGTCGATGCCCTTGAAGGACAGCGTGGGGCCCAGGTGGTTGCCTTCGGCGGTGTGGTTGTACACCACGTCCAGGATGACCTCGATGCCCGCTTTGTGCAGGGAACGGACCATGGCCTTGAAGTCCTGGACCTGCTGGCCGGTGTCCCCGGTGGAGCTGTAGGTGTTCTGCGGCGCGAAGAAGCCGATGGTGTTGTAGCCCCAGTAGTTGTTCAGGCCCTTGTCCTGCAGGGTGCCGTCATTGACGAACTGGTGCACGGGCATCAGCTCGATGGCGGTGACGCCGAGCTTCTGCAGGTGGGAAATGACGGCGGGGTGCGCCACGCCGGCGTAGGTGCCGCGCTGCTCCTCGGGGATTTCCGGGTGCAGCTGGGTGAGGCCCTTGACGTGCGCTTCGTAGATGACGGACTGGTGGTACGGGATCCGGAGGTTCTGGTCGCCGTCCCAGTCGAAGAACGGGTTGATGACCACGCCCATCATCATGTGGCTGGCGGAGTCCTCGTTGTTGATGGAGTCCGGCTCGCCGAGGT
This sequence comes from Pseudarthrobacter sp. NCCP-2145, assembly GCF_023708005.1. NCBI lineage: Bacteria > Bacillati > Actinomycetota > Actinomycetes > Micrococcales > Micrococcaceae > Pseudarthrobacter > Pseudarthrobacter sp. NCCP-2145. The sequence goes on along the minus strand of NZ_BRCG01000007.1, from coordinate 182,213 downwards.
TGTACGTGAACAGTGAGGGATCCCAGTCAACCTGGCCGTGAACGGCCTTGGCGTAGGGGTCCAGCAGGAGCTTGTTGGGGTTGAAGCGGTTGCCGGACGCGGGGTCGTACGGTCCGTGGACCCGGTAGCCGTACTTCTGGCCGGGCTGGACCTGCGGGATGTAGCAGTGCCAGACGTAGCCGTCCACCTCGTCCAGCTCGATGCGGGTTTCCTCGCCGTCCTCATCGAAAAGGCAAAGCTCGACTTTTTCTGCTCGTTCGCTGAACAGCGCAAAGTTGGTGCCGGTTCCGTTGTAGGTGGCGCCAAGGGGATAAGCCGATCCAGGCCAGACTTCCATAATGCTCCTCATTGTGATTCGGCAGCAGAAGAGCAGGAGCGCCCTGCTGCCGGTGCGAACTAATGCCTACCGTAACGGTTGGGTGTGACTATTACGTTTCCGCACCCCTGAGTTACTAAGCGTGCTTACTTTACCCCAGATCTGGGGTAGGGAGTCGGCGATACCTCCCGCGGTGACCGGTCCCCCGGCGTTCACGTCCGACGCCGACCGTCCGGCTTTGCCGTGCAGGGCGGCTCCCAGCGCGGCAATGGCGGCCCAGCGCACGTCCGGTTCCATGCCCTCCTTACTGAAGCGTCCGACGTCGTTCCCCGCCTGGGCGAGCAGCGCACCGATGACGCCGGCCAGGACGTCCCCGCTGCCGGCAGTAGCCAGCCAGGGGGTGCCGTCTGCCTGGCTGAACACGTCGCCCGAGGGCGCGGCGACCAGGGTGGTGGCGCCCTTGAGGAGCACGGTGGCGCCGGTCAGTTCCGAGGCGCGGCGTACCGCGGCCAGGGTTCCGGCTTCCACCAGGTCCCGGTCCTCTGATCCGCCCAGGCGTTGCAGCAGCGAGGCCAGCTCTCCGGCGTGGGGGGTAAGGACCACATGCGGGCCGAGGGTTTCAGGAAGAACGGGAAGGGCGCCCGCGTCCGCAACAACGGGCAGGCCCGATTCCACGGCGTCGCGCGCCCGCTGGAGCTGCTCGTGGTGTTCGGGACCCATGCCGGAGCCCACCAGCCAGGCCTGCACGCGGTTGTCCGCAACAGCTCCGGTACTGCAGACCACCTCAGGGCAGGCCTGCCTCACCAGGTCCGCGACTTGGGGCGGGCCAAGGTAGCGGACCATCCCCACGCCCGCTGCCAGGGCGCCCCGGCAAGCCAGGACGGCGGCACCGGGATAGTCCACGGAGCCCGCAACCACGCCCAGCACGCCGCGGGAGTACTTGTGGGCACGCCGGGCAGGGTGCGGGAGCAGCAGGGCCAGGTCCCCGTCGTCGAGCCGGCGGAGCGAAGGCTGCGGCAGGTGCTCCTCGACACCGATGGGCACCACCAGCACCCGGCCGGCGTAGTCGGCGCCTGGGTCCGTGACCAGGCCGTTCTTGGCACCGCCGAAGGTGACGGTCAGGTCCGCCGGCAGCACCGGCTGGAAGACTTCCCCGGTATCGGCGTCCACACCGCTGGGAAGGTCGCACGCCACCACGAGCGCCTGTCCGCTGCCGCCTGCCAGAAGCTCGGAGACGGCGGCAACCAGGGCGGCAGCGCTCCCCCGCAGCCCGCCTTTGGCGCCTGTGCCCAGCACGGCATCAATGACGACGTCGGCGCGCGCCGCTTCTGCGGCGAGTGCAGCGGGTGCCGCCCCGTCGAGACGGTGCACCCGGCCGCCGGCGCGCTCAAAAGCAGCCAGCGCCTGCGGGTGGGCGCTGTCTCCGGTGAGCACCGCCGTCGTCCGCATGCCGCGTGCCGCCAGGAAGGAGGCGGCGTACAGCCCGTCGCCGCCGTTGTTGCCCTTGCCGGCGAGGACGGAAACATGGGCGCCGTAGATGCCCAGGCCACGGGAACGGCGTTCCCTGATGACGGCGTTGGCCAGGCCGTGGGCTGCGCGCTGCATGAGGGCGTCCCCCAGTCCGGAGGCGAGGAGTGGTTCCTCAGCCCGGCGGACCTGGGTTCCGGTGTAGGCGCTGATCACGGCGTCAGTTCCCGAGGGGGCCCGGGCAGGTTCAGCCCTCGGCCAGGACGGTGGCCGTGGCGATCCCGCCGTCGTGGCTCATGGAGAGGTGCCAGCGCTTGACGCCTTTAGCCTCGGCCACTGCCAGCACGGTGCCCTTGACCTGGACGGTGGGTCCGTTCTGGTCCAGGCCGATCCAGCAGTCCTGCCAGTTCATGCCGGCGGGTGCACCGAGGACCTTGGCAACAGCTTCCTTGGCGGCAAACCGCGCAGCCAGTGACCGGGTGTTCAGCTCGCGCTCGGCGGGAACGAACAGCCGGTCCCGGAGGCCGGGGGTGCGTTCAAGCTGGCGGCCGAACCGCTCGATGTCTACAACGTCTACGCCAATGCCAACAATCATGGCACTACTCTACGTCGACGGTCCCGGCCCACTGTGCGCAGCACGCGCGTGGCAGCCGGTTGAGACGAAGGAAGCCCCGGGCGTAAGGCCCAGGGCTTGCTTCATGAATCAGTACCGGATCAGGCCGTTACTCGACGGTGACGCTCTTGGCGAGGTTGCGGGGCTGGTCCACGTCGTAGCCCTTGGCCTGGGCCAGTTCCGCGGCGAAGATCTGCAGCGGGACCGTGGTCAGCAGGGGCATGAGCAGCGTGGGGGTTTCCGGGACGTAGAAGACGTACTCGGCGTAGGCCTTCACGGCCTCGTCCCCCTCCTCGGCGATGACCAGGGTGCGGGCGCCCCGGGCGCGGACTTCCTGGATGTTCGAGACCACCTTGGCGTGCAGGGAATCCCGGCCGCGCGGGGACGGGACCACCACGAACACCGGCTGGCCGTCATCGATCAGGGCGATCGGGCCGTGCTTGAGCTCGCCGGCGGCGAAACCCTCGGCGTGGATGTACGCGATCTCCTTCAGCTTCAGCGCACCCTCCAGCGCCACCGGGAAGCCCACGTGCCGGCCCAGGAACAGCACCGACTTCTCGTTGGCCATGGACCGGGCCAGCTCGCGCAAGGGTCCGGCGTTGTCCAGGATTTTCTGGATCTTGGCCGGGATCTTGTTCAGGTCCGCGAGGACGTCCTTGATCTGGCCGGAGAAGATGTTTCCGCGCAGCTGTGCCAAATACAGGCCCAGCAGGTACGCGGCGGTGATCTGCGCCAGGAACGCCTTGGTGGAGGCCACCGCGATCTCCGGGCCTGCGTGGGTGTAGAGCACAGCGTCGGATTCACGGGGGATGGTGGAGCCGTTGGTGTTGCAGATGGAGATGGTCTTCGCGCCCTGTTCCCGGGCGTAGCGGACGGCCATCAGGGTGTCCATGGTCTCCCCCGACTGGCTGATGGACACCACCAGGGTGTTCGCGTCCAGGATCGGGTCCCGGTAGCGGAACTCGTGCGCCAGCTCCACCTCGGTGGGGATCCGGCACCAGTTCTCGATCGCGTACTTCGCCACCATCCCCGCGTACGCGGCGGTGCCGCAGGCCAGCACGATGATCTTGTTGACCTGCTTCAACAGCTCAGGATCGATCCGGAGCTCGTCCAGGGTCAACTTGCCATTGATGTCGGAGCGGCCCAGCAGGGTCTGCGCCACGGCGTCGGGCTGGTCATGGATTTCCTTCTCCATGAACGAGCTGAATCCGCCCTTTTCCGCCGAGGCCGGGTCCCAGTCCACGTGGTATTCCTTGCCCGCAGCCGGGTTGCCGAAGAAATCGGTGATCTCCACGGTCTCCGCGGTGATGGTGACGATCTGGTCCTGGCCCAGCTCCACGGCACGGCGGGTGTAGTCGATGAACCCGGACACGTCCGAGCCCAGGAAGTTCTCGCCCTCGCCCAGGCCCACCACCAGGGGTGAGTTGCGGCGGGCGGCCACTACGACGTCGGGCTGGTCGGCGTGGACGGCCAGGAGCGTGAAGGCGCCCTCCAGACGCTGGCAGGCCAGTTCCATGGCGCGGGTCAGCCGGCCCTCAGCGGTGTCACCGGCGAGCTTGTTCCGGTAGATATCCGCCAGCAGCGCCGCGGCCACCTCGGTGTCCGTCTCAGACAGGAAAGTCACGCCCTTGTCCAGCAGCTCAAGCTTGAGTTCGGCGAAGTTTTCAATGATGCCGTTGTGGATCACGGCGAGCTTGCCGCCATCGGCCAAGTGGGGGTGCGCGTTGCGGTCCGTCGGCCCGCCGTGCGTGGCCCACCGGGTGTGGCCGATGCCCGTCACCGTCTCCGGCAGCGGGTGCGCCTCGAGCTCGGCGATCAGGTTGCTCAGCTTCCCGGACTTCTTCCGCGATTCGATCGCGCCCTTGGACACGACGGCGACCCCGGCGGAGTCGTAGCCCCGGTACTCCAGGCGGCGAAGGCCTTCAAGAACAACATCCAGCGCGCTGTGACCGGCAATTCCGCCGTCGACTGAACGGCCCACATATCCCACGATTCCACACATAGGCTCAAGACTATCGGCAGGGGCACCCCAGATCTAAACCGGCAGCGTCCCTGCAGGAGCAGAATATTGCGGCTGCCGCCGCGCGCAGGCCGTGCTCCATTTCGCTATGTGCCGGGCGGGGGGCAGAATCTCTAGAGTGACTTTGCAACGCAACGAGGCGAACGGGGAGGGTGTCTCCCCGTTCGTCGAGCTGGACCGGCAGACCTGGTCCAGGCTCGCAGATGAGATGGAGCAGCCTCTCAACCAAGAGGACATCATCCGTCTCCGTGGCCTCGGGGACCCCCTGGACATGAGGGAGATCCGCGAGGTCTACCTTCCGCTTTCCAGGCTCCTGCACCTGTATGTGGAGGCTGCCGGGCAGCTGCACGCCGCCACCACTACGTTCCTGGGTGAACACACCCAGCGCACGCCGTTTGTGATCGGCGTGGCTGGGTCTGTTGCCGTGGGCAAGTCCACCATTGCCCGCGTGCTGCGTGAAATGCTGCGGCGCTGGCCCGGAACCCCCAATGTGGAACTCATCACCACGGACGGCTTCCTCTACCCCCTGGCTGAGCTCAAGCGGCGCCAGCTGCTGGAGCGCAAGGGTTTCCCGGAGTCCTATGACCGCAGGGCGCTGCTCCGTTTCGTGAGCGAGATCAAAAGCGGCGCCGAGGAAGTGCGCGCCCCCTGGTACTCTCACGTGACGTACGACATCGTTCCGGGCAAGGAGGTGGTGGTCCGCCGGCCTGACGTTTTGATCGTGGAGGGCCTGAACGTGCTGGCTCCGGCGCGTCCGCGGCACGACGGCCGGCAGGGCCTGGCGCTGAGCGACTTCTTCGATTTCTCCATCTACGTGGATGCCAAGACCTCCTACATCGAGGAATGGTACGTGGACCGGTTCCGCAAGCTGCGCAGCACTGCGTTCGCGCAGCCGGAGTCCTACTTCCACCGGTACGCCACCCTGTCCGACGAAGAGGCGGAGACTACGGCGCGGGACATCTGGAAGCGCATCAACGAGCCCAACCTTGAGGAGAACGTCCTTCCCACCCGGGGACGTGCGCAGCTGGTGCTCACCAAGGAGGCGGACCATTCGATCCGCCGCATGCTGCTCCGGAAGGTTTAACACAGGTGTGCCAGGACTGCTCCCCTGTTTCCGGGCAGGCGGCGAGCCGGCGAAGTTTCACGCGCTTCCTCGCTGCGGGCGCCGGACTCACTGTCCTGGCAGCCTGCACACCGGAGGCACCCAGCGCCGTGCCGCCGTCGTCGGCCCCTGCCTCCGCTCCGGCACCTGCCACGGTGGCCGCCACGCCCACCCCGGAAATTACGACGGCGGCGCCCGCCACAGAGGCCGCGGCACCGGCCGCGCCGTCCCCCACGCCGTCGCCCTCGGCTGCGTTGCCGCGGCAGTTCTCCCTCACTGATCCGGCCAGCCCCTGGCTGATCGTGAACAAGCACCGGCCGCTGGTGCCGGCGGATTACCTCCCGGCTGACCTGGTGCGTCCCGCCGTTGCCATGACTGCTTCCGGTGAGGCGTCGTTGTTGAACAGCACGGCGGCGGCTGCTGCGGAAGCAATGTTCGCGGCGGCCGCGCGGGACGGTGTGGCGATGGTCCTGGCCAGCGGATACCGCTCATACACCACCCAGGTGGCCACGTACAACGGGTATGTTGCCGCCCGCGGCCAGGCCGATGCGGACACGGCCAGCGCCAGGCCCGGCTATTCGGAGCACCAGACGGGCTGGGCCTTCGACATTGCCGACGGCAACGGCGCCTGCGGGTTCCAGCCGTGCTTCGCGGACCAGCCCTCGGCCGTCTGGGCCAAGGCGAATGGGCACCGGTTCGGGTTCGTGGTGCGGTACCCGTGGATGTTCCACCCGATCACGGGCTACTACTACGAGCCGTGGCACCTGCGGTACATCGGGGTGGAGGCGGCCACGGACATGGTGAACCGGGGCATCAACACGGTGGAGGAGTATTTCGGCGTGGAGCCGGCTCCGGCGTATCCGTAGGGCTGTGCGCACGCCCCGGCGGTACGATCGGCAGGCTGGCTTAGTTCGCGACACGGACAACTAATTTACTTGGCTGTCACGTTCGGCTCACCCGGGTGCGCTAGCTTGGTCCGTATGTTGACAGGATTCAAGAATTTCATCATGAAGGGCAACGTCGTAGACCTTGCCGTCGCCGTCGTGATGGGTGCCGCTTTTGGCGCTGTCGTGACCTCCATTGTCGAGGGCCTGCTCACACCCCTGATCGGGCTCCTTTTCCAGGCGAAAGGCATCGAGGAGATGCAGTGGGAGGGGTTCCTGTATGGACAGGTCATCTCCTCCATCATCTCGTTCGTGCTGATCGCCGCCGCGATCTACTTCGTGGTCATCATGCCCATGAACCACATGATCGAACGCCGCAACCGCAGGCTGGGAATTAACACCGACGTCAAGGAAGAAGCGGACGAGGATCCGCAGATCGCCCTGCTCACCGAGATCCGGGACGCGCTGAAGAGCCGTTCCTAAACCTTCATCACCGAAAGTGGCCCGTTTCCTTCCCGGAAACGGGCCACTTTTTTGTTTGCTGGTTACTCGCTGACCAGTTCCAGGGCGAGTTCGGCGCGGACCACTTGGGCCAGGTGCTCGGCGATGGAGTGGGCGGTTTCTTCGTCCGCGGCCTCCACCATTACGCGCACTACGGGTTCCGTGCCGGAAGGGCGGAGCAGGACACGACCGGTGTCGCCCAGTGCGGCTTCCGCTGCCGCCACGGCCTGGGCGAGGACCTCGTTGCTTCCCGCCCTGGTGCGGTCCACGCCCTTGACGTTGATGAGGACCTGGGGAAGCTTGGTCATCACCGTGGCGAGTTCCTTGAGCGGCTTTCCGGTCAGGGCGATCTGGGCGGCGAGCTGCAGTCCTGTGAGGACGCCATCGCCGGTGGTGGCGTAGTCGGCGAAGATCACATGGCCGGACTGTTCCCCGCCAAGGTTGAAGCCGCCGTCGCGCATCTCTTCCAGCACGTAGCGGTCCCCCACTGCCGTTTCGCGGATGGTGATACCGGCCTGGCGGAGGGCGATCTTCAGGCCGAGGTTGCTCATGACGGTGGCCACCAGGACGTCGTCCTTAAGCTTTCCGGACTTTTTCAAGGCAACGGCGAGGATGGCCATGATCTGGTCGCCGTCCACCACGTTGCCCTCGTGGTCCACGGCGAGGCAGCGGTCGGCGTCGCCGTCGTGGGCAATTCCCAGGTTGGCGCCGTACTTCAGCACAGCCTCCTTGAGCGGGCCAAGGTGGGTGGAGCCGACGCCGTCGTTGATGTTGTGGCCGTCCGGTTCAGCCCCGATGACGATGACGTCTGCGCCGGCGTCCTTGAACACCTGGGGCGAGCAGCCGCTGGCGGCACCGTGGGCGCAGTCCAGGACCACCCGGATGCCCTCCAGGTTGTGCGGGAGGGTGCCCAGGAGGTGGACGATGTAGCGGTCCTCGGCGTCGGAGAAGCGCTGGATGCGGCCCACGTCCGAGCCGACCGGGCGCACCGCTTCCTTGGACATCTGGGCCTCAATGGCGTCCTCGACGTCATCCGGGAGTTTCTGGCCGCCGCGGGCGAAAAACTTGATGCCGTTGTCCGGTGCGGGGTTGTGGGAGGCGGAGATCATCACGCCGAAATCCGCGTCCAGGTCTGCAACCAGGTAGGCCGCCGCGGGCGTGGGGAGGACGCCGGCGTCGTAGACGTCAATGCCGGAGCTGGACAGCCCGGCCTCCACGGCGGCGGCGATGAATTCGCCGCTGGCGCGCGGGTCACGGGCCACCACGGCGCGGGGCCGCGTTCCGTTGGAGTTGCGGTCGTGGCCGAGCACGACGGCGGCCGCCTGGGCCAGCTGCATTGCCAGCTCCGCCGTCAACAGACCGTTCGCCAGGCCCCGGACACCATCAGTTCCAAATAATCTAGACACCGGTCAAGTCTAGAGGATGGGCAGCGCAGCACCTGCGTAGCCCGGCAGTCCAGACTGCTTCTACTTGGTGAGTACCTGCGTTCCAGCAAGGGCAATTACTGGGACTACTTGGTTCTTTTCGTTGTTACCTGTCTTTCCCCAAAAGCCTCGCCATGGCTATTTCGGCACCCCTACGATCCAATGCATGACACCTAGCTATGGGGGCTTGGCGCTCGAAATTGTTGTACCGGTCTTTAACGAGGAAGCGGTACTCGAAAACAGCATCACAAGGCTCGCCGAATACTTGACGCACGAAATGCCGTCGACGTGGAAAATAACCATCGCCGATAATGCAAGCACCGATCGGACTCCGGTGATTGCCGCTCGACTCAGCGAGCACATGCCGAATGTTGAGTATCGCCGCCTTGACGTCAAAGGGCGCGGATACGCCCTGAGGGATGCCTGGGGCGCTTCCGACGCGAAGGTCCTTGCTTATCTGGACGTGGACCTTTCCACAGATCTGGCCGCGCTGCTGCCCTTGGTCGCTCCGTTGTTGTCCGGGCATTCCGACATTTCTATTGGCACTCGTCTGGGCCAAAGTTCCCGTGTAAGCAGGGGTCCCAAACGCGAATTCATTTCAAGGTCCTACAACTTCCTTCTCCGGCGGACCATGCAGGTACGTTTCTCGGATGCCCAGTGCGGTTTCAAAGCGATCCGCGCTGACGTTGCGAAGCGCCTCCTCCCCCATGTGGAGGACAACGGGTGGTTCTTTGATACGGAGCTCCTGATCATTGCCGAGCGCTCCGGACTGCGCATACATGAAATTCCTGTCGATTGGGTGGATGACCCGGACAGCCGTGTTGACATTAAGCAGACCGCTCTCGACGATTTGCGGGGCATGGTGCGTGTCGCCGGTTCTCTGGTGAAAGGGGTAATTCCGGTAGCGGCGATATACGCCGAGTTGGGTCGCCGTCCAATAGTGCCGTCGGGCCGACCCAGCTTCTTTGGCCAGGTTCTTCGTTTTGGACTGGTGGGGGCTGTCTCCACGCTTGCTTTCGCCTTGCTTTACCTCATTTTCCAAGGCCCCTTCGGGGCGCAGGAGGCCAACTTCCTGGCCCTCCTTCTGACGGCTGTGGGCAACACTGCCGCGAACCGCAGGTTCACCTTCGGGATAAGTGGCCCTGCGAAGTTGTTCACACAACAGTTTCAGGGCTTGATCGTTTTTCTACTGGCTTGGACCATAACGTCCTCGTCGTTGCTGATTCTCCATGCAGCGAGCCCTGACGCGGCCCCAAATCTGGAACTTTTGACGCTGACAGCCGCCAATATCTTTGCCACTCTGATGCGGTTTGTCCTCCTCCGGCTCTGGGTGTTCCGGGTGCGGCGCATTGACGGTCGTTCCAGAGTCTCGGTTTCGTCCAGCCTTGCGCCGACCGGACGCGTCCTGTGAGCGCGGTTCTCGACGGCCCCGCAGCGAAGGATGCAGAGCACCTGGGGGGCATAAGGCCAGGACGCGGGAAAGCAGCCACGCCAGCTCATTACATCTTCTCGCTGGTGTGCAGGTTCGTGCGCGGTCCGGAACAAGACGAACAGTGGGAGCGGCCCGCGCTCTTGGCCCTACTCGGCGGCACAGCCGTGCTGTTCCTGTGGGGACTGGACGCCAACGGATGGGCAAACCCTTACTACTCAGCTGCAGCGCAAGCCGGCTCACAGGATTGGAAGGCATTCTTCTTCGGGTCCTTTGAATGGGGCAACCTCATCACCGTTGACAAGACCCCTCTCAGCATCTGGGTCATGTCTCTCTCCGTGCGGCTCTTTGGCCTCAGCAGCTGGAGCATACTTGTGCCTCAGGCATTGATGGGTGTTACTACCAGCTACTTGATCTACAGGGTAATTCGACGTGGTTTTGGCCCACGAACGGCTCTCTTCGGCGCCGCTGTTTATGCCACAACCCCTGTGGTGGTCCTAATGTCCCGTTTCAACAACCCAGAACCGCTGATGGGGCTTCTAACCGTGGCTTGCGTCCTTGTGACACTCAAAGCCATGGAGTCCGGCCGGCTGCGGACCTTCGCCTTGGCAGGGTTCCTCCTGGGGCTGGCATTCATGGCCAAGCAGGTTCAGGCCCTATTGGTGGTTCCAGCCCTCTGCGCGGCAGTGATGGTGTTCAGCAACGGTCGGCTCTGGCAGCGCACACACCAGCTCTTGATGTCAGCTGGCATGTTCGTTGCAACAGGTGGCGCATGGTTGGTCGCAGCGGATCTAACTCCTGCCGCCGAGCGGCCTTTCATAGGGGGTTCAACAACTAACAGCGCCCTAGAACTCACACTGAACTACAACGGGTTGGCTCGTTTCATTCACATTCCATTGAACGCCGAGGGGGGACGAGCCACGGCGGCGGACGAGACGGCCCCGTACGACGGGGGCATTCGACGCATATTCAACGGCAACTTTGCGCCAGAGATTGGCTGGTTGCTGTTCACCGCTATCGTTTGCTGCCTCATTGTTGTGGTTCTGTTCAGGTCACTCGACTTCTCCAGTCAACAGCGAAATCTTGCAGTGGTTGCATCGGCTTGGTTCGCCACGGTTTTTTTGGTGCTCTGCTTTATGGGCACCATGATTCATACCTATTACACGTACGCGTTGGGCGCGCCGATGGCTCTTATAGTGGCCATAGGATTGTCTGGCCTGTGGCATCTTCGTCACCGTCCGGCACTCCGCCTACTTGGCGCTCTGCTTGTCGGCGCATCGACCTACATGGCTTTGAGGGTGATGCAGTATAGCGATCAGTGGCCGACGTGGGTTTACGCTGTCCTGGTGGGGTTGGGCCTGGTAGCAGCTCTCACTTGGTTCTTGCCGACCCGATCTGGTCTTCCCCGTTTCTTTTCTGCAGGTGCCGTCACGCTCTGCCTCCTGTTGGCACCTCTTGCAGTCAATCTATACACCCTGGCTACCCCCCAAAAAGGGACCAATCCGCAGTCCGGGCCGTTGGGCAATGACGCGACCTCGATGTCTCAGCTCATGGTTTCCGTCAAAGCAGGGCAACCTCCCTGGGCGCAGCAAACAGCCATGGGAGCACTGCCTTCTCCTGCGGTCGTTGATCTTCTCCGCAAAGACACCGCCGCCCAGAAGTGGGCGGCTGCCACCTATTCTGCACAGAACGCTGCCCTCTACCAGATCGATTCCGGCCGCCCTGTCATCCCTTTGGGTGGTTGGCTTGGGACCGATCCCGCACCCACTTTGGAACAGTTTCAGCGCCTGGTGTCAAAAGGCCAAATTGGGTACTTTATCTGGCAGCAGGACCTGCTGGACCGTGGAGAACTAAGTTCGGAGACACTCAGCATTACCGAATGGGTCCGCAGCCACTTCAGGAAGCAGGTGGTCGACGGTGTCCAACTCTACGACCTCAGAAATTAGGCGACGGAGATCCCGATCACGAGCCTCTTTCACCGGCGTCGGCGCGGGCTATTGGACCCCCGTAATTAGCTTATGGCGGGGACATCGGCAGGATCCTGTCTGGGAACGTCCGACTTTACTTTCGTTATTAGCTCTTAATGCGGTGCTATACGGCTGGAACTTGGGTACAAACGGTTTCGCGAACAACTACTACAGTGCTGCCGTGCAATCCGGAATGATGGATCCCAAGGCGTTCTTTTTCGGATCCTCCGATTGGGGAAATTCGATTACGGTCGACAAGCCGCCACTAAGCCTCTGGGTCATGGGGCTATCTGTACGGCTATTCGGCTTCAGCCCTACGGCCATCTTGCTACCTCAAGTTGTCATGGGCGTTGGGACAACACTGCTGATCTACTTGATCCTAAGGCGACGCGTCTCGGCTGTGGCTTCACTCTTCGGAGCAGCCGTGTTCTTCACGACACCAATAATCACCCTCATGTCGCGCTACAACAATCCCGATCCCCTCATGTTGCTGCTCATGGTGTCCGCTTTTTGGTGCGTAATGCGCAGCATTGAATCCGGGCAGGGGCGGTTCTTCGTGATAGCTGGAGTCCTTTTAGGGTTGGCCTTCATGACTAAACAACTGCAAGGACTGCTGAATGTTCCCGCCTTGGGTTTGGCCTTTTTACTGTTGAGCCCTCAAATTTGGCCGAAGCGCTTAGCAACGGCAGCGGCGGGCACGGGCGCATTGATAGTCACCGGCGGTTTGTGGATGACAATCGTGGATCAAATTCCCGCGGATGTCCGGCCCTATGTGGGAGGTTCCCCCTCAAACAGCGTGCTTGAACTCACCTTTGCTTATAACGGCGTGGAGAGGATCTCTGGAGGTGAGACAACTCCAAGAGTCATGCAAGCACCCAGCGAGTACAGCTCCGTTGCTAGTGATGCCGGCCTCTTCAGACTGCTGAACGTGAACTACAACCAGGAAGCTACTTGGTTCCTCTTCGTGGGAATTCTGGCGGTATTCATGCTCGCCTTCCGCTGGAAAGACTTCTATAGAACACCTGTACTAAGTGCCTTGTCCTTGGCAGCCGTGGTCTGGATGTGTACTGCATTTGCTCTCCTCAGCTTTATGGGGAACCAAATCCACACTTACTACACAGCCGCGCTTGCACCGCCTCTAGCCATAGTCTTGAGCGTCACTTTGGACAACCTCATCGTCAACCGCAAGTCGGTTCGGCTCCGCATAGTCGGGGCCACGTTAGCCCTCGTGGGCCTACTCACAACCTGGCTGATAATGTCAGGAACCAGTGGCTGGCCCGAGTGGCTTCCCTCTGCTGTCCTCGGAGTTGGAATCACGGCCACCGCCGCGTTGGTCATCGAGCCACCGGCACGCAAGATTGAATCAGCCGCAGCAGGCCTCCTTGCGGTGTCGTTGCTGTTTGGACCAACAGCTACCTCTATTCACAATGTGACGCTCGGATTCAGTGGCTCCAACCCACTCTCGGGGATGGTAACGAAAAACCCAACTGGCATCAGTCACTTCTTGAAGAGGCTAAATGAAAACGATCCGGTGTGGGCCCACGACCTAGTTCTCGGGCGTTTACCAGACAGGCCACTTGTAGATGCCCTGAACGGAACACAGGACTGCACTTGGGCTGCGGCTACTTACGCAGCCCAAACCGCTGCGCGCCTCCAGCTTGAGTCAGTACGGCCTGTCATGCCGATAGGCGGCTTTGCTGGGCACGACCCGTCCCCGACGCTTGAAGAATTTCAGGAAAAAGTCGCGGGCGGAGAAATATGCTACTTCGTCGAACAGGAAGCTTTGATCGAAGTCCAGGAGGCTGAGTGGACGTCCAGTGCCATCTCCCGCTGGGTGCACAGAAACTACTCCCCCGAACGCCTCGGGAACACTACCGTTTATCGGCTTCTCAAAGACTGACAGACAACACGCACAAAAGCCCGCCCCGCCAATGGCGGGACGGGCTTCTGTGTAAGCGGGGGTTAGCGCTTGGAGTACTGCTGAGCCTTGCGGGCCTTCTTGAGACCGGCCTTCTTACGCTCGATAACGCGGGCGTCGCGAGACAGGTAACCGGCCTTCTTCAGGGTGGCGCGGTTGTTCTCGACGTCGATCTCGTTCAGCGAACGGGCGATGCCGAGGCGCAGTGCGCCGGCCTGGCCGGAGATGCCGCCGCCGTGGATGCGGGCGATGACATCGTAGGCGCCTTCGAGATCAAGGATCTTGAAGGGCTCGTTGACGTCCTGCTGGTGCAGCTTGTTCGGGAAGTAGTTGTCCAGCGCACGGCCGTTGATGGTCCACTTACCGGAGCCGGGGACGACGCGAACACGTGCAACGGCTTCCTTGCGGCGGCCAACAGCTGCACCGGCAACGGTCAGGGCCGGGCGCTCCTTCTTCGGCGCAGCGGCGTCAGCAGCTGAGCTTTCAGAGGTGTAGCTGGTCAGGGTTTCCTCAGCCTCAACGGCTTCGGTGGTCTCTTCGTTCTGAGCCACGATTCTCCTTGTATAGATAAGTTGTTTGGTGGCCAGGACTACTGGGCGACCTGGGTGATTTCGAAAGTCTTGGGCTGCTGGGCGGCGTGCGGGTGCTCAGCACCGCGGTATACCTTCAGCTTGCCCAGCTGCTGGGCAGCGAGGGAGTTCTTCGGGAGCATGCCCTTGATGGCCTTCTCCACGGCGCGGACCGGGTTGGATTCCAGGAGTTCCGCGTAGTTGACGGAGGTCAGGCCGCCCGGGTAGCCGGAGTGGCGGTATGCGCGCTTCTGCTCCAGCTTGGCGCCGGTGAGGGCAACCTTTTCGGCGTTGATGATGATGACGAAGTCGCCCATGTCCATGTGGGACGCAAAGGTGGCCTTGTGCTTGCCGCGCAGCAGGATTGCGGTCTGGCTCGCGAGACGACCAAGGACAACGTCTGTGGCGTCAATGACGTGCCACTGGCGGTTGATATCGCCGGGCTTCGGGGTGTACGTACGCACGGTGTTTGCCTCGTTCTTGTTCTGGCGTTCTTGTTTAGGTGTCACTAGCTCGTGCACCTACTATCTGCGCGCTACCGGAACAGAGGTGAGGGCTCTATGTAACCAGTCATCCTGTGGTTCCGAATGTGCACGTTGAGTAGTTATCCTGCAACCGGATTCTCAAGCGGGCACGCACCATCGGAATAGGACACGCACAACGACTCCCAAGATTAGCGTGTTAAGGGCTTCAGGGTCAAAATGGGGGAGCCGGAGGTTGCCCAAGTGCCTGCCGGCCTGACGGACGCAGGGGGTCGCGTGGTTGCATCAGGAATGGACGGTTCCGCCGGGTTGCTCCTGGTCGTCTCAGCCACCCTCTTAGGTCTGGCCTTATCTCCTCTTACCGAAAGCGCTATTGCACGGCGGCTTCCGCGGCTGGGCTGTCGTAATACCGCACCCATAAGGATTACGACGGCGGTACTTACCGGCATTCTGTGCGGCGCCTTTACTTGGCGGCTAGGAATGGATCTTTCTCTCCCCGCATTTATTTTTCTGGCGGTCATCGGCGTTCAGCTGTCGCGGATCGATATCGCGCTGCATCTGCTGCCCAACCCGCTCGTACTCATACTTCTCGCCGGCGGCTTCTTTCTCTTGCTAATGCCAGGGCTGCTTAACCTGCAGGCCGATAACCTGCTTCGCTCGGTACTAGGAGCCCTGATTTTGTTTGCCGGTTACCTTATCCTGGGCCTTATCTCCCCCGGCGCCATCGGAATGGGCGACGTAAAGCTCGCTGCACCAGTGGGCCTGTACCTCGGGTACCTAGGCTGGGGCCAACTGCTGTACGGCGGTCTCCTCTGCTTCATCTTTAACGGCCTTGTTACAGTCGCAGTCCTGAGCAAAAAAGGCCGGAAAGAAGCCACGGAAGTAGCTCACGGGCCCTCCATGCTCGGCGCCTTGGCGGGCACCTTGCTCTTCCTCCGGTAACCGGGCTCTGGGAACCTTTAGGCTTTGCCCCTCCTCACAAACACCGCCCTCCAAGTAGCGGACCCATGTACTCGCATACCTGCCTGAGTACTGTCGCCCACTTTCGAGTACGTACTTTTGGCGCACCTTGAAAAAGTCGAGTACCACTACGCATTGTTGCCCTCACCCCCCGAATGACAATCTCTTATTAGCGAAGTCCAGCCGCTAGGGAATTATGGGGGCAGCTGGAAATTCGTTGAAATCAAACAAATCCAATTTCACCGAATTTAAGGAAATTACAATGACTTCTCTCATGGTCTCAATGACTGCTTTCATCGCCGGTATCAAGGAGCGCTTCGAATCCGAGAAGGGCGCAACTGCGACGGAGTACTCACTGCTGGTAGGACTTATTGCCCTTGTCCTTGTCGCCGGCGTCGGATTCTTCGGCGGAGAGCTGGACAAGTGGTTCAGCACCCTGGGCACCACGGTCGGCACCTGGTAGTCCAAAAGTTCACGGTGTGCCGCGCCATATTGCGCGGCACACCGTACTCATCTCAGCCGAAATTAGTCCAAGGGGTTCCTTTGAAACGCAGGCACAGCAGTCCGCCGGATGAAGAACGAGGTGCGGTGGCCGTCGAATTCGCTCTCATTGCTCCGATCCTCCTCGCTTTGATCATCGCCATCGTTGAGTTCGCAAACGCCTACAACATTCAAGTGTCGGTGACGCAAGCGTCTCGCGAGGCAGCCAGGACTATGGCCATCACGAAGGACTCAGCGCAAGCAACGGCTGCCGGCAAAGCCGGTGCTCCTTCGATTAACACCGGCCTGCTGACGTTCGACTATTCCGCGGCAGGTTGCCCTGCCACCACGCCCGCTCCAAACGCGACTGTCACCGTGACTTACACCGGTACCTCGCTC
This sequence comes from Pseudarthrobacter sp. NCCP-2145, assembly GCF_023708005.1. Taxonomy (NCBI): domain Bacteria; kingdom Bacillati; phylum Actinomycetota; class Actinomycetes; order Micrococcales; family Micrococcaceae; genus Pseudarthrobacter; species Pseudarthrobacter sp. NCCP-2145. Next base: position 165,682 of record NZ_BRCG01000007.1, on the reverse strand, counting down.
ACGGGGTTTTTCGGGTCCTCATTGACCCTGACAGGTAAAGGAGCCATGCAATGCGGTGGCTAACTTCAAAATATAAGTTTCCTGAGCCAGATGAACAGGGCGCCGCGGGAGTGACAGTTGCTGTCATGATGGTGGTGCTCATTGGAGTTGGTGCCGTAGCCGTCGATGTTGGCCAGATATATGCGGAACGGGCGCAACTTCAGAATGGCGCCGACGCCGGGGCGCTGGCTGTCGCAGAGAGTTGTGACCCCGGGCCTTGCACAACTTCGCTGGCTGGCCCTTTGGCCAACGCCAACTCCAACGACGGTCTAAGTGATGCCACAGTCGACCTTAGTGTCGCCGGGCAGGTGACTGTAACTACGTCAACCAAAAGCGGGTCCTCTAGCTTCCTGACAAAGATGTTTGCCAGTGCCCTCAACGCGGGGCCCGTGACGGTCGGAGCGACCTCAACGGCTGCTTGGGGTTCGCCAGGATCCGGTCCCGCAGCTCTGCCGCTGACCTTCGCGCCGTGTCAGTTCGACGTAGACGGAGCCATCCACACAATCCTCACGCACGGCAGCGAAAGCTGTGTGAGCGACAGTCCTTCGGGAGCGCCAATCCCGGGCGGCTTCGAATGGCTCATCCCGGATTCCGGCGAATGCGAGGCAACCGTGCATCCGGATGACACGACGACAGCCGGTGTTGTAGATCCGTACGCAATATCAAAAACGGGCCTAAGTTTCCCATCGGAATGCAAGGACCTCATACCTACGTACCTGAACCAGGTAATCCTGTTTCCTGTCTTCTCATCCGTCGTAGGAACGGGCGCTAACGCGAAGTATTACATCAAAGGCTATGCAGCCTTCCTGCTCTTGGGCTACAGCTTTCCTGGATCAACTGGGGGCGATCAAACGGGCCTCGGGGGAACGAACCGCGGAGTTCGGGGAAAGTTTGTCAGCTGGGTCGCCGATCCGGCGTTATACGGCGGTGGCGGTTATTCCGGCGGAGGCGCCGAACTGCCACCACACCTCGTGAAGTAGAAATCCACAAAAGGGGAAAGTTATGAAAGCACGCCTACTGGGAGGCATCGCCGCATTGGTTGTCGCAATCATAGGCACTGTCCTTCTCTTCAACTACGTGCAAGGGGCCGATCGCCGGGCTCTTGCCAACACAGAAACGGACGACGTCCTAGTGGTAAAGCAGGAGGTGGCGGCTGGCACTCCGGCCAGCCAACTCGGCCAGTACCTCATCACGAAGACTGTTCCGCGGACAGCGGTGGCCGAAGGCGTTGTTGACGACCTGGGATCTCTTGGCTCGAAAGTAACGGCCGTTGCCCTGCAGCCTGGAGAACAACTGCTCAACAGCCGCATGGTGGACGCAAACGCGTTCCTGGGACCCGCCCGGGTGGAGGTTCCCGAAGGACTACAGGAAATCACAGTTCGCCTCAGCATCGACCGGGTCGTTGGCGGCAAGATACAAGCCGGCGACACAGTGGGGGTCTTCATTTCGCTCGGCGACGCTGGCGGAGCTGAAGCGGAGGGTGGCAGCGGGACTCAGCTGACTTTCCACAAAGTCCTTGTGACGGCGGTCCAGTTCAGCTCAGGCCAGGCAGCGCAGACCCAGGGGGAGGCGACGCAAGCCAGCTCGCAGGGCGCCCTCAATGCAGACAGCCAGGCTAAGCAGACTTCAAGCGACTCCTACCTGATCACATTCGCCAGGAACGCCGTTGATGCTGAAAAACTGGTGTACGCCGCGGAATTCGGGAAGATCTACCTCTCGAAAGAGCCGGCGAGCGCCACCGAGGGCACCAGCGGAGTCGTCAACCAGACAAAGGTATTCCGATGAGCCGCTTCATTTTGATCTCACCCTCCGTAGATTATGAACGCAAAGTTCGGGCTTCCGTAGCCCCCTTGAGTGGATCGCTTCAGTACTTCCAGGCGGCTTACCTGCCCGAATCCCCGGAGGACATCCTTCGGCAGCAAGCCGGCGAACCGCCCGAGGTCCTGATCCTTGGCCCCGGGCTGCCCCAGGATGAGGCACTGAAGTTCGCAGCCATCTTGGACCTGCAGTACCCCGAAATTAGCATTGTTTTGGCTGCGGACGACGACGGCGAGCTGGCACTGAACGCCATGCGTTCCGGCATCCGGGATCTCCTTCCGCCCTCGGCCGACATGGACCAGGTGAGGGCGTTGGTGGAACGCGCAAGCCTTGCTGCGGCTGGTCGTCGACGCGGACTGAGTCCCAACACGGCGGAACGTCCCACTACCGAGGGAGGCCGGGTTATCGCCGTCATGTCGCCCAAGGGTGGCGTTGGCAAAACAACGATCGCCAGCAACCTTGCCATCGGTCTGGGACAAATCGCTCCCATGAGCGTCGTTGTGGTGGATCTGGATCTCCAGTTCGGTGACATCGGCAGTGGTCTCATGTTGGAGCCCGACTTCACTATTACGGACGCAGTTGTTGGCGCGGCGAGCCAAGATGCCATGGTCCTCAAGACTTACCTGACGCTGCACGCCGGCAACATCTACGTCCTCTGTGCCCCCCGCAACCCCATTGATATGGACAGGATTAGCGGCGAACACATCAGTCACCTCTTGCGCCAGCTCCGCGCCGAATTCCAGTACGTAGTGGTGGATACGGCTCCAGGGCTTGGTGAACACGTCCTCGCAACCCTGGAACAAGCAACAGATGCTGTTTGGGTTTGCGGCATGGACATTCCGAGCATTCGGGGTTTGCGAACGGGGTTCCAGATTCTTTCGGAGCTTGACCTGCTCCCAGATCACCGACACGTGATCCTCAACATGGCCGATCGCAAGACCGGCCTCACGGTTCAGGACGTAGAAGCGACAATCGGTGCTCCGGTAGACATAGTCCTTCCCCGTTCCAGGAATGTCCCCTTCTCCACTAACAAAGGCGTTCCCCTACTGCAGGACGGGAGTAGGGACCCGGCAGCGAAAGGCCTCAGGCAGCTGGTGGAGCGCTTCAAACCGAACTGGGAGGCTCCACGCAAGAAGCTGCACAGAAGGGCGGTAGTCCAGTGACTCTCTCACATCGATTCGCGAAGTTGCGCGGCGACGAAGTCGGCGGCCTTGAGGTGCCGGCCTCTTCCCCATCACAGCCACAGCCAGCTACACTCGGCGCCATCCAGCAGGCGCAGGCGACGCAGCAGGCTCAGGCCCCCGCTGTGATGGAGGTGACCACCGGAAACGCCAGCGAAGCCTTGTCGGGTTTGAAAGAGCGTGCCAGCCAAGCACTGTACGAACGGCTGGGATCGCGAATCACCGACTCCTCCTTGGACGAAACAGAGCTTCACCAGTTCGTCAAAGACGAACTGAAAGCCGTCGTCGATGAAGAGCAGGTCCCCCTGTCACAGGGCGAGCGCCAGCGGCTAACCCGGGAAATCATCGACGATGTCTTGGGCCATGGGCCGATGCAGCGTTATCTGGACGACCCTACAGTCACGGAAATCATGGTCAATCGGGCTGACCAAATCTATGTGGAGCGTAACGGCCACTTGTTCCTCACGGATACCAAGTTCAGTTCCGAAGAGGCGCTGCGGCGAGTGATCGAACGCATCGTGACGCGCATCGGCCGGCGGATCGACGAGTCGTCGCCGCTCGTGGACGCCCGCCTGCCAGATGGTTCACGCGTGAACGCCATCATTCCGCCCCTGGCCGTCAATGGCGCGTCCCTCACCATCCGAAAATTTGGCAGGGAGGCGCTGACTGTTCAAAAGCTGATCAGCTTTGGCAGCTTGTCCCCTGAGATGGCAGAGCTCTTGCAGGCATGCGTCCTCGCCAAGATGAACATCATCGTGTCAGGCGGTACGGGTACCGGAAAGACGACGATGCTGAACGTTCTCTCATCCTTCATTCCGGCCACGGACCGCATCGTCACCATTGAGGACGCGGTTGAACTGCAACTCCAACAGGACCACGTCGTCAGGTTGGAGAGCCGGCCGGCAAACATCGAAGGCAAGGGCGAAGTTTCCATCCGTGATTTGGTGCGCAACTCTCTTCGCATGAGGCCAGACCGGATCGTTGTTGGTGAAGTCCGCGGTGGTGAGTCTTTGGACATGCTCCAGGCAATGAATACGGGCCACGATGGCTCGATCTCAACCGTCCACGCGAACTCCCCCAGGGATGCAGTGGCCCGGTTGGAGACCTTGGTCCTCATGGCGGGTATGGACCTTCCGCTTCGAGCCATCCGGGAGCAGATCGCATCAGCCGTAAACCTCATCGTGCATATTTCGCGGCTTCGTGACGGATCCCGGCGGGTAACGCACATCACGGAGGTCCAGGGAATGGAGGGAGACATCGTCACGCTTCAGGACGCCTTTGTCTTCGACTACTCGGCCGGCATAGATGCCAACGGACGTTTCCTGGGGAAGCCGATTCCCACGGGGGTGCGGCCACGCTTCACGGACCGTTTTGAGGAGCTCGGCATTAAGATCTCTCCCGCTGTATTCGGCGCTCAAGCGGTCAGGGGACGGTGATGGAAGCTCCCGAAGCCCCAATGCTGATGTTCTTAGTGGGCGTGCTGATGATCCTTACTGCGATGACAGTTCTGTTCGTCGTCGTCCTCAAGCCCGGAAACGCGATCCCCCTCTCGCGGCGTCGGCCGGACGTCGTCTCCGCCAGCTCAAGGCTGACCGTCCTAACCGATTCGGCGGTGGGGGCAATTAACAAGCAGCTGAAGGGAAAAAACGACTTCCTGGTAAGCCGGGAGAAACTCGAGCGGGCAGGCCTCAAAACCCAACCCGCCGACTTCCTGCTCATGATGGGTGCAGGCACGGTCGCTGGCAGCGTCTTCGGATTCCTTTTGGGTGGGCTGTTCTTCGCGATTCTGATGATCGCAGTCGTACCTGCCGGCATGATGGCTTACCTTTCCGTATTGACCTCGCGCCGCAAGAGCAAGTTCGACGAGCAACTCCCCGACACACTGCAAATGCTGACGGGGAGCATGCGGGCAGGGCACAGCCTCATGCGGGCAATTGATGCTTCGGCTCGGGAGACGGATGCTCCAATGTCCGAGGAGCTTAGCCGAATCGTCAACGAAACCAGGATCGGGCGGGACCTTCGGGAGTCCATGATCGACGTCTCCGCACGTACGGGCAGTGAGGACTTTGCATGGATCTCCCAGGCCATCGAGATACATCGGGAAGTGGGCGGTGACCTTGCTGAAGTGCTTGACCACGTGGGTGAGACCATCCGGGATCGGAATCAGATCAGACGCCAGGTCAAAGCCCTCAGCGCAGAAGGAAAGATGTCGGCGGCGGTTCTCATGGGACTCCCGGTGGTGCTTTTCTTCGCTCTGATCCTGATCAACGCGCAGTACGCCAAGACGTTCACTAGCACGGTCCCAGGATTCCTCATGCTTGGCGCCGCAGCTGTGATGCTTACAGCCGGCGGCCTCTGGCTCAGCCGCTTGATCAAACCGAAGTACTAGGAGGGTCGACATGTCACCCATGGCGCTTGGGGCAATTCTGGCCATAATTCTGCCCATCACGTACCTGGTATGGTCCGTCGCGGCAACTGACAGGGTTGCCTTGCGAAACATCCAAGCCAATCTTGGTCAGCGCGCAAGGAATGCGGCGCCGCAGAACCTCGCGGCAGAGTTCGGCGCTATTGCACGCAAAGCCACGCCAGTAGGCTACGTTGCCTGGCTCGACAAGCAGCTGGCGGCCGTAGGCCGACCAAAAGATTGGCCGCTGGAGCGGCTACTGATTGTGAAGCCAACGCTGGCGCTCGGCGCCGGCGTCCTTGGGCTCCTCAACTTCCTCGCCTCACCGGCACCCGCACGCTTTGCAGTTCTTGTCGCGGCGCTGGCGTTCGGGTACTTCGCACCGGACCTACTGGTACGCACCAATGCTGAGAAGCGGAGGGCGAAAATTCGCCAGGAGCTGCCGAATACCCTGGACCAGATGCTGATCTCGGTGCAGGCGGGCCTGGGATTCGAGGCTGCGATGGCCCGCACCGCCCAAAATGGCAGCGGACCGCTGGCGGATGAGATGACCCGCACTTTGCAGGATATGCAGGTGGGACGTTCCCGCAAGGAGGCCTACCTGGCAATGTCTGATCGCGTCGACGTACCCGACCTTCGTTCCTTCATTCGGGCCATTGTCCAAGCCGATGCGTACGGCATTGCCATCGCAAAGGTATTGAAGGTTCAGGCCCACGAGATGAGGCTTAAGCGCCGGCAACGGGCCGAGGAACACGCGATGAAGATTCCAGTGAAGATCCTCTTTCCTCTTATCTTCTTTATTTTTCCGACCCTCTTCATCATCCTGCTGGGGCCGGCCGTCATGAACATCGTCGCCGCCTTTTCCTAGGAGGAATTATGAATCGTCTGACTGTGATCGTGCTCCGGGTGGCCGCGTGGTTCACCCGCCTGAGCGACCAGGAACGCGGCGCCACCGCGACGGAGTACAGCATCCTCACTGGGTTCATAGCAATGGTGATTGTCGCCGGTGTGGGTCTGTTCGGGACCTCACTCAACTTGTTTTTCGGCTTCCTCACCACTGGCGTGAAGACTGCTCTCGGTATCCCATAGTCTTCCCGCCGCAGCGCCGCCAGGCGCCCCACATACCGGACCCCCTCGGCACCCAGAACCGAGGGGGTCCGCTTGTGTGTTCACGGACTTGAGAAATCCAGCGTTAGCGCAGCAAGGACCCAGCAAAAACGCAGGAGAAATACACCGTGTAAAGCCTTTGCGCAGGATGCTTCAAGATCCGGGATTAGTGGCAGATCTGCTTGCTAACTTCGTTTCAGTGCTGGTGCAGGGCCAGCCATCCCCGTCTCGCTCAGGAGTACAAATGCTTTCTCTCATCGCTACCCTTCAGACCCTCGGTTTCAACCTCAAGAACCGACTCAACGAAGAAAAGGGTGCCACCGCCGTTGAATACGGCATCATGGTCGGCCTCATCGCAGTCGTCATCATCGTTGCTGTCAGCACCCTGGGCGGCACCCTCGACGGCTTCTTCGACTCCGTCAACAATGAGCTCGCCCCTGCCGCCCCGGTTGTAGGCGGCTAAATCTTTCGACCCCGGTTCCGGCCCCCCATATCGGAACCGCACCGCCTCAAAGAAGCAGGCACAGAACACGAGTCATCCTAGAGGAGGTGCAGCAGGTGTCACACGATTCGGAACGCGGTGCAGCCGCCGTCGAATTCGCGATCCTGCTGCCCCTCCTCTTGATGCTTGTCCTGGGCACCATCGAATTCGGCCGCGCCTACAACGCCCAGATCACCCTCACCAACGCAGCCCGCGACGGCGTCCGGGTCATGGCCATTGGCAACGATCCGGCTGGAGCCAAGACCGCCGCCCAGAACGCGGCAGCATCCGTCAGCAGCACCATCCCCACCTCGGACATCACGCTCAGCACCAGCGCGTGCAGCACGGGCGCCCAGGTGACCCTCACCATCAAGTACAAACTCTCCACCATCACCGGCATTGCCGGCCCCTTCCCGATGACCGGCAAAGGGGTCATGCTGTGCGGCGGCTGACCCAGGACAAAGCGAACGAAAATGGCGCCATCAGCGTCATCGTCGCCATCCTCATGGTGACCCTCCTCGGCTTCGTGGCCATCGCCGTGGACGTCGGGGTGATCTACTCGGAGCGTGCACAGCTCCAGAATGGGGCCGACGCCTCCGCTATTGCCCTGGCGCAGAAGTGCGCACGGAATGCAGCGGATCCGGTGTGTTCCACGACGTCCACCCTCGCCACCAGCCTGGCCAACCAGAACGCGCTGGACGGCATGAGCAAAGTGCACACCATCGAGCTCGACACAACCGCACGGAAAGTCAGCGTCACCACCTCCGCCAAGGAACCAGGCGGCACTGACAACTCCGTCTCCCTCTTCTTCGCGGACGTCCTCGGCGTTCCCACCAAAGAAGTGGGTGCCCGGGCATCGGCCATCTGGGGAAGCCCCAAGGCCGGCCGCACCGCTTTCCCCCTGGCATTCTCCATCTGCCAGGTCAAGGACAACATCGGCGGCAGCCTCCAGCTCCTCCAGGAACACGGAAAGAACGCCAACGCCGACTGCAACTACGGCCCGTCCGGGGCGGCAGTGCAGGGCGGCTTCGGCTGGCTGGTCCAGGACGCCGGAAAGTGCGGCGGCACCATCGACCTCGCCGTCAGCGAGGGCGGCAGCGACCCCGGCAACAATGCGCCGGGCAACTGCGCTACCGAACTCAACCGCTGGGCCAGTGACATCACCGCCGGCCGGGACGTCATCGTGCTCCTACCGGTGTTCAACAAGGTCACCGGGACCGGCGCCGGCGCCATCTACGGGCTTGTCTCCTTCGCCGCTTTCAAAGTCACCGGCTGGAAATTCAGCGGCGGCACCGGCCTACCGTACGAATTCCGAAGTGAAAGATCCACGACGACGGGCGTCACCACCGCCACCGAATGTAAAGGTGAGTGCCGCGGCGTCATCGGCAGCTTCGTCAAGTACGTCTCCCTCGCCGACGGCTACACCCTAGGACCCGTGGACGAATACGGCGCCACCATCGCCCGCCCCACCCTCTAGCCACCACCCCAAATATTCAGGAGCTGAAAGTGAAGTCTCGCCTGCTCGCCGGAACGGCCGCGGTTGCCCTGGCGCTCGTGGGAGCCCTCCTCATCATCTTCTACGCGAACGGCGCCGACCAGCGCGCCCTCGCCTCCACCGAACCCGTGGACGTCCTGGTGGTCAAGACCGCCATTCCGGCAGGCACCCCGGTCAACGACATGGCCGCTTCCCTGGTCATCGAGAAGGTCCCGGCAGCAGGAAAATCCGACAGCGCCCTCAGCACCCTGGACGGAAAAGCCAACACCGTCAGCGCAGTGGACCTCGTCCCAGGCGAACAGCTCCTGGACGAGCGGCTCGTTGCCCCGGCCGACCTCAAAGAACAGGGCGCTGTTGAGGTCCCCGCCGGACTTCAGGAAGTCTCCTTCCAGCTGGAGCCGCAGCGGGTCGTCGGCGGACGGATCAACGTCGGAGACCATGTAGGCATCTCGTTGAACTTCGACAACGGCGCCTACAAAGCCAGAGCGGAGGACGCCACCACGCAGCTCACCCTCCGCAAAGTCCTCGTCACCGGTGTCCAAGGGGCGGCGAGCGCCGAGACTGCCGAAGGCGAAGAGAACACAGCCCTCCCCGAAGGCTCCCTCATGCTGACCGTGGCCGTCAGCGACGTCGACGCCGCCAAGATCATCTTCACGTCAATCAACGGCAGCCTCTGGCTCACCAAGGAACCCCTGGACGCCCAGGACAACGGACCCCGGATCGAACGCAAGGAAGTGGTATACAAGTGAGCCGGTTCGTCCTCCTCTCCCCCAGCGGCGAGTTCGACCAGAAGCTGCGCGCCGCCGTCGCCCATGGCCTCCGCGGCTCCGTCCAGACCATCGCCTCGGACATCCTCCCCGCGGGCCCCGCCGAACTGTTCGCGCTCCTCAACCAGGAGCAGCCCGAAGTCCTGATCATCGGCCCGGATGTCCCCTACGAGGAGGCCCTGCGGTTCGCCAAGGTCTTCGACGTCCAGCTCCCCGGCCTCAGCCTGGTGCTGGTCAGCGACATCGACCCGTCGTTCCTGGTCCACGCCATGCGCGCCGGCATCAGGGACATCCTCAGCCCGCAGGCGGACGCCGCCGAGATCCGTGTGCTGCTGGAGCGCGCCTGCCAGTCGTTCGCCACCCGGCACCGGAGCCCCGAAACACAGGCGGCGGACAACGGCGGCAAGGGCCTGGTCATCGGCGTCTTCTCGCCCAAGGGCGGCGTCGGCAAAACCACACTCGCCACGAACATCGCCATCGGCCTGGGCCAGATCGCCCCCATGAGCGTGGTCATCGTGGACCTGGACCTGCAGTTCGGCGACGTCGCCTCCGGCCTCTACCTCAACCCCGAACACACGGTCACGGACGCCGTCACCCCCGCCGCAGCCCAGGACTCCCTGGTCCTCAAGGCCTTCCTCACGGTGCACCCCGCCGGGATCTACGCCCTGTGCGCGCCGCCGAACCCGGTGGACGCGGACCACATCACGCCGGAGCAGGTCACCCGACTGCTGGAACAGCTTGCCCAGGAATTCCAGTACGTCGTCCTGGACACGGCCCCCGGCATGCCCGAAATCGGCCTCGCCGCCATGGAACAGTGCACCGACGTCGTGTGGGTCAGCGCCATGGACATCCCCAGCCTCCGCGGCCTGCGTTCGGGCCTCGAGGTGCTCCGCCAGCTGGAGATCATGCCCGAATCCCGGCACGTGGTCCTGAACATGGCCGACGCCAAGGCCGGCCTCAACGTCCGGGATGTCGAGTCCACCATCGGCGCCCCGGTGGACGTCAGCGTTCCCCGGTCCCGCGCCGTGGCCCTGTCCACCAACCGTGGCATCCCCGTCCTCCAGGAATCCAAAAAGGACCCCGCCGTCAAAAGTCTCCGCCAGCTGGTGGAGCGCTTTAACCCGGCGTGGCGTACCCAGACCCAGCGGAAGCTGCACCGAAGGGTGGTCATCTGATGAAACTCTCCGAACGGATCAGCGCGGTCCAGGACCGCAACCAGTCCGCCGGCAGCAGCGTTGCCGTGCTCGAGCCCCCGCGTCCCGCGGCTGCCCCGGCCAGAACCCGGGAGGGCGAGCCGCGGCACCTGCCCGCCGCTCCCGCCGTCGTGGTTCCAACGTCCGACGCCGGTGCCTCCCCTGTGCCTTCAGTTCCCTCAGTGCCCAAGGCACAGTCCGTGGATGTGTTCGCCGCCATGAAGCACCGGGCGGCTACCGCGCTTTTTGAGCGGATGGGCGCGCGCTTCAACGACGCAACGGCCACAGAGCACGAGCTGCGGAGCACGGCCAAGGAGGAACTGAGCCGGATCATCGACGCCGAACAGGTTCCGCTGACGCCCGAGGAACGCACCCGGCTTGTCCAGGATATTTCGGACGACGTCCTGGGCTTCGGGCCCCTCCAACGCCTGCTGGACGATCCCGCCGTCACCGAGATCATGGTCAACCGGATGGACCAGATCTACGTTGAACGCAAGGGCAAGCTGACCCTGACGGAGTCCCGCTTCAGCTCGGAGGACCACCTGCGCAAGGTCATCGAGCGGATCGTCTCCAAGGTGGGCCGCCGCATCGACGAGTCCTCCCCGCTGGTGGACGCCCGCCTCGAGGACGGCTCACGCGTCAACGCGGTCATCCCTCCGCTGGCCGTGGGCGGCTCCTCACTGACCATCCGTAAATTCAGCAAGGTCCCCCTCACTGTCCGCAACCTGATCGACTTCGGCACCCTCACCCCCGAGATGGCCGAGTTGCTCAACGCCTGCGTCAAGGCCAAGCTCAACATCATCGTTTCGGGCGGTACCGGCACCGGCAAGACCACCCTCCTGAACGTCCTGTCCTCCTTCCTGCCCGCGGACGAACGGATCGTGACCATCGAGGACGCCGTGGAACTGCAGATCCAGCAGCAGCACGTGGTCCGGCTCGAAAGCCGCCCGCCGAACACCGAGGGCAAGGGCGAAGTGACCATCCGCGAACTGCTGCGGAACTCGCTGCGCATGCGCCCGGACCGGATTGTGGTGGGCGAGGTCCGCGGCGGGGAATCGCTGGACATGCTCCAGGCCATGAACACCGGCCACGACGGCTCCCTCTCAACGGTCCACTCCAACTCGCCCCGGGACGCGGTGGCCAGGCTCGAAACCCTGGTGCTGATGGCCGGCATGGACCTGCCGCTGCGCGCCATCCGCGAACAGATCGCCTCCGCCGTCAACCTCATCGTCCAGATCTCCCGGCTCCGTGACGGCTCCCGTCGCATCACCCACGTCACCGAAGTCCAGGGCATGGAAGGGGACATCGTCACCCTCCAGGACGCCTTCGTCTTCGACTACTCCGCCGGAGTGGACGCCCACGGCCGCTTCCTCGGCAAGCCCGTGGCCACCGGCATCCGGCCCCGGTTCATCGACCGGTTCGAGGACCTGGGCATCCACGTCTCCCCCGGCGTCTTCGCCGGACCCCAGGCGGCGGCGGGCCAGAACCACGGCGGACGGTGACGGACGCCATGATCCTTGCTGCCGGAACCGCCGTCCTCCTCACAGCCGTGGCCCTGTTCGGCGCCGCGGTGCTGCTGCCAAGCGCGCCGGACGTGCCGCTGGACCGCCGTCGTCCCTTTGATCCCGAACCTCCCTCTTCCCTGACGCGTTTGGCGCTCTCCGCCGTCCGGTCCTTCGAGCGGCTCCTCGCCGGCCGGAACATCCCCCTCTTTGCACGGCCCGAGCTTGAAAACGCCGGGCTCCGGCTCAGCCAGGCCGAGTTCTTCCTGCTGGTGGGAATCGGCGCAGGCGTAGGGATGCTGGTGGGCACCGTCGCCGTGGGACCCCTGGTGGGGCTCCTCCTGGCACTGCTGGCACCGATGGCCGGCAAACTCGTCCTGGGATTCCTTGCCGGAAAAAGGCGGGCCACCTTCGACGGCCAGCTGGGCGACACCCTCCAGCTGCTGTCCGGCGGCCTCCGCGCCGGGCACAGCATCCTGCGCGCCATCGATGCTGCGGCGGCAGAATCACAGAAGCCAACGTCGGAGGAAATGCGGCGCGTGATCACGGAGACCAGCCTGGGCAGGGACCTGCTGGCCGCCCTCAACGACACCGCGGACCGGATGAAGAACGAGGATTTCGTCTGGATCTCCCAGGCCATCCAGATCAACCGCGAGGTGGGCGGCAACCTGGCCGACGTCCTGGACCAGGTTAACGAAACCATCCGGGAGCGCGCCGAAATCAAGGGCCACATCAAAGCCCTGGCGGCCGAGGGCAAGTTCTCCGCCTACATCCTCATCGCCATGCCGTTCGGCATTGTGGCCATGCTGCTTGCTGTGAGCCCGAACTACATGAACTCCATGTTCACCCATCCCCTGGGCTGGGCCATGATCGGGGCTTCGTTTGTGCTCATGACCATCGGTGCGCTGTGGATGCGCAAGATCATCGACCTGAAGTTCTGAGGACGCCATGAACCTGACAGTTCTCCTCTCCATCCTGCTGGTCTGCGTCCCCCTGGCCGGGCTGGCATGGTCCGTCCTGACGGTGGACAAGCAGGGCCGCCTGGCAGCCACCGAGCTCCTGGCCCGCGGCGCCGCGCCGGTCACGGTCGCAGCCACCGGCAAACCCGGAATGCTTGAAGGCGTCGGCCGGCTCCTCACTCCCCCCGCGTATGTCGCCTTCCTTGACCGGCTGCTTGCCCTCGCCGGCCGGCCGGCCTCGATGCCGCTGGGCAAGGTCCTCGGCTCCAAGCTGGCGATAGGCCTGGCGGGCATCACGGTGGGCATCTACCTGACGGCTATCGGGAGCACACCGCTGATGAAGCTCTGCGGCCTCTTTGTCCTGTTCCTGGGCTACTTCATCCCGGACCTCCTGCTCTACAGCAAGGGGCAGGAACGCCAGAAGGTCATGCAGCTGGAACTGGCCAACACCCTGGACCAGATGCTGATTTCCGTGGAAGCGGGACTCGGCTTCGAAGGCGCCATGGCCCGTGCAGGGGAAAACGGCAAGGGGCCGCTGGCTGAAGAACTGGTCCGGACCCTGCAGGACATGCAGGTGGGCCGCAGCCGGCGTGAGTCCTATACCGCCCTGGCCGAACGGACCAGCATTCCGGAGCTGCGCAGCTTTGTGCAGGCCGTGGTCCAGGCGGACACCTACGGCATTGCCATCAGCCGGGTGCTGCGGGTGCAGGCCAAGGTGATGCGGGTAAAGCGGCGCCAGCGGGCCGAGGAGAAGGCGATGAAACTCCCGGTGATGATCCTGTTTCCGCTGCTTTTCTTCATATTCCCGGTTCTCTTTATCGCCATTCTTGGACCGGCCGTCATTAATACCGTGGTGACTTTCAGCGGACAGTAAAGCCAACGCAGTCCCGGCTGAAAGATCGCTCAAGGTTTCCACAGGATCCCCCGAAATAGGACAACGGAAGAATTTCAGGAAGTAGCCTTGAACAATGCACAGTCAAGATCCCGGCACCAGCCGCGAGGCCGCCGCTGCGGGCTCCCTGCAGCCAGGGATCTCTTCAGCCGCCGGGACTGCACGGCCACAGGAAGCGGCCGGTCTCTTGCCGCTCGTTGACGCAGCCGTCCTTGAAGAGCTGGAGGACGAGCTGGCCGGCTCCGGCCTCGCCCAGCGGTTCGCCCGCGACTACGCCGCCATGTGGGACCAGCGCTACGCCCGGCTGGCTGCGGCGGTGGACGGACAGGACAGAGCCTCCGCCCTGGACGCCGTCATCAGCCTCAAGATCACGTCCGCCATGGTGGGCGGCCTGCGGCTGGCGAAACTCGCGGAACTGCTGGAGTCCGTGATCCGCCTGGGCGACTTCGGCCAGGGCCGGGCGCTCATGGAACGCGTGGCCCAGGACGGCGGGCAGACGGTCACCGAACTCCAGGCCACCTACATCCTGGAAAACGACTGACCCCGCCTAGTCCTCGAACGGCCTGCTGGGGGCCAGCCGGTAGCCCACGCCGCGGACCGTCTGGAGCCAGCGCGGGGACAGCTGGTCCTCCTTGAGCTTGCGCCGCAGGTTGCCCACATGGACTTCGACGGCGCGCTCGTCCGCTTCGCTGATGTACGTGTCATGCTCGTAGAACTCGCCGCGCACAGCCCGCACCAGGTCAGCCCGGGTGCACACCGCCCCGCCGCCCCTTAGCAGCACGTGGAGCAGGTCGAATTCGCTGCGGGTCAGCCCGAGCGGTTCGCCTTTGATCTCCACTGTCCGGGTGCGGTGGTTCAGAGTCAGGCCGTTATGCTGCAGGACGGCCGAATCGTGGCTGCCCGGCGCTGCGGCCGCCGTGGCAGGCGCTCCCCATGCCGGCGCGGGCCTCTGGCCGTTGATCTCATGCCTCGGCCGCCGCATCATGGCGGCCACCCGCGCCCGCAGCTCCCTGGGCCGGAAGGGTTTGGCGATGTAGTCGTCAGCTCCGGCGTTAAGCGCAGACAAGAGGTCCGGCTCCTCTGTCCGGCCGGTCAGCATCACCACGTAGGCGTTGCTGAAGTGGCGGATCCGCCGCAACACTTCAAACCCGTCAATGTCCGGAAGCCCGATATCCAGCGTGACGACATTGGCCTGCTTGCTGCGGACCACTTCCACGCCGGCACGTCCGTCCACCGCTGTATGCACTTCGAATCCTGCCTGGGTCAGCACTCCCTCAAGGAGGTTGCGTACGTCGGCATCGTCTTCAATTACTACAGCCACACCAAGTTCATCCATTGATATCCCTGTGCCAGGCGGACATGGCCCCCCATCAGCCCAGCGCCAATGCCATACCCGCTCCAACCATTTATACGCTACTAGTAAGCCCAGCTGATCACATCCTTTTCAGCAGTCAATCTGGAAAGTCAATTACTATGACAAGACATGTGGATTATGCGACGAAAGGACGTGCCAAAGAGTGGCCAGCAGGAATTCGAGCGCACGCGCGGACCGGCTGACCGGTCCAGGCCGCGGGACCCGAATCCAACCAGTGGCTGAGCACCTGTTCCAGCGCGGATCTGCCCGCTTCTTCCGTGGCCTCGGACCAAGGGCGCAGGTGGCCCTGTGCCAACTGCCGCTGACGTTGATCGTGGCGGCGCTGGCCGTGGCCACTCCCTTCGCCTGGCCAACCCTGCTGCACAGCCCCGTCTACCTGTCCGGCATCCTCCTTCACGGCGCCCTGTTCCTCGGCTGCCTCCTGGTGCCCTGGGAGCGCCTGGCCCACCGGCCCTACCTGCTGGTCCCGATCCTGGATTTCCTGGCCATCGGGCTGCTCCGGAACGGAGCCGCTCCCCTGCTCCCGGGACTGGCAGTCCTGGCGGTCTTCCCGGTGATCTGGCTCTCGGCCTCGGGCATGCTGGCCCGGAGCAGCCTGGTCCTGAGTTTCTTCGGCACCATGCTCATCATGGTCCCGTCACTGGCCGGCCGTTTCCCCGCTCTGACCGCCTCAGACATCACCACCGTGATCCTCTTCCCCCTCATGATGCTGTCCGTCTCCCTCGCCATCCGCTTCGCCAGCGTGCACCTTCGGCTCCAGCAGCAGGAACTGGCGCAGAAGGACAGGGAACTGCGGACGCTGCTGCACGAAAGCCGGGAGCGGGAAAAGCTTCTCCAGACGGTCCTGGACGCCACAGACGTGGGCATTGCCGCCGTCGACCGTTCCGGGCAGCTGCTGGTATCCAACAACCGGCAGCGGCATTTCCGCCAGGCAACGGGCGCGGACGACGCCCTGCCGGGACAGGGCCACCAACTGATCTTCGGGCAGGACCGGCGCACCCTGCTGCCGCCCGGGAAACGCCCGATCAGCCGGGCCATCGCCGGGGAGTCCTTCGCGGACTACCTGGTCTGGGCCGGAGAGGGAGCGGACCAGCGCGCCGTGTCCACGGCCGCCAGGCCCCTGGTGGGCGAGGACGGCAGCTTCAACGGCGCGGTAGTGGTGTACACCGACGTCACCGGCTGGGTGGAGGCGCTGGCCGCCAACCAGGAGCTCGTCTCGAATGTGTCCCACGAGTTCAAGACGCCACTCAACTCCATCATCGGCAACATAGACCTCGTGCTGGACGACGACGGCGCCCTGCCGACGCAGGTGGCCCACCGCCTGCGGGTGGTCCAGCGGAACGCGGAACGGCTGCTGGCCCTCGTGGCGGACCTGACGGCGTCGGCGTCGACTGCCCTGAATGTGCATCCGAAAAGGACGGACCTCGCCAGCCTGGTGGAGACGAGCCTGGGGTCGGCGCAGGCGCAGGCAGAGCGGGCCCACATCCGGCTCAGCGCGGACGTGCCCTCGCCCCTGTGGGCCTACGCGGATCCGCTCCGGATAGGCCAGGCGCTGGACAACCTGGTGTCCAACGCCATCAAGTACTCCCCCGACGGCGGCACGGTGAGCATCAGCGCCCGCGCGGGCAAGGACTGGGTCCAGCTCAGCGTCAGCGATACCGGAATGGGAATGTCCCGGGAGGACAGCGCCAGGGTGTTCAAACGCTTCTTCCGCACGGAATCCGCCCAGCGCGCTTCAATCTCGGGGGCCGGGCTGGGACTTTCCATCACCAAGATGATCGTGGAGGGGCACGGCGGCACCATCAGCTGCGAGAGCGGCCAGGGAAAGGGCAGCACGTTCACGGTCACCCTGCCCGCGGACGGCCCTCCGCCGTCGTTCTAGTGTTCGCGCAGCGCCCTGGTCAGCTCTGCCCGGGCCAGCAATTCGTCGTCGGACGGGTAGGCGACCTCCTCCAGCACCAGCGGGTGCGGCGCGGCGAGGACCGACTTAGCGTCCCGCTTTTTCGCCAGGAGCCGCTCGTGCAGCCAGCAGGGTTCCTCGACGCCCTCCCCCACGTACAGCGCAGACCCGATCAGGGCCCGGACCATGTTGTGGCAGAACGCGTCGGCCTGCACCGTGGCAACAATGACGCCGTCCTCCCCCCGCGCAAACTCAAAACGCTGCAGCTCACGGATGGTGGTGGCGCCCTCCCGGGGCTTGCAGAAGGACAGGAAGTTCTGGAGCCCCAGCAGCTTGGACGCGCCCTCGTTGAGCAGCACAACGTCCAGCGGGTTCTTGTGCCAAAGGGTGAAGTAGCGTTCCAGCGGATCCCACAGGGCGGGCCCGTCCGCAATGCGGTAGCTGTACCGGCGCCAGAGGGCGGAGAAGCGGGCGTCAAAGCCCGCGGGCGCCAGCGAAATCCGGTGCACCTCAACGGCGCCTGTCAGGTCGCCGAGGATCCGGCTCAAGGCACCCCGGACACGGCGCAGCATGGCGACGGCGGGATCGAGTTCGTGCCCCCGCGGCAGTCCCTGCCACTCGGCTTCCGTCAGGTCCAGGTGGACCACCTGCCCGCGGGCGTGAACGCCGGCGTCCGTGCGCCCGGCCACGGTCACGCGGACAGGGCGCCGGACCAGCAGGTGCAGGGCTTCCTCCAGGACGCCCTGGACGGTCCTCCGGCCCGGCTGCAGCGCCCACCCGCTGAAGGGGCCGCCGTCGTACGACACATCAAGCCGGACACGCAAAAACCCGCCGCCCCCCAATACGGGGGCCGCGGGTTTTTGGTCGTTCATAGACCCAAGTCTATGCGAAGAACATCAGCGAATTACTTCGCGTCCTTTTCCTCGGCTGCGGGAGCCTCGGGTGCTTCCTCGGCGGCCGGAGCCTCTTCGGTTGCAGCTTCTTCAGCGGCAGGTGCCTCAGCAGCTTCTTCAGCGGCGGGAGCCTCAGCGGCCTCAGCCTCGGGAGCCTCTTCTGCAACGGGAGCAGCAGCGGCTTCCTTCTTGTCGGCGTCGCGCTTCGCAGCGGAAGTAGCCTCGGCTACAACGGCCTGCTTGGCGGAAACCGGCTCAAGAACCAGCTCGATGACAGCCATGGGAGCGCTGTCGCCCTTGCGGTTGCCGATCTTGGTGATGCGGGTGTAGCCGCCGTCGCGGTTCTCCACTGCCTGGGCGATGTCGGTGAACAGCTCGTGGACGACGCCCTTGTTGCTGATCAGGCCGAGGACCCGGCGGCGGGAAGCGAGGTCGCCACGCTTGGCGAAGGTGACCAGGCGCTCTGCGTACGGCTTCAGGCGCTTGGCCTTGGTCACCGTGGTGGTGATCCGCTTGTGCTCGAACAGGGATGCTGCCAGGTTCGCGAGCATGAGGCGCTCGTGAGCCGGGCCGCCTCCGAGGCGCGGACCCTTAGTGGGGGTAGGCATAATTGTTTCTCCTCAAATGGAAGCCGTGGGCTGTGCACACCATGGTGCCTGCCCGCCGGCCAAGGTCTGGTTTAGAGTTCGTCGTCGCCGAAGGCGGCGTCGTCCTCTTCGATTGCTGCGGCGCGTGCTGCGAGGTCAAAACCGGGAGGCGAGTCCTTGAGGGACAGGCCCAGTTCAACCAGCTTTGCCTTGACCTCGTCAATGGACTTGGCACCGAAGTTGCGGATGTCCATCAGGTCAGCCTCGGAGCGGGCAACGAGTTCACCCACGGTGTGGATGCCCTCACGCTTGAGGCAGTTGTAGGAACGGACGGTGAGGTCCAGATCCTCGATCGGCAGTGCCATGTCGGCTGCCAGGGCAGCGTCGGTGGGCGACGGGCCGATCTCGATACCTTCAGCTGCGGTGTTCAGCTCACGGGCCAGACCGAACAGTTCCACCAGGGTGGTGCCTGCGGAAGCGACGGCATCGCGCGGGGCGATGGCCTGCTTGGTCTCGACGTCGACAATCAGCTTGTCGAAGTCGGTGCGCTGCTCAACACGGGTTGCTTCCACGCGGAAAGTAACCTTCAGCACCGGCGAGTAGATGGAGTCGACCGGGATACGGCCGATCTCTGCGTCGCCGGACTTGTTCTGAGCTGCCGAAACGTAGCCGCGGCCGCGCTCGATGGTCAGTTCGAGTTCGAACTTGCCCTTCGAGTTCAGCGTGGCGATGTGCAGATCCGGGTTGTGGAATTCGACGCCGGCCGGCGGAGCGATGTCCGCGGCGGTGACGACTCCGGGTCCCTGCTTGCGCAGGTACGCAACAACCGGCTCATCGTGCTCGGAGGAAACCGAGAGGCTCTTGATGTTCAGGATGATCTCAGTGACATCTTCCTTGACACCCGGAACCGTGGTGAACTCGTGCAGCACGCCATCGATCCGGATGCTGGTTACAGCAGCACCGGGGATGGAGGAGAGCAGGGTACGGCGGAGGGAGTTTCCGAGGGTGTAGCCGAAGCCCGGTTCCAGCGGTTCAATGATGAAACGCGAACGGTTTTCGGAGACTACCTCTTCGGAGAGGGTGGGGCGCTGTGCAATGAGCACTTAGGTTTCCTTTCGGCGAGCATCCGCTATATGACGCAACACAGGTGGTGGAAATTCGGTCTGAAGACTTAACGCGCTGGGCTTGCCCGGACCATCAGCGGTCCGGGCAAGCTCATGCGGCGTCGGAAGCCTTAGACGCGGCGGCGCTTCGGCGGGCGGCAGCCGTTGTGCGCAGCGGGGGTGACGTCCTGGATGGAGCCAACCTCGAGGCCTGCGGCCTGCAGCGAACGGATCGCGGTCTCGCGTCCGGAACCCGGTCCCTTGACGAAAACGTCAACCTTGCGCATGCCGTGCTCCTGGGCACGCTTGGCAGCAGCTTCGGCAGCCATCTGGGCTGCGAACGGGGTGGACTTACGCGAGCCCTTGAAGCCAACCTCACCTGAGGAAGCCCAAGAGATAACAGCGCCGCTCGGATCCGTGATGGAAACGATGGTGTTGTTGAACGTGCTCTTGATGTGCGCCTGGCCAAGCGCGATATTCTTCTTGTCCTTCTTACGCGGCTTGCGAACCGCGCCACGAGTCTTCGGGGGCATTATTTCTCCTACAGAAAGTTATTGGGGAAAAGTCCGTTAATCCCGAGCGGGATTTTAACGGGCCTTCTTCTTGCCGGCGACGGTGCGCTTCGGGCCCTTGCGGGTACGGGCGTTGGTCTTCGTACGCTGTCCGCGTACGGGCAGGCCCTTGCGGTGGCGCAGGCCTTCGTAGCTGCCGATTTCAACCTTGCGGCGGATATCTGCTGCTACTTCGCGGCGAAGGTCACCCTCAACCTTGTAGTTGCCTTCAATGTAGTCACGCAGCTCAACCAGCTGTGCATCAGTCAGGTCCTTGACGCGAACGTCGGCGCTGATGCCAGTGGCAGCCAGGGTTTCGTGTGCACGGGTCTTGCCCACGCCGTAGATGTAAGTAAGCGCAATTTCCAGCCGCTTTTCGCGGGGAATGTCTACGCCAGCGAGACGAGCCATAGTGGCAGTACTCCTTGAATAAACCGGAGGTCGTAGGCAGTACACCCGCACGTTCCGTGCGGCCCCAGCCTCCGACCGGGGGTTAGCTGTCCGGACTCTTTCGAGCTAAATGTTCCAGATCAGCTTGTGCTGCCTTTATTTACTTGCGTGGGTTAGCAACCCAGGATTTCCCGATGAAGGGAATTAGCCCTGGCGCTGCTTGTGGCGCGGGTTCTCGCAGATCACCATGACCCGGCCATTACGGCGGATCACTTTGCACTTTTCGCAGATCTGCTTGACGCTCGGCTTGACCTTCATGGCATTCCTTTGCGTGTAACAGTTGGTCAACTGGAGCGGCAGCCAGCTCGCACTGGAGCCGCCCAGCAATTTACTTGTAGCGGTAGACGATACGACCACGGGTGAGGTCGTACGGGCTCAGCTCCACCACTACGCGGTCCTCAGGGAGGATTCGGATGTAGTGCTGACGCATCTTTCCAGAGATGTGTGCCAGAACGATGTGCTTGTTGGTGAGCTCAACGCGAAACATCGCGTTAGGCAGCGCCTCGGTCACAACGCCTTCGATCTCAATGACCCCGTCCTTCTTGGCCATACCCTCCGCTAACTGTTGTTGCCGCAGCCCCGCCGGATTGCACCGGACATGGCCACGAACGTTTTGGTTGGATCGATTGCCGGTTCCAGACCCAAAAGGGCGTGGCAGTCCAGACAACCAACAAGCAACACTACTCTGTATCGCTGAAAAAGTTAAATCGGCAATGGTAACCTACCGGGCGCCAAACACACCATAATCACCGGCCGGAGTGCTGACGGCTTCCGCGCTGGCCACGCCGTCAAGGATGGCCGAACGTACGACGTCGGCTGCCGCACTCTGGAGGGTAATAAGGCTGACCTGCCGGGCGGCTTCGTCCGAGCGGTCGAGTGCCACGGCTCCGGTTGCAAGGCAAAATACGGTGTCCCCGTCAGCCAGGGTGTGGCTGGGATTCAGGGCCCTCGCAATACCAGCATGTGATGCAGCTGCAGTCCGCTTGCACTCGGCCACATCAAGGACAGCATTGGTAGCCACCACAACAAGGGTGGTATTGAGGGGTGGCGGGGCCGCACCCCCTGAAGGGGAATCGGGAACCCGGAAGCGCGCGTCTAAGGTGGGCCCACGCGAGCCGGGTTCCCTGGCCGAGCTTGCGAGGTTAGGGGGCTCGTGGGGCGGAACGACCGAGCGCGCGGAGGGTTCGCGATTTCCCGGCGGAGTCAATGGCAGTCCGAGAGCATTGACGACTGCGATCGCCCCTACCACCACGCCGTTCTCCAGCGTCACAGAGGCAGTCCCGACGCCGCCCTTGTACGTGCGGGCCATGACGGCGCCGGTGCCGGCACCCACGTTGCCGCGTCCGACGTCGTGCCCTTCCGTTTGCGCCGCAGCGGCGGCGGTTGCCGCGTACCCCATGTCCGCCGTCGGACGTGCCGAGAAGTCCCCGCCCCTGCCGAGGTCGAAGATTGCGGCTGCCGGCACGATAGGAACCACTCCCCCGGGCACGGCGAACCCGCGGCCGTTCTCCTCGCACCAGCGCTGGGCACCGGCGGCGGAGGCAAGGCCGTAGGCGCTGCCCCCGGTGAGGACAACGGCGTCCACGGCGCTCACGAGCGTGGTGGGATCCAAGGCATCTGTTTCATGGGTGGCAGGTCCGCCGCCCTGGACATCCACGGACCCGCAGGTCCCCGGTGGCGGCAGGACAACCGTGACGCCAGTCAGCCAGCCGTCACCGGACTTCTGCTGGTGCCCCACCCGGACTCCCGGCACGTCAGTGATTGCTCCCATGGCACCCATTCTGCCCTTTTGACCAGCAAACGGATGAATACGGGCGGGTCCCTGCCTTTCAAACAAACTTTGTGCAAGACTGCAGGCAACACAGCGTTAACGGGCAACGAAGCCTCGGATAACAGTCCTTTGGCGAGGACACTTGCGGCTTTCTGCCTACTGACCATGTGGTGAAGTAATGGCTAGACTCCCCCGACCACGGCCGGCCACGAGCAGGCACGAATCCCGTGAGAGACCGCATGACCCGTCAACTCGC
Source organism: Pseudarthrobacter sp. NCCP-2145 (assembly GCF_023708005.1). NCBI lineage: Bacteria > Bacillati > Actinomycetota > Actinomycetes > Micrococcales > Micrococcaceae > Pseudarthrobacter > Pseudarthrobacter sp. NCCP-2145. The sequence continues at coordinate 142,958 of NZ_BRCG01000007.1, read as the reverse complement.
ACCCCATCCGTCCACCAAGCCCACGAAGCCCGGACCGGCCGCCGCCCCAAAACGCCGGCGCTGGACGCAGAGAACCCGGCGGGACTTCTTCGTGTTCCTTGCCCTCGCTCTGCCCAACCTGGTGCTGATCGCCGTCTTCACGTACCGGCCACTGGTCAGCAACATCTACTACTCCACGCTGGACTGGACCCTGGGGTCACCGTCAGCCACGGTGGTGGGCATCAACAACTACGTCACCTTCTTCACCAGCGACGACGCCTCCAAGGTACTGGGCACCACGGCGATCTTCACGGTGGTCACCGTGGGTGGATCCATGATTTTGGGACTGCTCATCGCCCTGGCGCTGAATGCGAAAGTCCGGGGAACCACGTTCGCCCGCTCGGCGGTGTTCGCCCCCTACGTCCTGTCCGGCGTCGGCGTGGGCCTGGTGTGGCTCTTCATCTTCGATCCCGGCTACGGCGTCCTGGCCTGGCTGCTCCGGGGCTTCGGCCAGCAGAGCCCGCAGTGGATCAACGACCCCCAGCTTTCCCTGGTCATGGTCATCCTGGTGTACGTCTGGAAAAACCTGGGGTACTGCGCAGTGGTGTACCTGGCAGGGCTCCAGTCCCTGCCGCAGGATGTCATGGAGGCAGCCTCCCTTGACGGCGCCAACGGATTCCGGCGGTTCATCACCATGTCCCTGCCGCTCCTGTCCCCCACCACGTTCTTCCTGCTGATCACCAGCTTGCTCAGTTCACTGCAGGCCTTTGACCTGATCAGGATCATGACGCCGCTGGGAACCGGCACCAGCACCCTGATCTACGAGGCCTACCTCCAGGCCTTCGGCGCCTTCAACCGGGCCGGCTATTCCGCGGCCATCTCGGTGATCCTGTTCGCGATCCTCCTGGTGATCACCGTGTTCCAACTGCGGTTTGTGGAACGGAAGGTGCACTACTCGTGAGCTCCCTGTCACCGGTCAACCCGGACCCCACGGCCCCGCCCACGCAGGCCCCGGACCCCGTGATCCCGCGGGACCGTCCATTCTCCCGGCGGAACCTGGTGCAGGCCGTCCTGGGCGGGTACGTCCCCCTGATCCTGGCAACCCTGGTGGTGTTCCTGCCGCTGCTGTGGATGGTGCTCAGCTCGTTCAAGCAGCCCGGTGAAATCATCACCATGGATCTGGAGATCCTGCCGGAAGGCCTCAACCTGCAGAACTACCAGATCGCCATGACAACCGTGCCCTTCGGCCAGTTCTTCCTTAACAGCGCCATCGTCACGGCCGCGGGCGCCAGCGTCAAGGTGGTCCTTGCCATCCTTACGGCCTATGCCCTGGTGTTCGTCCGGTTCCCGTTCAAGAACGTCATTTTCATGCTCATCCTGGTGGCTCTGATGGTGCCGCCCCAGGTGTCCATCCTGCCCAACTACATCCTGATTTCGGGGATGGGCGGGAAAAACACCCTGTGGGGCATCATCCTCCCGGGCCTCGGAACGGCCTTCGGCACCTTCCTCCTGCGGCAGCACTTCCTCACCCTGCCCAACTCCATCCTCGAGTCCGCGGAAATCGATGGCGCAGGCCACTGGCGACGGCTGTGGCGCATCGTGGTTCCCATCTCCGTTCCCTCTATCGCCACGGTGGCGCTGGTGACCATCGTCAGCGAGTGGAACGAGTACATCTGGCCGCTGATCATCACGGACCGTCCCGACACCATGACCCTGCCGGTGGGCCTGACGCTGCTCCAGAATTCCGAGAGCAACGCCTCCGGTTGGGGCATCCTCATGGCCGGCGCCGTCCTGGTGATCGTCCCCATCCTGATCGTCTTCGCAGCCCTCCAGCGTTACATCGTCGCCGGGCTCACCCAGGGCAGCGTCACCGGGTAAGCCCGTGCCGCCGTCGTTCATCACAGAAGAAGCACCCAACTCCTCAATGTGGTATCCAACGAAAGGACCTGCAATGACACAGCACCTCGATCGGAGGCACTTCCTGGGACTCGCCGGGGTCACGGCGTCGGCCGCTGCCCTGGCAGCCTGCGGCGGCCCGTCAACGAGCGGCACCCCCGTGGCGAGCGAAGCGGCGGAACTCGACTTCAGTGGAGTGAAGCCGGCCGCGAAAATCGACTTCTGGTCCAACCACCCCGGCAAGTCGCAGGACGTCGAAAAGGCCATTATCGAAAAGTTCCACGCCAAGTTCCCGGACATCCGGGTCAACCTGGTGACGGCCGGCGCGAACTACGAGGAAATCGCGCAGAAGTTCCAGACCTCGCAGGCGGCCAAATCAGGCCTCCCGGGCGTTGTGGTCCTCTCCGATGTGTGGTGGTTCCGCTACTTCACCAACGGCAGCATCATCCCGGTGGACGCCCTCGTGAAGCAGCTGGACATCAAGCTGGACGATTTCCGGAAGTCACTCGTGGACGACTACAAGTACAACGACAAGCAATGGGCCCTGCCCTACGGGCGCTCAACTCCCCTGTTCTACTACAACAAGGACCACTTCCAGGCCGCCGGGTTGCCGGACCGGGCACCCAAGACCTGGCAGGAGTTTGGCGAATGGGCGCCCAAGCTGAAGGCCAGCTCAGGCGCGCAGTACGCCTATATCTACCCGGCGTTGGCGGGCTACGCGGGCTGGACCCTGCAAAACAACCTGTGGGGCTGGGGCGGCTCCTGGTCCAAGGAGTGGGAGATCACCTGCGATTCGCCCGAATCCATTGAGGCGCTGCAGTGGGCCCAGGACTCGATCTACAAGAACGGCTGGGCCGGCGTCTCCTCCAAGGAAGCTGCCGACGACTTCTCCGCCGGGCTGACCTCGTCCACGATCTCCTCCACCGGGTCCCTCCTGGGCGTGCTGAAGTCCGCACCGTTCAACGTGGGTGTGGGCTTCCTGCCCGGCGGACCGAAGGCCGAGACCAACGTCTGCCCCACCGGCGGCGCCGGCCTGGGCATCCCCAGCGGCATCACCAAGGAGGAGCAGCTGGCGGCCGGCACGTTCCTGAAGTTCATGACCGAGCCGGAAAACAGCGCAGCCTTCTCGGCTGCCACCGGCTACATGCCCACCCGCGAGTCGGCGGACATGAAAGCGGTCCTGGCCCAGACCCCACAGATCCAGACCGCCGTGGACCAGCTGGCCGTGACGCGGGTCCAGGACAATGCCCGGGTGTTCCTCCCGGGCGCCGACCAGGAACTGGCCAAGGCCGCCGCGGCCATCCTCACCCAGCAGGCGGACGTGAAGTCCACCATGACCAGCCTGAAGAAAACGCTGGAGGGCATCTACGAAAAGGACGTCAAGCCGAAGCTCGGCTGAGTGTCTCCTTAAGGAAGAAGCGCCGGCTGCCGTTGTGGGGATGACAACGGCAGCCGGCGCTTCTGCGTGGGCTGGCAGTCCACGGACTGGAGGTCCGTGGGCCCGGGGCTACGGGACGGGTACGGGCGTCACGCCCAGCGGCACCAGGTGCTCCGCGCCGCCGTCGGGCGCTGACAGCACCCAGATGCCCTTCTCGTGGACCGCAACGGAGTGCTCCCACTGGCAGGACCGCTTGCCGTCGGTGGTGACCACGGTCCAGTCGTCTTCCAGGACCGCGGTTTCGATGCCCCCGCGGACCAGCATGGGCTCGATCGCCAAGCACAGTCCCGGCTTGATCTTGGGGCCGCGGTGGGTGGTGCGGTAGTTCAGCACGTCGGGGGCCATATGCATTTCGGAACCGATGCCGTGGCCCACATAGTCCTCGAGGATCCCGAGCGGTTTGCCGGGAACGGACGAGACGTAGTCGTCGATTGCAGCCCCGATGTCGCCCACGTGCTTTCCGGTGGCCAGCGCGGCAATGCCGTGCCACATCGCCGCGCGCGTCACGTCCGAGAGGCGCTGGTCCTCCGGGTCGGCCGTGCCTACGATGACGGTCCTCGCTGAATCGGAGTGCCAGCCGTCCACGATCGCGCCGCCGTCAATCGAGATGATGTCCCCGTCGTTGAGGACCCGGCTGCCCGGGATGCCGTGGACCACTTCCTCGTTGACCGAGGTGCAGATGGTGGCCGGAAAGCCGTGGTAGCCAAGGAAGTTGGACTTTGCGCCCGCTTCGTTCAGGACAGCGGCGAAGACGTCGTCGAGGTGCTTGGTGGTGGCTCCGGGCACTGCGGCGGCGACGGCTGCGTCCAGTGCACGGCTCAGGACCAGTCCTGCCTCGTGCATGGTGCGCATCTGGGCGTTGGTCTTGTATTCGATACGGGGCTGGCCAAAGGCCATGGTGTTTCCTTTCAAATGGCTGAGGCTCCTCCCGTCTACCGGGAGGAGCCTCGGAAAAGCTGTGCCTGGGTCAGGCTGCCTGGGCAGCCTTGATGGCTTCCATGACGCGGTCGGTGACCTCGTCGATGGGGCCGATGCCATCCACCTGGGTGAGGATGCCGCGTTCGGCGTACTTCGCCACCACGGCTTCGGTCTGCTCGTGGTAGAGGTCAAGGCGGTGGCGGATGACGGCTTCGTTGTCGTCGCTCCGGCCCGTTTCCTTGGCCCGGCCGAGCAGGCGGTGGACCAGTTCCTCATCGTCGGCAGTGAGCTGCAGGACGACGTCGAGCTTTTCCTCACCCTTGGCGAGGATCTCGTCCAGGTAGTCCACCTGGGCGGTGGTGCGGGGGTAGCCGTCCAGCAGGAAGCCGGTTTCGACGTCGGACTCGCTGAGCCGGTCCCGCACCATCTTGTTGGTGACGCTGTCCGGAACGAAGTCGCCGTTGTCCATGTACTTCTTGGCCTCGATGCCAAGCGGCGTCTCGCCCTTCACGTTGGCGCGGAAGATGTCGCCGGTGGAGATCGCCACAACGCCGAGGCGCTCTGAAATCCGCTCCGCCTGCGTTCCTTTTCCGGAACCGGGAGGTCCAATAATCAGCATTCTCGTCATCGCAAAAGCCCTTCGTAGTGACGTTGTTGTAGCTGCGCATCAATCTGCTTGACGGTCTCCAGGCCAACGCCCACCATGATCAGGATCGAGGTGCCACCGAACGGGAAGTTCTGGTTTGCGTTGATCAGCACCAGTGCAACCAGCGGGATCAGCGCCACGAAGCCCAGGTACAGGGCTCCGGGGAGGGTGATCCTGGAGAGCACGTACTGCAGATAGTCAGCGGTCGGCTTGCCCGCGCGGATACCCGGGATGAAGCCGCCGTACTTCTTCATGTTGTCCGAGACCTCTTCAGGGTTGAAGGTGATCGCGACATAGAAGTAGGTAAAGAACACGATCATGGCAAAGTACAGCACCATATAGATCGGCTGGTCGCCGCGGACCAGGTTGTTGTTGATCCATTCGACCCACGGCTGGAGCTGCTCGCCCTGCCTGGGCTGGTTGAACTGCGCAATCAGGCCCGGGAGGTAGAGCATTGAGGAAGCGAAGATCACCGGGATAACACCGGCCATGTTCACCTTGATGGGGATGTAGGTGCTGGTGCCGCCCACGGTGCGGCGGCCAATCATCCGCTTGGCGTACTGCACCGGAACCCTGCGCTGCGACTGCTCAACGAAGACAACCAGTGCCACGGTGAGCAGGCCGACCGCGAGGACAATGAAGAAGGTTCCGGGACCCTGCGAGCTCCAGATGGCGCCCAGGGAGGTGGGGAACGTGGCGGCGATGGACGTGAAGATGAGCAGGGACATACCGTTGCCCACGCCCTTCTCCGTCACGAGCTCGCCCATCCACATGATCAAGCCGGTGCCGGCCGTCAGGGTGATGATGAGCAGGATGGTGGTGATAACGCTGCTGTCAGGAATGATCGGCAGGTTACAGCCCGGCAGCAGCTGCCCGGAACGGGCAAGCGATACCAGGGTGGTGGCGTTGAGCAGGCCCAGTGCAATGGTGAGGTAGCGGGTGTACTGGGTCAGTTTGGACTGCCCCGAAGCGCCCTCTTCGTAGAGCTGCTGGAACCGGGGAATGACCACCCGGAGCAGCTGGACGATGATGCTGGCCGTGATGTACGGCATGATGCCCAGCGCGAAGATGGACACCTGGAGCAACGCGCCGCCGCTGAACAGGTTAACGAGCTGGTACAGCCCCTCTGCCGTCTGACCGTTCTGCAAGCATTGCTGGACATTCTGGTAGTTCACACCAGGCGAGGGAATGAAAGCACCCAAGCGGAAAATGGTGATGATTCCCAGCGTGAACAACAACTTGCGTCGCAGATCAGGCGTGCGAAAGGCCCGGCCAAATGCGCTAAGCAAGCGTCCTCCTGTGGTGTGAATAAGAGTGGTGTGATGGGGATCTATAAATCCCGACAACCGAGTCTAACGGGTGTATGCGCCCTGCGAACAATCCGCGGTGGCGCCGCTGCGCCGGATGGCGGCGAAAAAACGGCGGGCGGATGGAAAAACTCCCGGTCCCGGGGCGGTAGCCCCAGGACCGGGAGTTCAACAACGGGCTTGGCGCCCACCGGCTCTAGAGAGCGGTGGTGCTTCCGCCTGCTGCGGCAATCTTCTCAGCGGCGCTGGCCGAGAATGCGTGGGCGGTGACGTCTACCTTGACGGTGATGTCGCCGGTGCCCAGCACCTTGACGGGCTGGTTCTTGCGAACGGCACCCTTTTCGACCAGGTTCTCCACGGTGACTGCGCCACCTTCGGGGAACAGCTCGTTGAGCTTGTCCAGGTTTACAACCTGGAACTCAACCCGGAACGGGTTCTTGAAGCCGCGCAGCTTCGGCAGGCGCATGTGCAGCGGCAGCTGGCCGCCGGCAAAGCCAGCCTTGATCTGGTAGCGGGCTGCAGTACCCTTCGTGCCACGGCCAGCGGTCTTACCCTTGGATGCTTCACCACGACCAACACGGGTCTTGGCGGTCTTGGCACCCGGGGCGGGACGCAGGTGGTGAACCTTCAGGGCGTTCTGCTTCTCAGCAGCCTGTGCCTTGTCAGCAGTTTTCTTCTCTGCCATTTACTTCGCCTCCTCTACCTTTACCAGGTGCGGAACCGTGTTGAGCATTCCCACGGTCACGGCATCAGCGGTGCGGACAACGGTCTGTCCGATACGCTTCAGGCCGAGGGACCGCAGGGTGTCGCGCTGGTTCTGCTTGCCGCCAATGGCGGACTTGATCTGAGTGATCTCCAACTGGACGTCGGAGGGAACCAGGTTCTTAGCCATAACTAGGCACCTGCCTTCGGGTTCAGGAGTGCCTTCACCAGAGCCGCCGGAGCGATCTCGTCGAGGGGCAGGCCGCGGCGTGCTGCCACTGCTGCCGGCTCTTCGAGGCGCTTCAGGGCATCAACGGTCGCGTGAACGATGTTGATGGCGTTCGAGGAACCGAGCGACTTGGAGAGGATGTCGTGGATGCCCACGCACTCCAGTACTGCACGGACCGGGCCACCGGCGATAACACCGGTACCGGCGGATGCCGGACGCAGCATTACGACGCCGGCAGCAGCCTCACCCTGAACGCGGTGCGGGATGGTGCTGCCAACGCGGGGAACGCGGAAGAAGGACTTCTTAGCTTCTTCAACGCCCTTCGCGATTGCGGCAGGAACTTCCTTAGCCTTGCCGTAGCCAACGCCGACCATGCCGTTACCGTCACCGACGACGACCAGGGCGGTGAAGCTGAAGCGACGACCACCCTTGACCACCTTGGAAACGCGGTTGATGGTGACGACGCGCTCTACGAACTGGCTCTTCTCGGCTTCACGGCCGCCGTCGCGGCCGCCACGGCCACCACGGTCGCCGCGGCCCTGGCCACGGTCGCCACGCTCGCCGCGACGAGCGCCGCCACGGCGGTCGTCGGCAGCTGCGGGGGCAGTGGTCTCAGCGGCAGCTGTGGCTTCAGTAGCCTTCTGATCTGCAGACACAGTGTCCTTTTCCTTGTTTGCTTCCGTCACAGTGACAGCCCACCTTCACGTGCACCGTCAGCGACGGCGGCGATCCGGCCGTGGTACTTGTTACCACCGCGGTCGAAGACAACGGCTTCGATACCGGCAGCCTTGGCACGCTCGGCAACCAGTTCGCCAACGCGCTTGGCCTTGGCGGTCTTGTCACCGTCGAATGCACGAAGGTCGGCTTCCAGAGTGGAGGCGCTCGCTACGGTCAGGCCCTTGGTGTCATCGACAACCTGGACGAATACGTGGCGTGCGGAACGGTTGACGACCAGACGCGGACGTACAGCCGTACCGGAGATGCGCTTACGGATACGAAGCTGGCGGCGGCTGCGCGAAGCAGACTTGCTCTTGTTCGTACGCTTCTTGTTAATTGAGATGGCCATGGTTACTTACCAGCCTTTCCGACCTTGCGGCGGATGACTTCGCCGGCGTAACGGATGCCCTTGCCCTTGTAGGGGTCCGGCTTCCGCAGCTTGCGAATGTTGGCAGCAACCTCGCCGACCTGCTGCTTGTTGATACCTGAAACAGAGAGCTTGGTCGGGGTCTCAACTGCAAAGGTGATGCCGTCCGGGGCGGTGACGCTGACCGGGTGGCTGTAACCAAGAGCGAACTCCAGGTCGGATCCCTTGGCCTGAACGCGGTAACCGGTACCGACGATTTCAAGCTTCTTCTCGTAGCCCTTGGTGACGCCCTCGATCATGTTGGAGATCAGGGTGCGGGTCAGGCCGTGGAGTGAACGGGAGGCGCGCTCGTCGTTCGGGCGGGCGACAGTCAGGGTGTCTGCATCCAGGGTGACCTCGATCGGGCTGGCCACAGTGTGGTTCAGCTCGCCCTTGGTGCCCTTGACGCTGACGACAGAGCCGTCAACCTTGACCTCAACGCCGGCAGGAACGGTGATGGGGAGACGTCCAATACGTGACATTATTCTCTTCCTTTCCCGTTACCAGACGTACGCGAGGACTTCGCCGCCCACGCCCTTCTTGCCGGCCTGCTTATCAGTCAGGAGGCCGGAAGAGGTGGACAGGATTGCGACACCCAGGCCACCGAGCACGTGCGGCAGGTTGGTGGACTTTGCGTAAACACGCAGGCCCGGCTTGGAGATACGGCGAACACCAGCGATTGAACGCTCGCGGTTCGGTCCGAACTTGAGCTCGATGGTCAGCTTCTTGCCAACCTCAGCGTCCTCTTCCTTCCAGCCGGCAATGAAGCCTTCAGCCTTGAGGATGTCGGCAACGCGTGCCTTGAGCTTGCTGTACGGCATGGTCACGGTGTCGTGGTATGCCGAGTTTGCATTGCGCAGACGCGTAAGCATGTCTGCGACAGGATCTGTCATTGTCATGGTGGGCTCGTGCCCTTCCTCGTAACGGTTTCCGCGGTGCTGCTTTCCTGACCGGAGTCAGAAGCCATGCCGCCGGACCTTTTACGTAGTTAGATTAGTCTTCGGCCTTGAACGGGAAACCAAGCGCCTTGAGCAGCGCGCGGCCTTCGTCATCGGTCTTGGCAGTGGTAACAACCGTGATGTCCATACCGCGGACGCGGTCGATCTTGTCCTGGTCGATTTCGTGGAACATAACCTGCTCGGTCAGACCGAAGGTGTAGTTGCCGTTGCCATCGAACTGCTTGCCGGAGAGTCCGCGGAAGTCGCGGATACGGGGCAGTGCCAGGGTGACAAGACGATCCAGGAATTCCCACATGCGGTCGCCACGCAGGGTAGCGTGTGCACCGATGGGCATGCCTTCGCGCAGCTTGAACTGTGCGATCGACTTGCGGGCCTTGGTTACCTGCGGCTTCTGGCCGGTGATCTGGGTGAGGTCGCGGACAGCGCCGTCGATCAGCTTGGAGTCCTTGGCGGCGTCTCCAACACCCATGTTCACAACGACCTTCACGAGGCGGGGAACCTGGTTGACGTTCTGGTACTTGAATTCCTCAATGAGCGTGCTCTTGATGGATTCTGCGTACTTGGTCTTCAGACGAGGAACGATCTTCGTTGCCGGAGTCTCGAGAGTCTCAGTCATTAGATGTCCTTCCCTGAGCTCTTGGCCACGCGGATGCGGACTTCGCGCTGCTTGCCGTTACGCTCAACGGTTTCAGTGCGGAAGCCAACGCGGGTGGGCTTCTTGGTGGACGGGTCAACCAGGGCCACGTTGGAGATGTGGATCGGGGCTTCAACAACCTCGATGCCACCGGTCTTGGTGCCGCGCTGCGACTGACCGACCTTCGTGTGCTTGGTTACGCGGTTGACGCCTTCAACCAACACGCGGTTGGTGTCGGTGAACACGCGCAGGACCTTGCCCTGCTTGCCGCGGTCGCCGCCGCGCTCAGCCTTGGCACCAGTGATGACCTGAACGAGGTCACCCTTCTTGATCTTAGAAGCCATGGACTAGAGCACCTCCGGAGCCAGAGAAACGATCTTCATGAACTTCTTGTCACGGAGTTCACGACCAACCGGTCCGAAGATACGGGTACCGCGGGGGTCACCGTCGCCCTTCAGGATCACAGCTGCGTTCTCGTCAAACTTGATGTAGGAACCATCCGCACGGCGGCGTTCCTTCTTGGTACGGACGATGACTGCCTTGACAACATCGCCCTTCTTTACGTTGCCGCCCGGGATTGCATCCTTGACGGTGGCGACAATGACGTCACCGATGCCTGCGTAGCGACGGCCAGATCCACCGAGAACGCGAATGGTAAGGATTTCCTTAGCACCCGTGTTGTCGGCGACCTTGAGTCGCGACTCCTGCTGAATCACTATTTACTCCTTGCGTCGCGCCGGTTCTCAGACCGAAAATCTTCCTACGGAATGAGCCTTGCGGAACGGTTGATCGGGGTGTCTCTTGACCTGCCTGGATTTTGCCAGACCAGGCCTAAACTCCCGTGCCAGAAGCAGTTGCTCCCATCCGGTCCAGGACCAGTCCTGGGCGCAAGGGGGCACTATGCCGGGGCACGCTTGTTTACGAGGTTGATGACGGCGCACGAAAGGCGCCATACAAACTCAATATCCTAGCACAGTTCGGGCCAGTCCCCATATCACCGGCGGCGCTCCCCCGCAACACCGCCAGCCCCCTCTCACTCCCTGCACCTTTTGGGCAAACCATCTCTCACTCCCGCTGGCCGCTCGCAGGAGAGTGAAAGAGCGTTCAGGAAAAGCCGACGGTAGGTGAGAGAGCGATCGGGAAATGCCGACGTTAAGTGAGAGAGCGTCGGGGGGCGGACGACGGCGTCACGCACGGCAGCCTTTCGGCGCACCACAGGGGACGCTCCCCCGCAAAGAAGCGGCGCCGCCGTCGTGCGCTCCCCGGAAAAGTGCCCGGCGTGACGGCCCCAGGACGGCACCCCGACGAAGCACTCCCCCGGTTAACGCGGAAACCCCCGCTCCCAAAGGGAACAGGGGTTTCCGGATACCGAAGCAGCAGGTGCTACTTGGCCTTCTCGAGGATTTCCACGAGCCGCCAGTTCTTGGTGGCGGACAGCGGGCGGGTCTCAGCGATGACAACCAGGTCGCCGATGCCGGCGGTGTTGTTCTCATCGTGTGCCTTGACCTTGGAGGTACGGCGGATGACCTTGCCGTACAGGGCGTGCTTCACGCGGTCCTCAACCTGGACAACGATGGTCTTTTCCATCTTGTCAGAGACCACGTAGCCGCGACGCGTCTTGCGGTAACCGCGCTGCTCAGCCGTGGCTGCGGTAGCAGTTTCCGTCACGTTCTCGTCCTTTTCACTCACTTGGCATCCTCCTCGGTCTCAACCGTTTCAGCCTTGGGGGCCTCAGCCTTGGGGGCCTTCTTGGTTGCTGCCTTCTTGGACTTCTTTTCTTCCTTGGCTTCCACAACCGGTGCGGCAACCTCGGCACGAATGCCCAGCTCGCGCTCACGGAGAACGGTGTAGATGCGGGCGATGTCCTTCTTTACCGCGCGCAGCCGACCGTGGTTCTCCAGCTGTCCGGTGGCGGACTGGAAACGCAGGTTGAACAGCTCTTCCTTGGCCTTGCGGAGTTCTTCAACGAGACGCTCGTTGTCGAAACCGTCCAGCTGTGCGGGAGCCAGATCCTTGGATCCTACTGCCATTTCTATTCACCACCTTCGCGACGCAGAATGCGTGCCTTCAACGGGAGCTTGTGGATTGCCAGGCGCAGTGCCTCGCGGGCTACCGATTCCTCGACACCGGAGATCTCGAAGAGAACCCGGCCCGGCTTGACGTTTGCGACCCACCATTCCGGTGAACCCTTACCGGAACCCATGCGGGTTTCGGCAGGCTTCTTGGTCAGGGGACGGTCCGGGTAGATGTTGATCCAGACCTTACCGCCACGCTTGATGTGGCGGGTCATCGCAATACGGGCAGACTCGATCTGACGGTTGGTGACGTATGCCGGGCTCAGGGCCTGGATGCCGTACTCACCGAAGGAGACCTTGGTGCCGCCCGTAGCAGCGCCGGAACGACCCGGGTGGTGCTGCTTACGGTGCTTGACTCGACGTGGGATAAGCATTTAAGCCTGTCCTCCTTCTACAGCTGCAGCAGGTGCAGCCTCAGCTGCCGGAGCCTCTGCAGCAGGAGCTGCGTCGGCGGCCGGGCGGTCGTTACGACGGCGGCGGTCACCACGGTCAGCGCCACCCGGGCGGCCCGGACGGTCGCCGGAGCGTCCGCGGGACGGGGCGGAAGCGGCCTGCTGGGCCAGTTCCTTGGCGGTGACGTCACCCTTGTAGATCCAGACCTTCACACCGATGCGGCCGAAGGTGGTCTTGGCTTCGTAGAAGCCGTAGTCGATGTTCGCACGGAGGGTGTGCAGGGGCACACGGCCTTCGCGGTAGAACTCCGAGCGGGACATTTCAGCGCCACCCAGTCGACCCGAGCAGGCGATACGGATGCCCTTGGCACCTGCACGCTGCGCGGACTGCATGGCCTTCTTCATCGCACGGCGGAATGCCACACGTGAAGTCAGCTGCTCAGCAACGCCCTGGGCAACAAGCTGTGCCTCCATCTCGGGGTTCTTGACCTCGAGGATGTTCAGCTGGACCTGCTTGCCGGTGAGCTTTTCGAGCTCGCCGCGGATGCGGTCTGCTTCTGCTCCGCGGCGGCCGATGACGATGCCGGGACGGGCCGTGTGGATGTCCACGCGGACGCGGTCACGGGTGCGCTCGATCTCAACCTTGGCGATACCGGCGCGCTCCATGCCCGTGGACATGAGCTGGCGGATGCGGATGTCTTCGCGAACGAAGTCCTTGTACCGCTGGCCGGCCTTGGTGCTGTCAGCGAACCAGTGCGATACGTGATCGGTGGTGATGCCGAGTCGGAACCCGTGCGGGTTTACTTTCTGTCCCACTTAGCGAGCCTCCTCTTTCTCCGGGGTAGCGACTACCACGGTGATGTGGCTGGTGCGCTTCTTGATCTGAAATGCGCGACCCTGGGCACGCGGCTGGAACCGCTTCATGGTCGGGCCTTCATCAACAAACGCTTCGCTGATGATGAGGTCACCTTCGTCAAACGCAACGCCGTCACGGTCCGCGAGGACCCGGGCGTTGGAGATTGCCGACTGTACTACCTTGAATACCGGCTCTGAAGCTGCCTGGGGGGCAAACTTCAGAATTGCCAGAGCCTCATTCGCTTGCAATCCACGAACAAGGTTGACGACGCGCCGGGCCTTCATAGGCGTTACGCGGATGTGGCGCGCAATTGCCTTGGCTTCCATTGCTTTCCTTCTCTCGTCTTTGACGTAAGTGCAGGCGCCTAGCGGCGCTTGCCCTTACGGTCGTCCTTGACATGGCCGCGGAATGTCCGCGTGGGAGCGAATTCGCCGAGCTTGTGCCCGACCATCGACTCAGTGACAAACACCGGGATGTGCTTGCGTCCGTCGTGTACGGCGATCGTGTGTCCGAGCATGTCGGGGATGATCATCGAACGGCGGGACCAGGTCTTGATGACGTTCTTGGTGCCCTTTTCGTTTTCCCTGGCTACCTTCACAAAGAGGTGCTGGTCGACGAAAGGACCTTTTTTCAGGCTGCGTGGCATGTGTCCAGGCTCCTATCGCTTGTTCTTGCCAGTACGACGGCGACGAACAATAAGCTTGTCGCTCTCTTTGTTGGGGCGGCGGGTGCGGCCTTCCCGCTGACCGTTGGGGTTGACGGGGTTACGTCCACCGGACGTCTTACCCTCACCACCACCGTGCGGGTGGTCAACCGGGTTCATGGCGACACCACGGACGGTCGGGCGGACGCCCTTCCAGCGCATGCGGCCGGCCTTGCCCCAGTTGATGTTCGACTGCTCGGCGTTGCCGACCTCGCCGACGGTTGCGCGGCAGCGCACGTCAACGTTGCGGATTTCGCCGGAAGGCAGACGCAGCTGGGCGAAACGGCCTTCCTTTGCAACGAGCTGGATCGATGCGCCGGCGGAGCGGCCCATCTTGGCGCCGCCACCCGGACGCAGTTCAACTGCGTGGATAACGGTACCCACGGGGATGTTACGCAGGGGCAGGTTGTTGCCAGGCTTGATGTCAGCGTTGGCGCCGGCCTCTACGAAGTCACCCTGGGACAGCTTGTTCGGGGCGATGATGTAACGCTTGGTGCCATCAACGTAGTGCAGGAGGGCGATGCGAGCCGTACGGTTCGGATCGTACTCAATTTCAGCAACGCGGGCGTCCACGCCGTCCTTGTCGTGACGACGGAAGTCGATCAGACGGTACTGGCGCTTGTGTCCGCCACCCTTGTGACGGGTGGTGATCTTACCGGTGTTGTTACGGCCGCCCTTTTTGGGCAGCGGACGTACCAACGACTTTTCCGGCGTCGACCGCGTGATTTCGGTGAAGTCCGCTACGCTCGAGCCACGACGGCCCGGGGTAGTCGGCTTGTATTTACGGATTCCCATAATTTATTTCCTCGTTAAAGTGGTCTCCGCTACGAGAGCGGACCGCCGAAGATGTCGATGGTGCCTTCTTTGAGGGTGACAATCGCACGCTTGGTGTTCTTGCGGGTACCCCATCCGAATTTGGTGCGCTTGCGCTTACCGGCACGGTTGATGGTGTTGATCGAGTCGACCTTGACGGAGAAGATTTTCTCCACGGCCAGCTTGATCTCGGTCTTGTTCGAACGGGGGTCCACCAGGAAGGTGTACTTGCCCTCGTCGATCAGGCCGTAGCTCTTTTCCGACACGACGGGTGCAAGCACGACGTCGCGGGGATCCTTGATGGTGGCTGCACTCACTTGGCATCCTCCTCATTCTTTGCCACTGCCTTGCCGGCAACGAATGCGTCGTAGGCAGCCTTGGTGAAGACAACGTCATCGGAGACGAGAACGTCGTAGGTGTTCAGCTGGTCTGCGTACAGAACGTGAACACCGGCGAGGTTGCGCACGGACAGTGCGGCAACATCGTTGGCGCGCTCGATGACGACCAGCAGGTTCTTGCGGTCGGAAACACCGCGCAGCGCTGCAAGTGCAGCCTTGGCGGAGGGCTTGGTGCCTTCTACCAGCTCGGCGACGACGTGGATACGGCCGTTGCGTGCCCGGTCAGACAGTGCACCGCGGAGGGCGGCAGCAATCATCTTCTTGGGGGTGCGCTGGCTGTAGTCACGCGGGGTGGGACCGTGGACAATGCCACCGCCGGTCATGTGCGGAGCACGGATGGAACCCTGACGGGCGCGGCCGGTGCCCTTCTGCTTGAACGGCTTGCGTCCTGCACCGGAAACTTCAGCGCGGGTCTTGGTCTTGTGGGTACCCTGGCGAGCAGCAGCGAGCTGGGCAACGACAACCTGGTGCAGCAGCGGCACGTTGGTCTGAACGTCGAAGATCTCTGCAGGCAGGTCAACCTGGACAGTGTTAGCCATTGAACTAGGCTCCCTTCACGGCGGTGCGTACGAGGACGACCTGGCCGCGGGCGCCGGGGACGGCACCCTTGATAAGGAGCAGCGACTTCTCGACGTCAACCCCGTGGACCGTGAGGTTCAGCGTGGTGTGACGAACGGCGCCCATGCGGCCGGCCATTTTCATGCCCTTGAAGACGCGGCTCGGGGTGGATGCGCCACCGATTGAACCGGGCTTACGGTGGTTCTTGTGGGCACCGTGGGAAGCTCCAACGCCGTGGAAGCCGTGACGCTTCATAACACCGGCGAAGCCCTTACCCTTGGTGGTGCCGATGACGTCGATCTTCTGGCCGGCTTCGAAGACCTCTACGGAGAGCTCCTGGCCCAGCTCGTACTCAGCAGCATCTGCGGTACGGAGTTCGACGACGTGGCGGCGAGGCGTGACGCCTGCCTTTTCAAAGTGACCAGCCAACGGCTTGGTGACCTTGCGGGGATCGATCTGGCCGTAGCCGATCTGAACGGCGACGTAGCCATCAGCTTCTGCGTTGCGCAGCTGGGTGATGACGTTCGAATCTGCCTGGACCACAGTGACGGGGATGAGCTTGTTGTTCTCGTCCCAGACCTGGGTCATGCCGAGCTTCGTGCCCAGCAGGCCCTTTACGTTACGGGTTGCGGTCATAGTCTCTCAGCACCTCCCTACAGCTTGATTTCGATGTTCACGTCAGCCGGCAGGTCGAGACGCATGAGCGAGTCAACAGCCTTCGGCGTGGGATCGATGATGTCGATAAGACGCTTGTGCGTGCGCATTTCAAAGTGCTCGCGGCTGTCCTTGTACTTGTGCGGAGAGCGGATCACGCAGTACACGTTCTTCTCCGTCGGCAGCGGCACGGGGCCCACTACCGTTGCGCCTGCGCGCGTGACCGTCTCAACGATCTTCCGTGCTGAAACGTCAATGACCTCGTGGTCGTATGACTTCAGCCGGATGCGGATTTTTTGTCCCGCCATGTCGCCTGACTCTCTTTCAGTCTGTGCTTCCCCTGGTTAGGGCTGCCCTGTTCATTTCTCGTTGTATGGCTGCCGAAGCATTTGAAGTCGTAACTACCACCCGCCGCACAAACTGAATCCGGATGAATCCGGGTTCCTCACCTTGCCGGCGCAACCGACCCCCGCGGTCGGGCGTGTCGCGCTTTTCACGCATACAAATCCGCTATCCATGGGGAGTGGGTTATGTTTGGTCTTCCACTTGGACCCTGACACCCGGCATTATCCGGATCGGGACACGAAGAAGCGCTTGAACAACTCATCTAGTATGCCGGAATTTATGACCAGAAGCGAATCCGTCCCGTCAGGAGCGTCCTGCCCGGTGCCCCTGGCAGGAACATTGCCCACGGACATTTCCGAATGGATGATAGGGGAATGACTCTGGAAAGCACTGAATCGGCGACCCAACTGGCGAACCGCATGCCGCCGTCGTTCACCCTGGGGGTTGCGGCAGCGGCCTTCCAGATTGAGGGTGCACTGACCGACGGCGGCCGCGGCCCCTCTGGCTGGGACGCCTTCGCCGAGAAGCCCGGGGCCATTATGGACGGTCACTCCCCCGCCGTGGCGTGCGACCACTACAACAGGTTGCCGGAGGACGTTGCGCTGCTCCAGGACCTTGGCGTGGACTCCTACCGGTTTTCGCTGTCCTGGCCGCGGATCCAGCCCGACGGGCGGGGGGCGTTCAACAAGGAGGGCCTGGACTTTTACGACCGGCTGCTCGATCAGCTCCTCGCTGCCGGGGTCTCCCCCATGGCCACTCTCTACCATTGGGACACGCCGCTGCCGCTGGAACACCGCGGCGGCTGGCTGAACCGCGAGACCGCCGAACGCTTTGGGGACTACGCCAGTGCGGCCGGCGAGCGTTTCGGGGACCGCGTGGCGCAGTGGGTCACGCTGAATGAACCGGTATCCGTGACACTGAACGGCTATGCCCTCGGCGTCCACGCCCCCGGCCATGCGCTGATGTTCGATGCCCTCCCCTCCATCCACCACCAGTTGCTGGCCCACGGGCTGGGTGCGCAGGCCCTGCGCGCTGCCGGGGTGTCAGGCGGCATCGGCGTCACCAACCTCCATGCCCCCGTCCGGCCGGCAAGCCGAAAGATCGGCGACCGGCTGGTGGCGCACCTCTACGACCTGCTCATGAACAGGATCTACGCGGATCCAGTGCTCCTGGGCCGCTACCCTTCGCTCCCCCTGTACGCCAAACCCTGGCTTCGGTCCATCGGGAAAATTTCCGACGCCGACCTGCGCACCATCCACCAGCCCCTGGACTTCTACGGCCTCAACTACTACTTCCCGGTGAAGGTGGCGCTCGGCAAGGGGTCGGCGTCCATACCCGCGGACGTGCATAAAGCGGTGGCAAGGCTGCCGTTCCATGAGGTGGGCTATCCGGAATACAGCAGCACCGGGTTCGGGTGGCCGGTGGCCCCGGACCATCTGGGCGTCCTGCTGAAGGAACTTCACGACCGCTACGGCGATGCCCTCCCCCCGGTATACATCACCGAGGGCGGTGCCAGCTTCCCGGAACCGGACACCGTCTCGGGAACTTTGGCGGACGAGGAACGGGTAACGTACCTGGCGACGCACCTGGGCGCTGCCCTCGACGCAACAGCCCCCGGCGGGATCGCCGCCGGCGTGGACCTGCGCGGCTACTATGTGTGGACCCTGATGGACAACTTCGAATGGGCGGCAGGCTACTCCCAAAGATTCGGGTTGGTCCATGTCGACTTTGAGACGCAGGAAAGAACCCCAAAAAAGTCCTTCTACTGGTACCAGGCACTCAGCCGGGCACGGAAAGCCAAGGGCGCGTAGCCGAGGTGTCCCTGCCTGCCGCGGTAGCGGCTAAAGGTTCTTGTTTGCCCGGTTGATCCGCTTGGCGCGGTCAATTTCGTTGCGGAAGTGCTTCTTGGCCCAGAACACGCCGGCGACGACGGCAACTGCGATGATCAGAAAAATAAGCCAGCCCATGATGAACTCCTTTCGGTCCAGCAACAGTATCAGGGACGCGTTAACCAAAAAGAACAGCCCCGCTGCAATAGCAGCGGGGCTGTTCTTCAGTTCACCAATAATTACTTGATGATCTTGGTAACGCGTCCTGAACCAACGGTGCGGCCGCCTTCGCGGATTGCGAAGCCGAGGCCCTCTTCCATTGCGATCGGCTGGATGAGCGCAACGGTCATCTCAGTGTTGTCGCCAGGCATAACCATTTCCGTGCCCTCGGGCAGGGTGATAACGCCGGTTACGTCCGTGGTACGGAAGTAGAACTGCGGGCGGTAGTTGGAGTAGAACGGGTTGTGACGTCCGCCTTCGTCCTTGGAGAGGATGTAGACGTTGGCCTCGAAGTCGGTGTGCGGGGTGATGGAACCCGGCTTGACGACAACCTGGCCACGCTCGACATCGTCGCGCTTCAGACCGCGGAGCAGGAGGCCACAGTTCTCGCCGGCCCATGCTTCGTCGAGCTGCTTGTGGAACATCTCGATACCGGTAACCGTGGTCTTCTGGACCGGGCGGATGCCGACGATCTCGACCTCGGAGTTGATGGCGAGGGTTCCACGCTCGGCGCGGCCCGTAACAACGGTGCCACGGCCGGTGATGGTGAAGACGTCCTCGATCGGCATCAGGAACGGCTTGTCGCGGTCGCGTACGGGGTCCGGAACGGACTCGTCAACAGCGGCCATCAGGTCCTCAACGGACTTGACCCACTCGGGGTCGCCTTCCAGGGCCTTGAGGCCGGAAACGCGAACCACGGGTGCTTCGTCACCATCGAAGCCCTGCGAGCTCAGGAGCTCACGAACTTCCATTTCAACGAGGTCCAGCAGTTCCTCATCGTCAACCATGTCGGCCTTGTTCAGCGCGACCAGCAGGTAGGGAACACCAACCTGGCGGGCGAGCAGAACGTGCTCGCGGGTCTGAGCCATGGGGCCGTCAGTAGCGGCGACCACGAGGATAGCGCCGTCCATCTGGGCAGCACCGGTGATCATGTTCTTGATGTAGTCAGCGTGACCCGGGGCGTCTACGTGTGCGTAGTGGCGCTTTTCGGTCTGGTACTCCACGTGGGAGATGTTGATGGTAATGCCACGCTGACGCTCTTCGGGAGCAGAGTCGATCGACGCGAAGTCGCGCTTCTCGTTGAGATCCGGGTACTTGTCGTACAGCACCTTGGAAATGGCGGCCGTCAACGTCGTCTTACCGTGGTCAACGTGACCAATGGTGCCGATGTTAACGTGCGGCTTAGTCCGCTCGAACTTTGCCTTTGCCACAGGTTCCTCCTAGAACGTTTTCAAATGACATACCCTTCAGCCGCGCTTGTCGCGGCGGAAACTCAGGTAAGTCTACTTGGGGGGCTTTGGATTGGTGAAATTGCAGATTCAGGAACTAATACTAGTCCCTCGAGCCTGTTCGTGCAGATGGCCGGAACCGGCTTGGCCGGACGAATCCGACCGGCCCCGGCCACCTGCACCGGCTGTGCTTTCCTGGATCGAAAAGCGCACCCGAGGTTGTTCGCTGCGAAAGTCCGGGGACTATTCGCCGCGGGTCTTCTGGATGATCTCGTCGGCAACTGCCTTCGGGACCTCGGCGTAGCTGTTGAACGTCATGGAGTACACAGCGCGGCCCTGGGTCTTGGAGCGCAGGTCACCGATGTAGCCGAACATGCCGGACAGCGGAACGTGCGCACGGATGACCTTGACGCCCTGTGCATCTTCCATGGACTGCATCTGGCCACGGCGGGAGTTGAGGTCACCGATAACTTCACCCATGTATTCCTCAGGGGTGCGGACCTCGACATCCATCAGCGGTTCGAGCAGAACCGGGTTCGCCTTGCGTGCGGCTTCCTTGAAAGCCATACGGCCGGCGATCTTGAACGCCATTTCCGAGGAGTCAACATCGTGGTAGGCGCCGTCAACCAGCGTCGCCTTGATGCCGACAACCGGGTAACCGGCCAGGACGCCGTCGTTCAGCGCATCCTGGATACCAGCGTCAACCGACGGGATGTACTCGCGGGGAACGCGGCCACCGGTGACCTTGTTCTCGAACTCGTACAGCTCGCCATCGGCCGTGTCCAGCGGCTCGATCGCAATCTGGATCTTTGCGAACTGGCCCGAACCACCGGTCTGCTTCTTGTGCGTGTAGTCGTGGCGTTCGACGGCGCGCTTGATGGTTTCGCGGTAAGCAACCTGGGGCTTGCCCACGTTTGCTTCGACCTTGAATTCGCGGCGCATGCGGTCCACCAGGATGTCCAGGTGGAGCTCGCCCATGCCGGCGATGATGGTCTGGCCGGTGTCTTCGTTGAGGGACACCTGGAAGGTGGGGTCCTCAGCGGAGAGCTTCTGGATGGCGGTGGAGAGCTTCTCCTGGTCACCCTTGGTGTTCGGCTCGATGGCAACCGAGATCACGGGCTCCGGGAAGCTCATGGACTCGAGGACGATCTGGTTGGCTGAGTCGCACAGGGTGTCGCCCGTGGTGGTGTCCTTCAGTCCGATGGCTGCGTAGATGTGGCCGGCGGTAGCGCCTTCAACAGGCATTTCCTTGTTGGCGTGCATCTGGAACAGCTTGCCGATGCGCTCCTTCTTGCCCTTGGTGGAGTTGACCACCTGGGCGCCTGCTTCCACGTGACCGGAGTACACGCGGATGAAGGTGAGCTGGCCGAAGAACGGGTGCGCAGCAATCTTGAAGGCCAGTGCGGAGAACGGCTCTTCGGAGGACGGCTTGCGGGTCAGTTCCTTCTCTTCGTCGCGAGGATCGTGGCCGACCATCGGGGGGACGTCGAGCGGGTTCGGCAGGTAGTCGACGACTGCATCGAGCATCGGCTGAACGCCACGGTTCTTGAACGCGGAGCCGCAGAAGATCGGGTAGAGCTCGGAGTTGATCGTCATCTTGCGGATGCCGGCCTTGAGCTCGTCGATCGAGATCTCTTCGCCTTCGAGGTACTTCTCCATGAGTTCCTCGGAGGACTCTGCAACGGTCTCAACGAGCGTTGCGCGGTACTCCTCGGCCTTTTCCTGGAGGTCGGCCGGGATCTCGCGGATCTCGTACTTGGCACCCATGGTCACGTCGCCCTTGGCGTCGCCGGGCCATACGAGGGCACGCATGTAGAGCAGGTCCACGACGCCGATGAAGTCGTTCTCGGCACCGATCGGCAGCTGCATGACGAGCGGCTTGGCGCCCAGGCGGCTGATGATGGTGTCTACGGTGAAGTAGAAGTCAGCGCCCAGCTTGTCCATCTTGTTGACGAAGCAGATACGCGGGACGTTGTACTTGTCAGCCTGGCGCCAGACGGTCTCGGACTGAGGCTCAACGCCTTCCTTGCCATCGAAGACGGCGACGGCACCGTCGAGGACGCGCAGGGAGCGCTCAACCTCAACGGTGAAGTCAACGTGGCCGGGGGTGTCGATGATGTTGATCTGGTTGTTTTCCCAGAAGCAGGTCACGGCGGCAGACGTGATGGTGATGCCGCGTTCCTTTTCCTGTTCCATCCAGTCAGTGGTCGAAGCGCCGTCGTGCGTTTCGCCGATCTTGTGGTTCACACCCGTGTAGAAGAGGATGCGCTCGGTGGTGGTGGTCTTGCCGGCATCAATGTGGGCCATGATGCCGATGTTGCGGACCTTACTAAGGTCGGTAAGCACGTCCTGTGCCACGGGGTCTCCTTTTGGGATTGACTACGCGTTCGCCGCCGGCTCGGTTGAGCCGGCGGCGCCCGGGAGTATTACCAGCGGTAGTGTGCGAAGGCCTTGTTGGACTCGGCCATCTTGTGGGTGTCTTCGCGACGCTTCACAGCGGCACCGAGACCGTTGGATGCATCCAGGATTTCGTTCTGGAGGCGCTCGGTCATCGTCTTCTCGCGGCGGGCCTTTGAGTAGCCAACCAGCCAGCGCAGTGCGAGGGCGGTGGAGCGGCCCGGCTTGACCTCAACCGGAACCTGGTAGGTGGCGCCACCGACGCGGCGTGAGCGGACCTCAAGGGAAGGCTTGACGTTGTCCATGGCCTTCTTGAGGGCTGCTACGGGGTCGCCGCCGGACTTGGCGCGGGCGCCTTCGAGGGCACCGTAGACGATGCGCTCTGCCGTGGACTTCTTGCCGTCAACGAGCACCTTGTTGATGAGCTGGGTAACCAGCGGGGAGCCGTAAACGGGATCTAGTACGAGCGGCCGCTTGGGGGCCGGACCCTTGCGAGGCATATTACTTCTTCTCCATCTTTGCGCCGTAGCGGCTGCGTGCCTGCTTACGGTTCTTGACACCCTGGGTATCGAGGGCGCCACGGACGATCTTGTAGCGGACACCCGGAAGGTCCTTCACACGACCACCGCGGACGAGCACAATGGAGTGCTCCTGCAGGTTGTGGCCAACACCGGGGATGTAGGCGGTTACTTCCACGCCGCCGTTGAGGCGTACACGTGCCACCTTACGCAGAGCCGAGTTCGGCTTCTTCGGGGTGGTGGTGTAGACGCGGGTGCAAACACCGCGGCGCATGGGGCTGCCCTTAAGCGCGGGAGCCTTGGTCTTTGAGACCTTAGGCGTGCGGCCCTTGCGGACCAGCTGGTTAATCGTAGGCACTCTCGTGTTCTCCGTTTTATCCGGAGTGGCCGCTTCCGGCCACTCTCCTTTGCGTTGCCCCGCCGCCTGGGCCTTGAAGAAGATCTCCAAGGCGGCGAAGGCGAAGCCTTAATAGTCGGATCGCATACGCAGGGAATGACCTGACTTGCGTCTTCAACGGTCCCTAGGCATGCAAAAATGTGGCATACGTTGCACAAGAACCCTGCAAACCGGAAACGTCGCTCTGGTTCAGCCCTAAGGCTGGTACCGGCGCACTCATCCACTGCCACAATAACAATTGGTAACAAGTCTAGCATGGACGGGCTCCACGCCTTAATCGGCGGTTTAAACGGGGATGGTCCCCCACCTTGCGGTGAAGGACCATCCCATGGCTGCAACTGCCTTTAGCGGAAGTCGTTGCCCAGGTCGTAGTCATCCAGCGGGATGGCGTGGAACTCGGGAGCTCCATCCCCACCCAGGGTGTCGTACGAGAAGTCACTGAACGCGCTGGGGCCGGTGAACAGGTTGGCCTTTGCTTCCTCAGTGGGCTCGACGGTGACCTCGGTGTAGCGCGGGAGGCCCGTGCCGGCCGGGATCAGCTTACCGATGATGACGTTCTCCTTGAGGCCGAGCAGCGGGTCGCTCTTGCCTTCCATGGCCGCCTGCGTCAGGACGCGGGTGGTCTCCTGGAAGGAAGCTGCGGACAGCCAGGACTCGGTTGCCAGGGACGCCTTGGTGATGCCCATGAGCTCGGGACGTCCGGAAGCCGGAGTCTTGCCCTCGGACACAACGCGGCGGTTGGCATCCTCGAAACGGCTGCGCTCGGCGAGCTCGCCGGGCAGCAGGTCCGATTCACCGGACTCGATGACCGTGACACGGCGCAGCATCTGGCGGACGATAACCTCGACGTGCTTGTCGTGGATACCGATGCCCTGGCTGCGGTACACGCCCTGGACTTCGTCCACCAGGAACTTCTGTGCCGCACGCGGACCCATGATGCGCAGGACCTGCTTGGGATCCACCGGGCCGTTGATCAGCTTCTGGCCGACGGTGACGTGGTCGCCATCCTCGATCAGCAGGCGTGAACGGCGCAGCACCGGGTAGGCGATCTCTTCGGTTCCGTCATCGGGAGTGATGACCAGGCGCATCTGGCGCTCGGACTCTTCGATGGTGATGCGGCCGGCTGCTTCAGCAATCGGTGCGACACCCTTCGGAGTACGGGCTTCGAAGAGCTCCTGGATACGGGGCAGACCCTGGGTGATGTCGTCGCCACCGCTGGCGGAGACGGCACCACCGGTGTGGAACGTACGCATGGTCAGCTGGGTACCGGGCTCACCGATGGACTGTGCGGCGATGATGCCGACGGCCTCGCCGATGTCCACGGTCTTGCCGGTGGCCAGTGAACGGCCGTAGCACAGTGCGCAGGTTCCAACGCTGGACTCACAAGTGAGTACGGAGCGGACCTTGACCTCGGTGATGCCTGCCTTGAACAGCTCATCGATCACCACGTCACCGCAGTCAGTGCCGGCGGCTGCGAGGACCTTGCCCTCGGAGTCCACGACGTCGACGGCGAGCGTACGTGCGTAGGCACTGTTCTCGACGTTCTCGTCCAGAACCAGCTCACCGTTGGAGTCGGCGACGGCGATGGGCGTGACCAGGCCACGCTCGGTGCCGCAGTCCTCTTCGCGGACGATGACATCCTGGGAGACGTCCACCAGGCGGCGGGTCAGGTAACCCGAGTTGGCGGTACGCAGTGCGGTGTCAGCCAGACCCTTACGGGCACCGTGCGTGGCGATGAAGTATTCCAGAACCGACAGGCCCTCGCGGTAGGAGGACTTGATGGGACGGGGAATAATTTCACCCTTCGGGTTGGCCACCAGGCCACGGATACCCGCGATCTGGCGGACCTGCATCCAGTTACCACGTGCACCGGAGGACACCATGCGGTTGATGGTGTTCATCGGGGACAGGCTGTCGCGCATTGCCTGGGCGATCTCGTTGGTTGCCTTGTTCCAGATCTCGATCAGTTCCTGGCGGCGCTCGTCGTCGTCGATCAGGCCCTTGTCGTACTGGCCCTGGATCTTGGCGGCGCGCTCCTCGTAGCCGGCGAGGATCTCCGGCTTGGCGGCCGGCACCTCGATGTCCGAGATAGCAACGGTGACGCCTGAACGGGTGGCCCAGTAGAAACCGGCATCCTTCAGGTTGTCCAGAGTTGCCGCGGTGACCACCTTCGGGTAGCGCTCGGCGAGGTCGTTGACGATGCGGGACAGTTCGCCCTTGTCGGCAACGGCTTCAACCCAGGGGTAGTCCTCAGGCAGGGTCTCGTTGAAGAGGACCTGGCCCAGGGAGGTCTGGACAAGTGCGGGCTGGCCCTGCTCCCAGCCTTCCGGAGCTTCCCAGCCTGCGTACGGCACGAAGCCTTCGAGGCGGATCTTGACCTGCGAGTTCAGGTGCAGCTCGCGGGCATCGAACGCCATGATGGCTTCCGACACAGAACCGAAGATGCGGCCTTCGCCAGCCGAACCCTTGCGCTTGGTGGTCAGGTGGTAGAGGCCGATGATCATATCCTGCGAGGGCAGGGTGACCGGACGTCCGTCAGAGGGCTTCAGGATGTTGTTGGAGGACAGCATCAGGATGCGGGCTTCAGCCTGGGCCTCGGGGCTCAGCGGCAGGTGGACTGCCATCTGGTCGCCGTCGAAGTCAGCGTTGAAGGCGCCACAAACCAGCGGGTGGAGCTGGATGGCCTTGCCTTCAACAAGCTGCGGCTCGAACGCCTGGATGCCGAGGCGGTGCAGGGTAGGTGCACGGTTGAGCAGCACCGGGTGTTCGGTGATGATCTCTTCCAGCACGTCCCAGACCTGCGGACGGTAGCGCTCGACCATGCGCTTGGCCGACTTGATGTTCTGGGCATGGTTGAGGTCAACCAGGCGCTTCATCACGAACGGCTTGAAGAGCTCCAGGGCCATCTGCTTGGGCAGGCCGCACTGGTGCAGCTTCAGCTGCGGGCCGACGACAATGACCGAACGGCCGGAGTAGTCGACGCGCTTGCCGAGGAGGTTCTGGCGGAAACGGCCCTGCTTGCCCTTGAGCATGTCGCTCAGGGACTTCAGCGGACGGTTGCCCGGTCCGGTGACCGGACGGCCGCGGCGGCCGTTGTCGAAGAGGCTGTCAACAGCTTCCTGAAGCATGCGCTTCTCGTTGTTGACGATGATCTCCGGAGCACCCAGGTCAAGCAGGCGCTTGAGGCGGTTGTTGCGGTTGATCACGCGGCGGTACAGGTCGTTGAGGTCGGAGGTCGCGAAGCGGCCACCGTCCAGCTGGACCATGGGGCGCAGTTCCGGCGGGATCACCGGGACGGCGTCGAGGACCATGCCAAGCGGGCTGTTGTTGGTGGTCAGGAACGCGTTGACCACCTTGAGGCGCTTGAGGGCGCGGGTCTTGCGCTGGCCCTTGCCGTTGGCAATGATGTCGCGCAGCAGGTCGGACTCGGCCTGCATGTCGAAGCTTTCAAGGCGCTTCTTGATGGCTTCGGCACCCATGGAGCCTTCGAAGTACATGCCGTAGCGGTCGCGCAGCTCGCGGTACAGTCCTTCGTCACCTTCGAGGTCGGCGACCTTCAGGTTCTTGAAGCGGTCCCAGACCTGCTCGAGGCGCTCGATGTCGGCATCGGCGCGCTTGCGCACGTTGGCCATCTGGCGGTCGGCGGAGTCGCGTGCCTTCTTCTTGTCGGCAGCCTTGGCGCCTTCGCCCTCGAGGCGGGCAATCTCGCCTTCGAGGTCGCGGGCGATCGCCGCGATGTCGGAGTCGCGGTTGTCGATCAGCTGCTTCTTCTCGATGTCGTGCTCAACCTGCAGGTTGGGCAGTTCCTCGTGGCGGGCGGCTTCGTCAACGCTGGTGATCATGTAGGCAGCGAAGTAGATGACCTTTTCGAGGTCCTTCGGTGCCAGGTCGAGGAGGTAGCCCAGACGGGAGGGAACACCCTTGAAGTACCAGATGTGCGTGACGGGTGCGGCCAGCTCGATGTGGCCCATGCGTTCGCGGCGGACCTTTGCGCGGGTGACTTCGACGCCACAACGCTCACAGATGATGCCCTTGAAGCGCACGCGCTTGTACTTGCCGCAGTAGCATTCCCAGTCCCGGGACGGGCCGAAGATCTTCTCGCAGAAGAGTCCGTCCTTCTCGGGCTTGAGTGTGCGGTAGTTGATGGTTTCCGGCTTCTTAACCTCGCCGTAAGACCAGCCACGGATGTCTTCCGCGGTGGCGAGGCCGATCTGCATGAGGCCGAAGGAGGATTCGCTGGACATATGGTCCCTGTTCTCTCTTGTTCTCTAAATTCTGAAGTCTTGGGTGCGGGATGAGGGAAGGGGCTACCGGGAAAGGACAGCGCGGCGGGCCGCTTGCCTCTCCCGGTAAACCTCCTTCTAGACCTCTTCTACGGAACTGGGCTCTGCACGAGACAGATCGATGCCCAGTTCTTCCGCAGCCGTGAAGACTGCGTCATCAGAGTCACGCATTTCAATTGTGGTTCCGTCCGTGGAAAGAACTTCCACGTTCAGGCACAGCGACTGCATTTCCTTGATCAAGACCTTGAAGGACTCGGGAACGCCCGGCTCCGGGATGTTCTCGCCCTTGACGATGGCTTCGTAGACCTTCACGCGGCCATGGATGTCATCAGACTTGATGGTGAGGAGTTCCTGGAGCGTGTAGGCGGCGCCGTAGGCTTCGAGCGCCCACACTTCCATTTCACCGAAGCGCTGGCCACCGAACTGGGCCTTACCACCCAGCGGCTGCTGCGTGATCATGGAGTACGGGCCGGTGGAGCGGGCGTGGATCTTGTCGTCCACCAGGTGGTGGAGCTTCAGGATGTACATGTAGCCGACCGAGATCGGATCCGGGAACGGCTCGCCGGAGCGGCCGTCGAACAGGCGGGTCTTGCCGGAGGAGTTGATTAGGCGTTCGCCGTCGCGGGTCACGTTGGTGGAGTCCAGCAGGCCCGTGATTTCCTCTTCGCGGGCACCATCGAACACCGGCGTTGCAACAGTGGTCTGGCCACTTTCGCGCGGCAGGTTCGGCAGCTGCTTGACCCACTCGGGCTCGCCTTCGATCTTCCAGCCGGTCTTGGCCACCCAGCCGAGGTGCGTTTCGAGCACCTGGCCCACGTTCATGCGGCCCGGGACACCCAGCGGGTTCAGGACGATATCAACGGGGGTGCCGTCGGCAAGGAAGGGCATGTCCTCAACGGGGAGGATCTTGGAGATAACACCCTTGTTGCCGTGGCGGCCGGCGAGCTTGTCGCCGTCGGTGATCTTGCGCTTGGCAGCGACGTAGACGCGGACCAGCTGGTTCACGCCCGGGGGCAGTTCGTCGTCGTTGTCGCGGTCGAAGACGCGCACGCCGATGACGGTACCGGACTCGCCGTGGGGAACCTTCAGTGAGGTGTCGCGGACTTCGCGGGACTTCTCACCGAAGATGGCGCGCAGCAGGCGCTCTTCCGGGGTCAGCTCGGTTTCACCCTTCGGGGTGACCTTTCCGACCAGGATGTCCCCTGCTTCAACCTCGGCACCGATGTGGATGATGCCGCGCTCGTCCAGGCCTGCCAGGACTTCCTCGGACACGTTGGGGATGTCACGGGTGATTTCCTCGGCACCAAGCTTGGTGTCGCGGGCATCGATCTCGTGCTCCTCGATGTGGATGGAGGAAAGAACGTCCTCGGCAACGATGCGCTGCGAGAGGATGATGGCGTCCTCGAAGTTGTGGCCTTCCCATGACATGAATGCCACGAGCAGGTTCTTGCCGAGGGCGAGCTCGCCCTGGTCCGTTGCCGGGCCGTCGGCGATGATGCCGCCAACTTCCAGGCGCTGGCCTTCGTTCACCAGGACACGGTGGTTGTAGCAGTTGCCCTGGTTGGAGCGGGCGAACTTGTTGATGCGGTAGTTGGTCTCCGTGCCGTCGTCGTTGAGCATGATGACGAGCTCGGCGGAAACCTCGGTGACCACACCGGCCTTCTTGGCGATGACAACGTCACCGGCGTCGACGGCTGCGGCGCGCTCCATGCCGGTGCCCACGAAGGGGGCCTCGGAACGGACCAGCGGCACGGCCTGGCGCTGCATGTTGGCACCCATGAGTGCGCGGTTTGCGTCGTCGTGCTCCAGGAACGGGATCAGGGCGGTGGCCACGGACACCATCTGGCGCGGGGAAACGTCCATGAACTCGACGTCCTCGGCGGGAACGAGGACGGGCTCGCCTCCACCACCGCGGGCACGGACCAGGACGGTCTCTTCGGCGAACTTCTTGTTCTCGTCCAGCGGCGCGTTGGCCTGGGCGATCAGGACCTCAGCCTCGTCGTCGGCCGTCAGGTACTGGACGTCGTCGGAAACGACGCCGTTCTTGACCAGGCGGTACGGCGTCTCGATGAAGCCGAACGGGTTGATGCGTCCGTAGGATGCCAGCGAACCGATCAGGCCAATGTTCGGGCCTTCAGGGGTTTCGATGGGGCACATACGTCCGTAGTGGGACGGGTGCACGTCACGGACTTCCATGCCGGCGCGGTCACGGGACAGACCACCCGGGCCAAGGGCCGACAGGCGGCGCTTGTGGGTCAAACCCGAGAGCGGGTTGTTCTGGTCCATGAACTGGGACAGCTGGGACGTTCCGAAGAACTCCTTGATGGCCGCAACCACGGGGCGGATGTTGATCAGGGTCTGCGGCGTGATGGCCTCGACGTCCTGGGTGGTCATACGCTCGCGGACAACGCGCTCCATGCGGGACAGGCCGGTGCGGACCTGGTTCTCGATGAGCTCGCCGACGGCGCGGATCCGGCGGTTGCCGAAGTGGTCGATGTCGTCGATTTCGACGCGCAGGTCCACTTCCTGGCCGTCACGGGTGCCCTTGATGGTCTTCTCGCCGGCGTGCAGCGCAACGAGGAACTTGATCATGGCAACGATGTCTTCAACATGCAGGACCGATGCTTCCTTGTCGCCAAGGGAGCGGTCGATGCCAAGCTTGCGGTTGATCTTGTAGCGGCCAACCTTGGCCAGATCGTAGCGCTTGGAGTTGAAGTACAGGTTGTCCAGCAGGGACTGGGCAGCCTCGACGGTGGGCGGCTCGCCCGGGCGCAGCTTCCGGTAGATGTCCAGCAACGCGTCTTCGCGCGTCTCGGTGGCGTCCTTCTCCAGCGTTGCGCGCATGGAGTCGTACTGGCCGAACTCTTCGAGAATCTGGCCTTCGGTCCAGCCGAGGGCCTTCAGGAGGACCGTGACGGACTGCTTGCGCTTGCGGTCGAGGCGGACGCCGACCTGGTCGCGCTTGTCGATTTCGAGTTCGAACCAGGCACCGCGGGACGGGATGATCTTCGCGGTGAAGATGTCCTTGTCGCTGGTCTTGTCGGCGGCACGCTCAAAGTAGGCGCCCGGGGAGCGGACCAGTTGGGAGACGACGACACGCTCGGTGCCGTTGACCACGAAGGTGCCCTTCTCGGTCATCAGCGGGAAGTCGCCCATGAACACGGTCTGCTGCTTGATTTCGCCCGTGTTGTTGTTCATGAACTCGGCCTTGACGTACAGCGGAGCGGAGTACGTAGCGTCCCGGTCCTTGCACTCGGCCATGGTGTACTTGGGGTCAGCGAACTCCGGATCAGAGAAGCTCAGGGACATGGTGCCCTGGAAGTCCTCGATCGGGGAGATCTCTTCGAAGATGTCCGACAGGCCGGACGTGGTGGCGACGCTGAGATCGTTTTCTTCGACAGCCTTCGCTACGCGTGCCTGCCAGCGTTCGTTGCCGACCAGCCAGTCAAAGCTGTCCGTCTGCAGGGCAAGCAGATTCGGAACGTCAAGAGGTTCGTGAATCTTTGCGAATGAGAGCCGGCGAGTGGCACCATCAGTGCTGTCGGCAGTGTTAGCGGTTTCGTTATTAGAGGTGCTCGAGGCGACCAAGAGGGATCCTTCCACAGACCTTCAGGCGTTTTCAGATCTCCCCCGCTGTGCACCCTGCGGAATGCTCCGCAGTGCTACCATCCGGTTCCGCTATATGACCCGGGGCCCGCGCTGACCATGCTGTGACGCGGTTGACGGCACGTTGATTGTCAGCTGCCAGGCAAAGCCCACCGCTATATGAAGGCTGAAGGTAAACAGGGAAGACGCAAATATCTACGATACGGCAAAACAGCCTACGTGTCTACCCCATGTCCGGCCGGAATGCAAGCACCGGTTTTCGCGCCTCCTCGGTACTACAGCCGCAGCGTGACCCCCGCGTCCGTGCAGGTCCCGGCGTTGGCGAAGACGGCGTCCCGGACAGCGTCCTCTGACTCCTGCGCCGCCCCACTGCCGGATCCGGCGGAACCCGAGCGGTCAATCGCCAGCAGGCTCAGCGACGCGAACAGGCCGCGAAGATCGCCGGACACCGTGCCCTTCGCTTCTTCGGCCTGCAGGTAGACGTCCTCATAGCCCTCGGAATCGTCCGAAGGAACGGCCGCGTAGCGTTCAAAGAGGGAGTTGAAGAGCTCGCATGCCGCCTTGGTGCCCTGTGCAGGGGACGACGACGGCGTCCCGGCGCTGCCGCCGACGGCGGCGCTGGTACGGGCGGGGCCTGGCTCCGGCTGGGATGCGGGCGCGGAGGCGGCGTCGTTGTCGGGCACCGACACGGAACAGGCGGTGAGCGCCGCGAGGGACGCTGCTGCCGCCGTGGCGAGTAGTTTTTTCACGCTGCTGCTCCAACCGTCCCGGGGCAGGGACCCGCTGTTTCCCCTGCACAAGTGTCCGCGGTCCACCCTACGCACGCCGCCGCCGTCGTGCACGTTCAAGGGATGGGGACCTCTCCCCGCCCGGAAGCTGCAGTGGACCGTGGCCGCAGCGCGCTGCCCAGGGACGGAATGCCCATGCGGTACCGGGCGTTTGAATACTTAGGTGACCAGGGTCACGATAGCCTTGGTGGCTTACACCGGAAAACGGATCGGAAGAGATAACCATGGGCAACTCCCTTGACAACACTGACGTTGTCATCCTCGCAGCAGCGCGCACCCCGCAGGGCCGGATCAATGGGCAGCTGGCAAGCTTCACCGCCGTGGAACTGGGTTCCCGCGCCATCAAGGCCGCGCTGGACGCAAGCGGCGTGGATGCCGGCGACGTGGAAGCCGTCATGATGGGCCAGGTGCTGCAGGCCGGTGCCGGCCAGAACCCCGCCCGGCAAAGTTCAATCGGTGCCGGCATCGGCTGGGACGTCCCTGCCGTGACAATCAACAAAGTATGCCTGTCAGGACTGACCGCGGTGATCGACGCCGCCCGGATGATCAGGAGCGGCGAGGCGGCAGTGGTGGTGGCCGGCGGCCAGGAATCCATGACCCGGGCCCCGCACCTGCTGCCCGGCTCGAGGCAGGGCTGGACCTACGGTTCAATCCAGGCCCTGGACGCTGCCGCGCATGATGGCCTGACAGACGCTTTCGACGGGCAGTCCATGGGTTTGTCCACCGAGACCCGCAACCTTGCCCTGGGCATTGACCGCACATCGCAGGACAACGTGGCCGCCCAGTCCCACCAGCGGGCCGCGCTGGCCGCCAAGAATGGAACGTTCGACGACGAAATCGTTCCGGTCAGCGTCAAGCAGCGCAAGGGCGATCCGCTCGTGGTCTCCGTTGACGAGGGCGTCCGACCCAACACCTCCGTGGATTCGCTCGCCGGGCTGCGCGCAGCTTTCGTGACCGACGGGACCATCACCGCCGGTAACTCCTCTCCCCTGTCGGACGGGGCCGCAGCCCTGGTGCTGGCCTCCCGCGGCTATGCCGAGGAACACGGCCTGGAATACCTGGCCGTCGTCGGGAAACCCGGGCAGGTTGCCGGACCGGACAACTCGTTGCACTCCCAGCCATCCAATGCCATCCGGAATGCCCTGGGACGGGCAGGCTGGACCACAGCCGACCTGGACTTCATTGAGATCAACGAAGCCTTCGGGTCCGTGGCCGTCCAGTCGCTCAAGGACCTGGACTACCCGCTTGAGAAGTGCAATATCCACGGCGGCGCCATTGCCCTGGGCCACCCCATCGGGGCCTCGGGCGCACGGCTGGCCGTCCATGCTGCGCATGAGCTGAAGCGCCGCGGAACGGGTAAAGCCGCCGTGTCGCTGTGCGGCGGCGGCGGGCAGGGCGAAGCGCTCCTGCTCTACCGCGACTGATGGCCGGCCCGGTCATGAACGGGGCGGACGGCGCCGGACACGGACGGTTCCTGGCCGACGCCTCCGCCCGCGGGCTGGCGGTGGACATCGTGGAAAGGCCGGCCGCCAGGAGCCTCGAAGAGGCAGCCGGCATTCTGGGAATCAGCCCCGCTGACATCGTCAAATCGCTGGTGGTCAAGCACAAAAACGGTACCTTCCTGTTTGCGCTGATCCCCGGCGACCGCCAGATCTCCTGGCCCAAGCTGCGGGCCCTGGTGGGCGTCAACAAGCTGTCGCTGCCGCCCGCGGACACGGCCCTGGAGGCGACCGGGTACGAGCGCGGCACCATTACGCCGCTGGGCAGCTCCACCAGCTGGCCGGTCTACGCGGACGCCACTATCACCGGGCGCCGGATCTCGATGGGTGCGGGCGCCCACGGCTACAGCGCCTTCGTGGACGCGGACGCCCTGACCGCAGCACTGGACGCTGTTGTAGCCGATATCTCCGACCCCGTTTAAAGCAGGAAGCACCGCATTAAAGCAGGAAGCCCCGCCCACAAACGTGGACGGGGCTTCCTGAGGAAAAAGCGCGTTACTACTTGAGGGTAACGGTTGCGCCTGCAGCCTCGAGCTGCTCCTTGGCCTTCTCGGCAGCTTCCTTGGTTGCACCTTCGAGGACAGCCTTGGGAGCGCTGTCAACCAGGTCCTTGGCTTCCTTGAGGCCCAGGGAAGTGATGGCGCGAACTTCCTTGATCACTGCGATCTTCTTGTCGCCGGCAGCTTCGAGGACGACGTCGAAGTCGGTCTTCTCTTCAACCTCTTCAGCAGCAGCGCCGGCGGGGCCAGCAACAGCAACAGCAGCAGCGGTAACTTCGAAGGTCTCTTCGAAGAGCTTGACGAACTCGGAGAGCTCGATGATGGTCAGTTCCTTGAAAGCTTCAATGAGCTCTTCGTTGGTGAGCTTCGCCATGGTAGGCGTCCTTCCTGTTGTGGTGTTCAGCGGCACGCAGCCGTGCTTTACACCGGAGTCTTGTGAGGTAAAGAGAGTTAGTTCTCTTCAGCTGCGGGAGCTTCGGCTGCAGGAGCCTCTGCTTCTGCGGCGGGAGCTTCTTCAGCGGCGGGCGCCTCGGCAGCTGCCGGTGCACCGTTCTCTTCTTCAAGCTTGAGGCGCAGTGCGTCAATGATGCGTGCAGCGGCGGCAGCAGGGGCCTTGAGGACGCCTGCAACCTTGGCGAGCTGCAGCTCGCGGGACTCGAGAGCTGCCAGTGCGGCAACCTCGCTGGCGTTCAGTGCCTTGCCCTCGAAGTAACCGGTCTTGATGACCAGCTGCTTGTTGGTCTTGGCAAAATCCGTCAGGCTCTTGGCAGCGGCAACTGCGTCACCCTTGATGAACGCGAT
The DNA here is from genome assembly GCF_023708005.1 of Pseudarthrobacter sp. NCCP-2145. Taxonomy (NCBI): domain Bacteria; kingdom Bacillati; phylum Actinomycetota; class Actinomycetes; order Micrococcales; family Micrococcaceae; genus Pseudarthrobacter; species Pseudarthrobacter sp. NCCP-2145. The sequence continues at coordinate 108,267 of NZ_BRCG01000007.1, read as the reverse complement.
CGCAGTGGGGCCGGCAAGCTGGCCGTCGAATGCTTCGACACCGGCTTCCTTGGCTGCAATGGCGGTCAGGGTGTTCTTGACGACCGTGAACTTGGTGTCCTGGCCGAGAGAAACACGCAGCTGCTTGAGCTGTGCAACGGTGAGCCCACGGTATTCGGTCAGGACAGCGGCGTTCGATTCCTTGAAATCGTTAGTGATCTCAGCTACTGCTGAAACCTTGGTAGGCGTTGCCATAACCCTCCTTCCGGGGATAGTGCCGGTATTCGACGGTCCCCGCTCAAGAGAGCTAAAACTAAAAACGCCCCGCGCAGATGCACGGGGCTTGGCTCAACACGGCTGTACCGTGGAGCTTTGCTTCGTTCACCTGCGCCGGCCGCCCTGCGTTGAGGGTCCTTCGTCCGGAAACCCACTTCTATCCCCCGTGCAGAACTGCAGAGTTGAGCCATGCTCAGGGGAGTGGATTTCCAACAACCGACGGTCTTTGGTCATCCCAGTCTAAGGGAGGTCCCGCCGCTCCGCCAAATCGGCAGTCAGCTGTTGCTGGTGCGAAGGTGCGGAAGCTCCTTCTGCCAGATTCCCGTCACGCCCGCGGTCCGGAATCCCAATTGCTGGTTGACGGTCAGGAGGTATCGGTTTTCCGGCGCATTCCAGGTGTAGATGACCCGGGCATCCGGAAACTGCTCCGTCAGCCGTTCCATGTTCGCCACCTTGATCAGGAGTCCCAGCTTGTTGCCGCGGTGCTCCTGCAGGACGAGGGTATCGTCCTGGAAAACCACGTCAGCGCGGTGGGCCAGCACCGTGATGGTGGTCAGGCCCACCAGCGCCCCGCTGGCGAGATGCTCGACGGCGGTGACCACCGTCCGCCGGCCCTGCGCAATGGCAACGTCTTCGGCCTCCCGGAGGATGGCGCCGTCGAACACCATGTCCTGCTCAACCGGCACCTGGAGCGACGGGTCGACGTCGGCGCCTGCCTGGTTTTCCAGGACGGCGACGGCCTCCAGCCAGCGGTCAGGGCACCGGTCCGTCCAATGGTGCAGCCGGTACCGGCCGTTGTTGGCTTCCTCCGCTTCGGCCTGCAGGTCGGCCACCAGCTTCGAGTCCAGCGGCAGCAGGCAGGAACTGAACTGCTCAATGTGCTGCAGGGTGTATCCGGTGCGTTGGGCGAACTCCACCTCGCGGCTCTCCAACGGCACGAAGCCCTGCCCCGATCCGGGGACCAGCTGGGCACGTTCGAATTCGTGCAGGGAAGCCCCGGGATGGTTGGTGTCCACCAGGATCATGGTGCGGCCTTCATTGCGGGCCAGCTGCTCGGCGGCCTGGAGCAGCTTCCTCCCGACGCCCTGGCGCTGGAACTCGGGCAGGATGTCCAGGGTGAACTCCGCCAGGTCCAGGTTGTCCGTGAGGGGAAGGGCGATGTCAACGGTGCCGACGATCTCACCGTCGACCTTGGCGACCAGGATCAACTGCCGCTCATAGGGATCCGCGAACTCAAGCAGCTTTTCCAGGGGGCCGTAGGCGAGGTCGTCGCTACCCCAGGTCTGCATGCGGACTTTGCGTCCCACTTCGACGGCGGCAAGGAAGTCCGCAGCGTCCGGCGCCTCGAGTGAATCAGGGATCCAGAGCTGCTCGATCTTCACGTCTTTTGCCATAGGCGCATCATCCCAGCCGTTTCTGCCACTCACCTTCATAACCAGCCGGCCTGAATCCAAGGGCAATATTTATGGCCAGCATATGTTGGTTTTCACTGGCGTTCCACGTCAACACAGAACGCGCCGACGGCCATCTGCCCTGGGCACGCCGTAGATTCGCCACCTTGATAAGCGTGCCGAGGCGGCGGCCGCGGTGTTTGGCCGTGACCAGGGTGTCCTGCTGGGCAATGGAGGCCGGCACACCGGGCCGCCAGTTGAGGACCGTGTAGGCGACCAGCTCCCCCGTGGCGCTGTGCAGTGCGGCGGTCACCGCGGACTGGACGCCGCCGCGGGCCATCGTTTGCTCCTCCTCCCGCACCCTCGCTGCATCCCAGTCCTCGCCCTCCCAGTCCATCCCGGCAATGGGAACGTCCGTGCTCATCCGGGCTTTGAGAACCGCGTAGGCCCGAACCAGGTCTTCGGGGCAGGTGTCGTCCCAGCCCGTGATGATGTAGCCGCCTGCCCCCGCTGCTGCCTCCGACTCCAGCCGGTCCAGCAGTTCCGGCGCAAGGGGAAGGTCCAGCCGGCTGGACCGTTCCACCTGTTCCAGCTCGTAGCCGGAACCTGCGGCGAAGGCTACAGCAGGTTCAGTGGCCGGCAGGCCCCCGGCACCGGATTTTGCGGGGAGCAAGGGGTTCCCGTCCGCCGCGGCCAGCGGAACCTCGTGGTATCCGTAGAGGGAGGTCCGGCCCCGTTCCCTGGCTATCGACTCAGCGTGCAACAGCAGCATCCTGCCCAGCCCCCGGCGCCGGTGGACGGGCGCAATCAGGACGTCGATGCCGGCGGTGTGGGTGTTCTCGCGGAGCGGCAGTTCCACCGAGCACATGCCAACGGTCTCCCCCTTCAGCCTCGCCAGGAAGAGCTGCCGCTCCTCGTACTCGTTGCCCTGCCAGAACTCGGCAGCTTCCTGGAGAGTGGGACAGCGGTCCAGGTTGCCCCACAGCGCGAGCTCGTGCTCCACCCGCAGGGCATGGCATTCCCTGAGATCTGCTGTGGGTCCTGCAGAAGCGGCATTCATGCCGGGTTCCGGAAGCACCTTAACGGCAGTGATAACGGGTGCAGTGGGGGTCCCTGGGAAGGTGTCCGACTCCGGGTCAGCCATTCCTACAGCTTAGGCACAAGGTACCGGCGGCGGGATAGTTCCGCAGCTTAAACAAAACCGCCCGGCACAGGTGCCGGGCGGTTTGTTGCGGCGGACGGGTTCCGCTGCAGGAGCTTCAGACGAGGAATTAGGCCTCGGTCAGAACCTTGGTGACGTTCGGGTCGACTGAGATGCCGGGACCGAAGGTGGTGGCAACCGTGGCCTTCTGGATGTAGCGGCCCTTGGAAGCGGACGGCTTCAGGCGAAGCACCTCTTCCAGCGCAGCTGCGTAGTTCTCGGCCAGCTTGACGGCGTCGAAGGAGACCTTGCCGATGATGAAGTGCAGGTTGGAGTGCTTGTCGACGCGGAAGTCGATCTTTCCACCCTTGATGTCGTTGACGGCCTTGGTGACGTCGGGGGTCACGGTGCCCGTCTTCGGGTTCGGCATCAGGTTACGCGGGCCCAGGACCTTACCGAGGCGGCCAACCTTGCCCATGAGGTCAGGGGTGGCGACGGCGGCGTCGAAGTCGGTCCAGCCGGCTGCGATCTTTTCGATCAGGTCGTCGGAACCAACGAAGTCGGCGCCGGCGGCGATTGCTGCCTCAGCCTTGTCACCGGTGGCGAACACGAGGACGCGGGAAACCTTACCGGTGCCGTGGGGCAGGTTGACGGTGCCGCGGACCATCTGGTCAGCCTTGCGGGGGTCGACGCCGAGGCGGAATGCAACCTCAACAGTGGCGTCGAACTTGGACGGGTTGGTGTCCTTGGCGAGGGTTACTGCCTCGAACGGCGCGTAGAACTTCTCCGCGTCGATCTTGGCGGCTGCTGCCTCATATGCTTTGCTGCGCTTTGCCATGCTGCTTATTTCTCCTTGTGCAGTTGTGGTCTGCGGACCGCGCTGGGCCCTGCCACAGTTGGTGGGCGGGCTCGTTATCCGTGCCCGTTTCCCAACATTTCAGTTTTGGTGGTGCCGGTGTCCCGGCGGTGCCGCCCGTCGTCGTGCCCTTTTTGCGGGACACAACACCGAAGCGGCGGAAGCGGCTAGCTTTCGACAGTGATGCCCATGGAGCGGGCGGTGCCGGCGATGATCTTCGCTGCGCCTTCGAGGCTGGTGGCGTTGAGGTCTTCCATCTTGGTGGAGGCGATCTCGTTGACCTGTGCCTGGGTCAGCTTGGCAACCTTGACGGTGTGCGGGGTTGCTGAACCCTTGGCGACGCCTGCAGCCTTCTTGATGAGCTCTGCAGCCGGCGGGGTCTTGGTGATGAACGTGAAGGAACGGTCCTCGTAGACCGTGATTTCCACGGGGATGACGTTTCCGCGCTGGGCTTCCGTCGCAGCGTTGTACGCCTTGCAGAATTCCATGATGTTGACACCGTGCTGGCCAAGCGCAGGACCGATCGGCGGGGCCGGGTTAGCGGCACCTGCCTGGATCTGCAGCTTGATGAGGCCGGTGACCTTCTTCTTGGGAGCCAATGTAGGGTCCTTCTCTCAATAACGTCCTGGGGCACAGGAGCGTGCCTCAGGTTTGTGGCCGCCATGGCAAGGCGGCCGGCCGTTCCGGTGCTGCTAAGCGGGCAGCCCCGGGACGAATTCTTGGGTGATCAGATCTTGGTGACCTGGTTGAACGCCAGGGTAACCGGCGTTTCGCGCTCGAAGATGGATACGAGCACCACGAGGGTCTGGGATTCGACCTTGATCTCGGAAATGGTGGCGGGAAGGGTCTCGAACGGGCCTTCCTTGACGATGACGGACTCGCCAACCTCGAAGTCAACGTCCACGGGGGCCTGGTTCTGCTTGTTGACCGGCTTGCCCTTCTCAGCCTGCTCTTCCTCGAAGACGGGAGCAAGCATGGAGAAGACCTCGTCCAGGCGAAGCGGCACGGGGTTGTGGGCGTTGCCCACGAAGCCGGTGACACCCGGGGTGTGGCGGACGGCGCCCCACGAGGCGTCCGTGAGGTCCATGCGGACCAGCACGTAGCCGGGGATCCGGACGCGGTTGATGACCTTGCGCTGAGCATTCTTGATCTCAACGACTTCTTCCATGGGCACCTGGATCTCGAAGATGTAATCTTCCATGTCCAGGGTCTGGATGCGGGTTTCCAGGTTGGCCTTCACGCGGTTTTCGTAACCGGCGTAGGAGTGGATGACGTACCAGTCACCTTCCTGGCGGCGCAGCTTGGCCTTGAACTCCTCGGCGGGGTCAACGTCTGCTTTGGCGGCGGCAGCGGCGAGGGCGTCAGTGGACTCCTCTTCGGAGCCGGCGTCTGCCTCGGCGTCAAAGTCGGAACCGGCGTCCTCGGATTCGGGCGCGGAGGAATCAACCTCAGACTCGTCACCGGCTTCTGCCGTGACGTCCGCGGACTCTTCCAGCTCAGTCTCGGTTACCTCGAGCTCCTGCTCAGACACTTGGTCTCCTGCTTCCTCATTGCCTAACATGCCTATTTAAATGGCTCAATTCCGCACACCGGCGTTCCGTCCGGGAATCCCGGAGGAACACGCGGCCTGCGGACCGTGCAGCGTTAGCTGTCCGTGGTGCCGGTCCCGCCGAAGACCCAGCCGACGGCGGTTCCAAAACCGATGTCCAGCAGGCTGACGATGACCATCATGATGCCCACGAACACCAGCACCACGAGCGTGTAATTGATCAGTTCCTTGCGGGTGGGTGCAACAACCTTCTTCAGTTCGCCGATGATCTGGCGGACGAAGAGTGCAATGCGGGCGAAGAAGTTTGCCTTGGCGTCCTTCTTAGCTGGGCGGCCCTTGGAGCTGCTGGCAGCTGTTTCGGTCACCTGGTCCTCGCTCATCTTTGCAATGTTGGATTACCCGGCCCTGAACAGAACCATGGTTGCTGCGCTTGCCCCGGATTTTCGCCCGGGGCGCTTGCGCAGGGCAGACAGGACTCGAACCTGCAACCTGCGGTTTTGGAGACCGCTGCGCTACCAATTGCGCCACTACCCTATGGAGTGAATTCCACCCTCTGACAACGAGCCTCCAGTCTGAGCTGGGGCGCACGTCATCATCCGTGTTTCAACACCGGTGAACCAGTCTACGCAACAACTTCGTGTTCGTCGAACCGGCCCATTTCCGGCCCCCGCCTGACGGCCTGCCTGACATGTGACCGGGACACAGTCACAAATCAAAACCGGCAACCCGGAGGGTCCGGTGAACAGCATAGAGTAGAACTCGTCGAATCCCACATTCCAGCCCCCAGGCTGCAAGCGAAGAACGGACCTGCCATGTCTGCCGCCCGCGTTTCCCAGCGCATTTCCGCAATTGCCGAATCCGCAACCCTCGCCGTTGACGCCAAGGCGAAGGCGCTGAAGGCAGCGGGCCGGCCGGTTATTGGGTTCGGTGCGGGCGAACCGGACTTCCCCACTCCGGACTACATCGTCCAGGCCGCCATCGAAGCTGCCGGCCAGCCGAAGTACCACCGCTACTCCCCTGCCGGCGGATTGCCGGAGCTGAAGAAGGCCATCGCCGACAAGACGCTGCGCGACTCCGGCTATGCAGTGGACGCCGCCCAGGTCCTGGTGACCAACGGCGGCAAGCAGGCCGTGTACAACACCTTCGCCACCCTGGTTGATCCGGGAGATGAGGTTATTGTCCCCACCCCGTTCTGGACTACCTACCCGGAGGCTATCCGCCTGGCCGGCGGTGTCCCCGTGGAGGTGTTTGCGGGTCCTGAGCAGGACTACCTGGTCACTGTTGAACAGCTCGAAGCAGCCCTTACGGACAGGACGAAAATCCTGTTGTTCGTGTCGCCGTCCAACCCCACTGGCTCTGTCTACTCGCCGGAGCAGGTGGCGGAGATCGGCAAGTGGGCAGCGTCCAAGGGCCTTTGGGTGGTCACGGACGAGATCTACGAGCACCTGACCTACGACGGCGTCCCCTTCACTTCGATCGCCACCGCGGCGCCGGAACTGGGCGACAAAGTGGTGATCCTGAACGGCGTTGCCAAAACCTATGCCATGACCGGCTGGCGGGTGGGCTGGATGATCGGTCCGGCCGACGTCATCAAGGCCGCCACCAACCTGCAGTCGCATGCCACCTCCAACGTCTCCAACATCATGCAGATCGCCGCCCTCGCCGCGGTTTCCGGCCCGCTGACGGCTGTTGATGAGATGAAGGTGGCATTCGACCGCCGCCGCAAGGCGATCGTTGCGGGCCTGAACGCCATCGACGGCGTGGAATGCCCGACGCCGAAGGGCGCCTTCTACGTCTACGCCGATGTCCGTGGGCTGCTGGGCAAAGAGTTTCCCACCGCCTCCGGCACCGCAACCCCGCAGACCTCTGCCGAGCTCGCAGCGCTGATCCTGGACGAGGTTGAAGTGGCCGTGGTTCCGGGTGAGGCCTTTGGTCCTTCCGGCTACCTGCGCCTTTCCTACGCCCTCGGCGACGAGGACCTGGCCACCGGCGTGCAGCGGCTGCAGGACTTCCTGGGCAAGGCCCAGTAGGACGCTCTCTCTCACTTAACGCAGGAATTCCCTAAACGCTCTATCACTCCCTTCCCGGTGAGTGATAGAGCGTTTGGCGTTAAGGCGCATCAAGTGAGAGAGCGTTTGGCGTTAAGGCGCATCAAGTGAGAGAGCGTTTGGGGACGTGGGATTAGAGGAGGCGGCGCTCTGCGGCCCACTTGGTCAGCTCGTGGCGGCTGGAGAGCTGCAGCTTCCGCAGTACCGCTGATACGTGGGTTTCCACCGTCTTGATGCTGATGAAGAGCTCCTTGGCCACTTCCTTGTAGCTGTAGCCGCGGGCGATGAGGCGCATGACCTCGAGTTCCCGCGCGGACAGCCTGTCCAGTTCGTCGTCGGCGATGTCCGCGGGGGCGGTACCAAAAGCGTCCAGGACAAAGCCTGCAAGCCGGGGCGAGAAGACCGCGTCACCGCCGGCAACCCGGTACACGGCGTCAGTGATTTCCGCCCCCGAGATGGTCTTGGTGACGTAGCCGCGTGCTCCCGCCCGGATTACCGCCACAACGTCCTCGGCCGCGTCCGAGACGCTGAGGGCAAGGAACTTGGTGGCAGGGAGCAGGGCTGCGGAACCGGCGATAACCTCACGGCCCCCGCCGCCCAGGCCTCCGGGCAGGTGGACGTCCAGCAGCACCACGTCCGGGCGCTGCTGTGCTATGACGGCGATGGCCTGTTCCACCGTGGCTGCCTCGCCCACCACCTGGATGCTGGGGTCCAGGTCCGCTTTCAGGCCCGAGCGGAAGATCGCGTGGTCGTCGACAATGACCACCCTGGCGGACCTGGCGGCCGGATCCGAACCCGGTCCCTGCGTTGTGTTCATGGCTTGCCTTCCGTGCTGTCCTGCGGGGCGGCGGGAAAGCCCAGCCGCACCTCCGTGCCTTCGCTGCTGCTGGTGATTGCCGCTGTACCGCCGTGGCGGTTCATGCGGCCGATGATGGATTCCCTGACCCCGAGCCTGTCCTCCGGCACATGCTGCAGGTCGAAGCCGGGGCCGCGGTCCTTGATAAACACCTCGGCACGGCCGCCGGATGCCTCCAGGTAGACCGAAACGGTCCCGCCGCCGTGGCGGGAGGCATTGAGCATGGCCTCCCGGCTGGCCTGGATCAGCGCTTCATGGCCCTCCGTGACGGCAGTGTCCCCCACGCAGACCACCTCGACGGCGTTGCCCAGCAGGTCCTCCACTTCGGCTGCCACGGCCTTGATCCGGTCCGACAGGTGCCCGGCGTCCTTGCCGGGATCCGCAAAAAGCCAGCCCCGCAGCTCGCGTTCCTGGGCACGGGCCAGCCGGACGACGTCGTGCTCGCTGGCCGCCCGACGCTGGATCAGGGCCAGCGTCTGCAGCACCGAGTCATGCAGGTGGGCGGCAATCTCGGCCCGTTCGGTCTCCCGGATCCTGCCGGCCCGCTCCGCCTCCAGGTCGCGCCAGAACTTCAGCGCCCATGGCAGCAGGACCAGCACCACCCCGCCGAGGACAGCCACCGAGGCCAGCAGCGCCAGCCAGGTCTGCTCCCAGGAACCGGAGCCGGACACCATCACCAGGACGCCGGCCACCACCAGCGCCAGCCCTGCCGCGAGCCGGGCCCAGCCCCCTGCCTGGTCCGCCTTGGTTTTGTCCACGAGCCCGGCCCGCCGGGTCTCATCCAGCTGCATCCAGGCAATGGAGGCGCCGCCGAGCACTGCCGCAGCGGGTATCAGGGTTCCCAGTGGCACATCCACGCCCAGCAGTTGGGCGATCAGGATGCCCGCCACGAGCAGCAGCCCGGTTCCGAGCAGGATTTCCTTGCCGTAGCGCATCTCCCGGAACCGGAACCAGGGCGGCCGGACGGGCTCGGACGCGGACGCTGCGGCTTCCCCCAGGGCGGGGTATCCGAGGCCGCGTGGAGAGGCATTATCCGTCCGTGGGCCGCCGTCGGGCCTGCTGGGCGGCGCGATCCCGTCAATGCCGCCACCCGCCGGGGCCGCTGCCCAGGGAACTGCGGCCGGCACGGTCTCCCGGCTGACAGCCGGTGCAATGGGCGACGACGGCCGGCGCGCCTGGCGCCGGGCGCTTTCGTCAGCCGTGGGGACCATGATCCACAACCAGGCATAGAAGACGACGCCGGCACCGCCGGCCAGCGACGCAAGGACCATTGCCACCCGCACGTGGACCACGGGCACGCCCAGGTGTGCGGCCAGGCCGGAGCACACGCCTGCGATGAAGCGGTCGCTGCGGCGGACCAGCGGGAGGCGGGCGGGCACGGTTGTCATGGATCAATCCAAGCACGGATCAGGGTTCCCGGGCCCGCAATCCGGCCGGATCCGGGGTCCTCTCAGGGACCATTCAGGGTGTCCCCCAGTAGAGCCGAAGCGCCGCAGGCGGAAGGATCGAAGCATGAACTCGCAAACCTCCACCCCTGATGACGGCCACCCGACGGAGCCCCTCCCCAAACGGGACAACGAAAACCCCACCGAGCCCCTCCCGCCGGCTGGCTCCCAGTCCGTGCCTTCCCCCTCACCTGTTCCCCCGCCGGCGTCGGGTCCGGCCCCGGAGCAGGAACCGGAGCACGACGACGGGGACGGCTCCTCTCACCGGTCCATGCGGGATGACGCGGCGTACGACGGCGCCGGTGCGGCCTATGCCGGGCAGCCTGCCGGAGCGTACCCGGGCCAGGGCAGCTCCGGCCCGGGCAGCGCAAGCCCGGGCGCCGGCAGGTACCCGTATGCCGGTGCACCCACCCAGCAGACCGACTTCTTCGGCTGGGTGCGCAGCCACGGCATCACCCGCGGCCAGGACCGCTGGATCGGCGGCGTCTCCAGCGGCATCGCCCGGCGCCTGGGTATCGACCCGCTGATCGTCCGGGGCGTCTTCATCGTGATGACCCTTTTCGCGGGCATTGGTGTACTTTTCTACGGCCTGGCATGGGCCTTCCTGCCAGAGCCCGATGGAAGGATCCATGTCCAGGAAGCCGGCGCCGGACGGTGGACCAGCGGCATGACCGGTTCCCTGATCGCCGTAATCCTCGGCTTCAGCGGACTGGGCGGCGACTTCTGGGGCTGGAGCAACCACGGTTTCGGCGCCTTCCTCTGGACCCTCTTCTGGGTTGGCGGCGCCATCTACCTGATCTACTACCTCGCGCAGCGCAACAAAGCAGCGGTGGGCACACCGGCGGGCGCAGCCGCACCCGGCGCCACCTCCTACCCGGGCACCCCATACCCCGGTACCACCACGCACTCTGCCGCAGCCTCGGCGGCAACGGCGCCCCTGTACCCGGACGTTGCAGGGACCGGCCCGTTTACCGGCAGCCCCTACGGCGCCGGCGGCTCCGGAAACGGCGGATGGGACAACAAAGGCGCGGGCAGCACCTGGCAGCCGCAGGGTCCTCCGCCGGCACCCAAGGCGCGCCCCGCAGGCCCCGGGGCCCCCGCCGTCGCCATCGCTGCCGGCAGCGCACTGATCGTCGGCGCGGGGCTGAAAGCCCTGGACGTCACCAACATCATCGACCTCGGTGACTCCACGAACGCCATCGCCTGGGCCAGCGCGGCGGCGGTCCTGGGCCTCGGGATCCTCATTCTGGGCTTCCGCGGCCGCACTTCGGGCATCCTGTCGTTCTTTGCGGTGGCAGCCCTCATCACGGGAGGAATCTTCAATGTGGTGGGCAACAACGGCGAGCGCGTCCGGTTCCAGGAAGTTGACTGGGCCCCCACGAGCATCCAGCAGGCAAGCGAAGGGCTGAACATCACGGCGGGACGCGGAACCGTTGACCTCACCGGGCTCGCCCTGGACGCCCCCCTTGAGTCCGAGGTGCTTGTCCCACTGGACTTCACCGCCAGCAACGTCACGGTGGTGATCCCTGACTCCGTGCCCGTGGACATCCGGGCCGATATGACCCTGGGGAACCTCGCGGAAGGCGGAAGCCAGCGCGGCGGGACAACCACACGCGAAAGCAGCTACAACACCGACAAGCCCGGCAGCCACCTCGTCATCGAGATCGACGGCACCGTCAGCAACGTCACCATCGAGGAAGGTAATTGACATGAGCAGCCAGACACCGGCGCCGGACCCCTACATTCCGGGGAGCTCCGCGGCGGCACGCACCGACTCCGCCCCTCCCTCCGGGGCGCGGGTGGGAACCATCGTATGGGGCCTGATCGTGGTTGCCCTCGCAGCCCTCATCATCATCGCCCAGCTCGGAATCGTCACCCTCAATGGGACCTACGTCCTGATCGGCCTCATGATCGGAGCGGGTGCGGCCCTCGTGGTCGGAGGACTCCTCTCCGCCAGGAAAAGTGACAACGGCACCACAACACGGAAGTCTTGAACCATGGATAAATTCTTCAGCATCGTCAGGGGCCTGGGCCTGAAACGCGGACCCCAGCGCATCCTGGGGGGCGTCCTGGGAGGGATTGCGGCAAAACTCAACGTGGATGTGGCCTACGTCCGCATTGCCTTCCTCCTCTTTGCCCTCCTCCCCGGCCCCGCCTTCGTTTTCTACCTCGTGGCCTGGGCTGTCCTGCCGGACCAGCGGAACGTCATCCCGCTGCAGTCGTTCCTCGACAGGCGGTCACTGAACCGCCCGTGATACACCGCCACACAGGGCCCCGCTCCTCCACCTTGGAGCGGGGCCCTTCGTGTAACCAGTTTGTGTCGTACCGCACATACCGCACTAGACTCTATGTGAGCTCAGCGTGGCGCTCTGCCTGTAAACCCTCTCCCCAGGATTTGAGCGAGACATGAAAATTGGAATCCTTACCAGCGGTGGCGACTGCCCCGGACTGAATGCGGTGATCCGCGGAGCAGTCCTCAAGGGAATTGCCATCCACGGCCACGAGTTCGTCGGTTTCCTCGACGGCTGGCGCGGCGTTGTTGAGGGCGACATCATCGACATCCCCCGGACCATGGTCCGCGGCATTGCCAAGCAGGGCGGCACCATCCTGGGTACCTCCCGCACCAACCCGTTCGAAAACGGCGGCGGCCCCGAGGTCATCAAGGCCCACATGGAGCGCCTGGGCATCGATGCCATCATTGCGATCGGCGGTGAGGGCACGCTGGCAGCGGCCAAGCGGCTTACCGACGCCGGCCTGAAGATCGTCGGTGTTCCCAAGACTGTTGACAACGACCTCGACGCCACCGACTACACCTTCGGTTTCGACACCGCCGTGCAGATCGCCACCGAGGCCATCGACCGGCTCCGGACCACCGGGGAGTCGCACCACCGGTGCATGATTGCCGAAGTCATGGGCCGGCACGTCGGGTGGATCGCCCTGCACGCCGGTATGGCTGCAGGTGCCCACGCCATCCTCATTCCGGAACAGAAAGTCAGCATCGAGCAGATCACCGAGTGGGTGAACGAGGCCCATGCCCGTGGCCGTGCGCCTCTGGTGGTCGTGGCTGAGGGGTTCGTTCCCGAGCACATGGAAACCCCGCATTCCGAGCGCGGCCTGGATACCTTCGGCCGGCCCCGCCTGGGCGGCATCGCGGACCAGCTGGCCCCTGAGCTTGAAGCGCGGACCGGCATTGAAACCCGTGCCACCATCCTGGGCCACATCCAGCGCGGCGGCGTGCCGTCCGCTTTCGACCGTGTCCTGGCCACCCGGCTGGGCATGGCGGCCATCGACTCGGTGGTCGAGGGCTACTGGGGCACCATGGTGGCGCTCAAGGGAACGGACATCGAGCACGTGGGCTTCCAGGAAGCCCTGGGCAAGCTGAAGACCGTCCCGCAGAACCGCTACGACGAAGCTGCCGTCCTGTTCGGCTGAGCCATCCGGCATACCTGAAGAGTGGCTGCGGCCGATGTGTCCTGCCCAACGGGACCGGTTGCCCGCCCTAGGCTGGGAGCATGACACTCGACCCCGGTTCGGCCGCCATCATCCAGCTTGCGTGGGCCCGGCGCCTGGGGCTGGATGATGACGCCTTCAGCTCCGCCCTGGCCTCCGGGGAACGCATAGTCCGTGCCGACGAGTCGGCGCGGACCGTCGAGTTCGTCCGGCTGTTCGGCAGCTCGGCGCTGGTGGGTCCCCAGTGGGTCATCGACACCGCGGCGGGCATCCCCGACGAGGAAATGGCGCAGCACGTCACCCTGCTGACCCTCACCAGGTCGCACGGCGGGCACGGGCTGGGGGCAGCCGCACTCTTTTTTGCGGACGACCTGCCCCTCAGGCAGCCGCCGGAGGAAATGACCGTCTCGCACGGCAACGCCGAGGCGATCGAGCTTGAGGGCCGGTGCCCGCCCGACGACGTCAACGAAGTGGGCCTTTCAGACCTGGAGAACCGTTACACGATCGTCCATGAACTGGAGGGGCGCCGGGTGCCCCTGGCCTGCGGAGCCTACTCGGAGTGGGAAGGGCTGCTGGCGCATCTTGGCGTGCTGGTGGACCCTGAATGGCGCCGGCGCGGACTGGGCTCCCTGGCAGCCTCGATTGCCGCCCACGAGGCCCTCGCGGCGGGCCTGACCCTCCAGTGGAGGACGGACGTCAGCAATACAGGTTCCCTGGCGCTGGCCCGGAAGCTCGGCTTGTCAGCCGGCGGAATCCAGACCAGCGTCCACCTTGGCTGACCCCGGCACGCCCCAGCCCTGAACCGGCTGCGGCTTGGCGAAGAACAGCGCCACGGCCGCGCCTACCAGGATGACCCCGGCAGGCAGCAGGATGGACTGGCCCATCGCCGTCGAAAATCCGCCGTGAAGGGCCTCGGGGAGGCCTCCCGACAGGGCCATTCCCTCGCCCGCTCCCCCGCCGGGGCCACCGGCCGGAAGCTCCGCGGCCAGCCGGGCCTGGATCAGCACCGCAATGGCGGCGCTGCCCAGCACGGCGCCAATCTGCCGCGTGGTGTTGTACACGCCGGACCCGGCCCCGGCCTGGCGCGGGGGAAGGTTGCGGGTGGCGGTAGTGCTGAGCGGAGCCCAGATGCCTGCGTTCGCAAATCCCAGGACGGCGCTGGGCAGGAGGAACAGCAGGATGGGGGTGTCCGGCTGCATCAGGGCCGAGTTCCATACAAGGGCAACGGCCATCAGCACCAGGCCCGCTGCGGTAATGAACTTCGGGTTGACCCTGTCGATGACCTTCCCCACCACCGGCGCCAGTCCGCCCGAGATCAGGGCCATGGGCACCATCATCAGCGCGGACTGGGTGGGCGTGAGGCCGCGGACCAGCTGGTAGTAGAAGATGAGCGGCAGGCTGAACGCGGTCACGGTGAAGCCGACGGTGGTGATTCCGATGTTGGCCAGAGAGAAGTTACGGTCCCGGAAGAGGGCCAGGGGCAGCAGCGGCTCGCCTTTGTTGAACCGCTGCCAGACCACAAAAAGTGCCAGCACGGCAAGGCCTGCGATGATGAGCCCCCACACCGACACGGGCCCGGCGATGGTGCCCCAGTTGTAGATTTCGCCTTCCTGGATGCCGAACACCAGGAGGAAAAGTCCGACGGCGCTCAGCACCACGCCGGGGATGTCGAACCGGTGCGGGTGGGTGCTGAGGGCCGGTACGTTGCGCAGGGCGAGGATAAAACCGGCAACGCCGATGGGGACATTAATGAAGAAGATCCATTCCCAGCCGAGACTGTCCACCAGGACCCCGCCCAGGATGGGGCCCACGAGGGTGGCCATGCCGGCGGTGGCACCCCAGATGGCCATGGCCGCGCCCCGCCGGTCCGGCGGAAAAATGCGGGTGATGACCGCCATGGTCTGCGGCGTCATCATGGCGGCGCCGAGCCCCTGCAGCACGCGGGCCGCGATGAGTGTCTCCACGTCGCCGGACAGCCCGCACCACAGCGACGCCAGGGTGAAGACCACCAGGCCTGAGAGGTACAGCTTCTTCGGGCCGAAGCGGTCGCCCAGCCTGCCCGTAATGAGCAGCGGGACCGCATAGGCCAAAAGGTAGGCGCTGGTAACCCAGATGACCGAGTTGATGTCCGCGTCCAGGCCCTCCATGATCCGCGGGTTCGCCACGGACACGATGGTGGTGTCGATCAGGATCATAAAGAACCCGATCACCAGGGACCACAGGGCCGGCCAGGGTTTTGCTACGTTTTCCACGGTCATCCTTCGTCAGGTGGTTACTGCCGGGCGGGACCGGGGTGAACGGCTGGGTCCCGCCTAGGCCAGGAGGTCCAGGATCTCCTGGCGGGCGAACATTTGGGCGGCGGCGCGGGCCGACGGCGCTCCGGCATCGGGGTCGGCGCCGGCATCCAGCAGGACCCTGGCCACATCGGTGTAGCCCTTGAACGCCGCTCCCGCGAGCGGAGTCTGGCCGCGGTCGTTGGCGGTGCCGGGCTCGGCGCCGTGTTCCAGGATGAGCTGCACGGTTTCCGCGTGGCCATGGTAAGCGGCCAGCATGAGGAGGGAATCCCCTGCCGAATTGGTCAGGGTGGCGGGAGCGCCCGCGTCCAGGTAGGCACGGAGCAGCGCCGTGTCCCCCTCCCTGGCAGCCTGGAAGAGCGTGTGCGCCAAAGCCAGCGTTCGTCGTCGGGCCCTGGGCCGGGCTGAACGTTGTCCGTCATGGTCGTGGCCCCCTAAGGAATCCGGTCTGGCGCCCCACCACCTGGCCGGCGTCGGGGGCAACGATGAGCTCCTGGGCGGCAGGGTATGGCTCGTCGCCGTCCAGGACCGTCAGTATTTCATCCGCGGCGACCGAACGTTTTATGACTGCCAGCGCAACCGGGCCCATCTCGTAATGCTGGGCCACGGACGTCACCGTCCCCACTTTGCGTTCCCCCGCCAGGACCGGGCTGCCGGCCTCCGGCAGGGTGTGCTGGGATCCGTCAAGCTGGAGGAACACGAGGCGGCGCGGCGGGTGGCCGAGGTTGTGCACCCGCGCTATGGTTTCCTGGCCCTTGTAGCAGCCCTTGGCCAGGTGCACCGCGGTCCGGAGCAGGTCAAGTTCGTGCGGGATGGTCTTGTCGTCCGTTTCCGCCCCGATCCGGGGACGCCAGGCTGCCACGCGCAGCGCTTCGGCGGCAAGGACGCCCGCCAGGGGACGCCCCGCGACCGTCTTCTCCAGGTCATCAGCCGGAACGAGGTATTCGAACCACGGGCGGTCGAGCCCGGGGTGGCTGGCCTCCGGGATGGTCGCATAGGAGTAGCCCCCGGCCCCCACGTGCGGCCACGGGTCCTGCCAGGCCAGCAGGCCGGACCATTCCGGGACAGCTTTCGTGCTGCCGACAACGGCCCAGTCCGCGGAAACATCGGCAATGTCCACCCGCAGCATGAACTTCATCCTGTTGAGGAACCCGGCGAGGGGTGCGGCCTCGGCAGCTTCGACGATCAGCCACGTTGTGGCGCCGTCGTCAATGACCCGCGCGTCGAAATCAATCCTGCCCTGCACGCTCAGGAGGAGGAGTTCACTGGCTTCATTCGGCTGCAGGCCGGCGACCTGCTGCGAGGAAAGGGTGTTGAGCCAGCTCAGGCGGTCCGGGCCGGTTACCGTGACAACGCCGCGGTGGGACAGGTCGACGACGGCGGTTCCGGCCGCGAGGGCGCGCTGCTCGCGCAGGGGCTCACCGTAGTGGGCGGCAACGCCGGCGTCCGCGCCGGCCGCCTCAACGGCGCCAGGGCGCGACAGCAGGGGGCTGGGAGTAGTCATATGTAGTAGAAGTCCTTGGGGCTCGGCGGTATTCCGGATTTTCAGGCCGGAGTGGATCCGGGCCGCCTGCGTCTTTCATGCCGAAGGACCGGGAGGAGTCAGGAAACCTTTTTCAGGAAGGCCGAGGCATGCGCTTCCAGGCCTTTGCCTTCCTTGCCGCCAACAGCAACATCCCAGCGCCACAGGAGGTTGCCGTCCACCAGGCCGAAGATACGGGTGGCGGCGCTGTAGTCCTTGGAATGGCTCCCCCGCATCACCATATCCGTGGTGAGCTGGATCTGCGGGCCTTTGATCTGCCCGTAGTAGAGCTCGGAAATGCCTCCGGGGTGGGAGATGGACACCGAGATGTCGAAGCCGCCCTCGCTGTTGCGCAGGGCCTCCACCTCGTCCGCACTCTTGAGCGCCGGAACGATGTCCGCGGGGATCAGGCCGGGGCCGCCGTCGGCATCAAGCTGTTTGCGCTCCAGCGCCCAAAAGCCTGTCTCGACGGTGAGCGGCCGCAGGCGCGTGCCGTCGTCGTCCGTCAGCCAGCTTTCCGCACGGTACTGAAGGTACGGCAGGCCGTTGTGCGTGAAGGACACGTGCTGCAGGAAGTGCTCCGAGTCCTCGTCACCGCTGCCAAGGCGGCCGCGGCCCTCCCACTCACCAATGAGCCAGGAAAGCGGAACGAGTTCTGGAGTCAGGTCTGTTGGAATCTCAATGGGCACAGCGACTACCTCTGGAAATCGGCTAGCTCCGGAAAAAGGCGTCTACTTCTGGCCCTTGAAGAGGCGGTAGACCACGAATCCGGCAAACCAGGCCATGGCGAGGCTGGCGATGCCGAGCAGGACAAGGAAGAAGATTTCAAATGCAAGTACGGACATAATGCCATCCTAACGCGTTAGTAGATGAGGAGTTTGTCTATGAAGTAGGCAAGGGAACCCACCGCCGAGACAGGGGCAAGGCCCATGCTAAGCGCAGCGGGGACGTTCAGGGGCGCACCCCGCAGGGTGGCCAGCCGCCGGAAGCTCGCCAGCACAGCGCCCACCACCACGCCGAAGATGGCGGCCGGGAGGACGGCGATGTCCGAGAGCACCAGCCCGGCGAGCGGTCCCGCAAGGCCAGCCATCACAATGCCCAGGGGCGCCACAACGCTGTCCGGCCAGCGGATCAGGCCTGCCAGCAGCGCAACTGCGGCGCTGATGGCCGCCACCAGGAGCATCTCCCGGACGCCGTTGAACCGTGCCCCGGCTATCCAGCCGGAACCCAGGCAGGCGAGAAGAACCCCTGCGCAGCAGCCCAAGGTGGATTCCAGGCGCTGGGCCTGGCCTGTTCCGCGGAGCAGCTGCACGATGAAGACGGCCATCATGCCCAGGGCAATGAACGCCGGGGTCCAGTCCAGGTAGCCGGGGGCAGGGGCCAGGCCGGCAGCAACCGCTGCCCCGGCCCCTGGCACGGCAATCACGGCGGCCAGGGTCTTCTTGGCGGGAATCCGAAGGAAGTGCGGCCACCCGATGCCGACGGCGGCGGCCATGGCAACAGCAACGGCCACGAGGACTTCACGGGAGGTGTAGACGCCCGCGATGATTGCAGCGAGGCCGGCCATCCCCACGACGCCGATAGTCCATGAGCCCAACGACCGCGCCGGTGCCTGCAGCTCCGCGGTCATGCGGAGCCCGGCCTGGATTTAGTTTCTGCACTCACTGCGCTGCAATCCCATCCTGGCGTCGACCTGGAAGGGCGGGGCCGCCCTTCGCGGAGGGCGTCGGGGCCCTGGCTCAATCCTGCCTTATATGAACGGGATATGTCGCAAAACGTCCCTTTATCCGGGCCGGATCCGTGGCTCCGGACAGGCCTGCGGGTATACTCAAAGCTCAGCTAAGCTCACTGCTGAGGTGGCAGGCCGGCCCTTTTCCGCTGGCCATGCGCCGGAGGCAGGAAGCCAGTACCGGCCGGTGAAAACCCGGTTCAGTCGCCCAATGATGCGCGGACGGCCCATGGAGGAACAATGTCGCACATCCTGCTCTTGACGAACAGCACTGGCTCTTCGGTGGACATCCTGCCTGCCCTGGAACTGCTGAACCACCGGGTCCACATCCTTCCCGCCGAGCCCACTGCCCTGCTGGAGACCGATCCGTGCGACATCGTGCTGCTGGATGCCCGGAAAGACCTGGTGGGCGCCCGTTCGCTCACCCAGCTGCTCAAAGCCACCGGCCTCAGCGCTCCCCTGGTCCTGATCCTGACCGAGGGCGGTATGGCGGCCGTTTCCTCCGCCTGGGCCGTGGATGACATCGTGCTCGATTCGGCAGGCCCCGCCGAGGTGGAGGCCCGCATCAGGCTGTCCGTTGCCCGGGCCGTCCCGGACCATGAGGACGCGCCGACGGAGATCCGCGCAGCCGGCGTCGTCATCGACGAGGCAAGCTACACCGCCCGTGTGAACGGCGCACCGCTGAACCTGACCTTCAAGGAATTCGAGCTGCTGAAGTACCTGGCGCAGCACCCCGGCCGCGTCTTCACCCGGCAGCAGCTGCTCACCGAGGTGTGGGGCTATGACTACTACGGAGGCACCCGCACCGTGGACGTCCACGTCAGGCGCCTGCGGGCGAAGCTCGGCGCCGACCATGAGAACCTCATCAGCACCGTGCGCAACGTGGGCTACCGCCTTACCCTGGTGCGGCAGCAGGAAGACGAGCTTACCGAGGCCTGAGCGCCCTTGCGGCATCCCGTATAGCCTTGCCTCATGACTCCAGCGCATCCTGAAAAGTGGCCCGTCCATACAGAACGGGGCGCGGTTGACCAGCAACTCCTGAAGGACTGCCGGAACCTCCTGGCCGCGGCGGAGGAATCCGACGGCAACCCCTCCATTTCGGAGCAGACCCTGGTGACCTTGCGCACCGGCGGATCGGCCGGGCAGTCCCCCCTGACCCTGGCCCTGTACGCCCCGGACGAGGACTCCGACCCCGCCACCGGCCAGGACCTGGCCGGATTCGCCGTGGTGGTGGAGGAGCCCGACGGCACCGGCGTGCTGGAGATCGCTGTCCATCCCAGCTACCGGAACCAGGGCGTGGCTGAACGCCTGGTGGGTGCGCTCAAGGGCAGCCGCGGGCTGGAGGGGCTGAAGGCGTGGTCCCACGGCAACCATGAGGCCGCCGCGGACCTGGCTGCCCGGTATGGGTTCGGCCCGGTCCGCGAACTGTGGAAGATGAGGATGACGACGGCGGGGGCGGACCTTCCCGGGGCCGTCCTGCCGGAGGGCGTGTCCCTCCGGACCTTCGTGCCCGGCCAGGATGAGGACGCCTGGCTGGCGGTGAACCGGGCCGCTTTTGCGCACCACCCTGAACAGGGAAGCCTCACCCGGGCCGACCTCGAAGCCCGAATGGCCGAGGACTGGTTCGACCCCTCGGGTTTCCTCCTGGCCGAGGACGGCCAGAGCCGGCTGCTGGGCTTCCACTGGACCAAGGTCCATCCGAAGCACGGCCCGCACCCGGCCATCGGCGAGGTCTACGCAGTGGGCGTGGCGCCGGAAGCGCAGGGCATCGGACTGGGCAAGGCCCTGACGGTTGCCGGCATCCGGTACCTCCAGGACCTGGGGCTGCACGCGGTCATGTTGTACACCGACGCGGAGAACACGGCTGCTGTTGCGCTGTACCGGAGCCTGGGCTTCACCCGCTGGGACATGGACGTCATGTACGGACAGGTGGCAACTGTTTAGTCCAGCAGGGTGACATACGGGTTCCCGGGCGGGAAATGCACGGCCTTCAGCGCACCGATTGCTTGTAAGGTTGAAGCAGTAACCGCGCAGGCCGGAAGCGCCAGCATCAACCGCCAGGTAAAGGAGATGCCATGAACCCGGAACCTTCCGGAGCAGTCACGTCCCAGGACGTCGCAGTGCCGGTCCGCGCCCGCTTCGGCTCCTCGGAAGTTCCCGCCTCGCGCGCCACCCAGGACCGCATCGACATCCCGGAGTTTGCGCCGAACCTGCAGCCGGAGGGCGACATCCGCCCCGACCGGTTCCTGGACCGCGAACTGAGCTGGCTCAGCTTCAACTCCCGTGTCCTGGAACTGGCGGAGGACCCCACGCTGCACCTGCTGGAGCGCGTCAGCTTCCTGTCGATCTTTGCTTCGAACCTGGACGAGTTCTTCATGGTCCGGGTGGCAGGCCTGAAACGGCGCATCGCCACCGGCCTCGCAGTTCCCTCCCCCGCAGGCCTGAGCCCTGTTGAGGTGCTGGAGAGGATCAGCGGCGAAGCACACCGGCTCCAGCAGCGTCATGCGCAGGTCTGGGCCGAGCAGATCCGTCCGGCGCTGGCCTACGAACACATCCACCTCATGCACTGGGACGAGCTGGACGACGCTGCGCAGGAACAGCTGAGCGTGATCTTCCGCGAGAAGGTGTTCCCCATCCTCACGCCCCTGGCGGTGGACCCGGCGCACCCCTTCCCCTACATTTCCGGCCTCTCGCTGAACCTTGCCGTGGTGGTGCGCAACCCTGTGAGCGACAAGGAGCTCTTTGCCCGCGTCAAGGTGCCGGACCAGCTGCCGCGCCTGATGTCCATAGACGGTCCGCGCGCCGGCGCGGTGGCCGGACGCGTGGCGCGCTTTATTGCGCTTGAGGAAGTCATCGCGGTCCACTTGGACAAGCTGTTCCCCGGGATGGAAGTCCTGGAGCACCACAGCTTCCGCGTCACCCGGAACGAGGACGTGGAGGTGGAAGAGGACGACGCCGAAAACCTCCTCCAAGCCCTCGAGAAGGAACTCCTGCGCCGCCGTTTCGGCCCGCCCGTCCGGCTTGAGGTCACCAACGACATCAACCCGAACATCCGCGCGCTGCTGATCCGCGAGCTCGGCGTCGAGGAATCCGAGGTCTATTCCGTCCCGGCCCCCCTGGACCTCAGGGGACTCTCCGTGATGGCCGGCATCGACCGCGCCGACCTTCACTACCCAAAGCACGTTCCGCACACGTCGCGGTACCTGAACGAGTCTGAGACGTCCAAGGCCGCCAACGTGTTCGCCGCCATGCGCCGCCGGGACATCCTGCTCCACCATCCCTATGACTCGTTTTCCACGTCGGTCCAGGCGTTCCTGGAACAGGCCGCCGCCGATCCCAAGGTGCAGGCCATCAAGCAGACCCTGTACCGCACCTCCGGCGACTCCCCCATCGTCGACGCCCTTATCGACGCAGCCGAGGCCGGCAAGCAGGTCCTGGCCCTGGTGGAGATCAAGGCCCGGTTCGACGAGCAGGCGAACATCTCCTGGGCCCGGAAGCTGGAACAGGCCGGCGTGCACGTGGTGTACGGCATTGTTGGCCTCAAGACGCACTGCAAGCTCTCGCTCGTGGTGCGCCAGGAGGTTGACGGGCTGCGGCGGTACTGCCACATCGGCACCGGTAACTACCATCCCCGCACCGCCCGCTACTACGAGGACCTGGGCCTCCTGACCGCCAACGAGCAGGTGGGCGAGGACCTGTCCAAGCTCTTCAACCAGCTCTCCGGTTACGCCCCCAAGTCCACGTTCAAGAGACTGCTGGTGGCTCCGCGTTCCGTCCGTTCAGGGCTGATCGACCGGATTGAGACCGAAATCCGCAATGCCCGCGCGGGAATCCCCGGCCGTGTGCAGATCAAGGTCAACTCCATGGTGGATGAGGCCATCATCGATTCCCTCTACCGCGCGTCGCAGGCGGGAGTAAAGGTTGACGTGGTGGTCCGGGGTATCTGCTCGCTACGCCCCGGGGTGCCCGGGCTCAGCGACAACATTACCGTCCGGTCCATCCTGGGCAGGTTCCTGGAGCACTCCCGGGTGTTCGCCTTCGCCAACAGTGGGGATCCCGTGGTGTACATCGGCTCGGCGGACATGATGCACCGCAACCTTGACCGCAGGGTGGAGGCCCTGGTCCAGCTGTCCAGCACCGACGACATCACCTACGTCCTTGACCTGCTGCGGCGCTACATGGCCCCGGAAACCTCCAGCTGGCACCTGGACAATGAGGGCGTCTGGACCCGGCACCACCTCGCCGACGACGGCAAACCCCTTGAGGATGTCCAGTCCTGGCTGCTGGCATCGCGCCCCCGGCAGCGCAGCCTGAGCCGGCGTTAAGGGCTCCTGTTTTGTCGAGCGATGCACTCGTAGCAGACCAGACAGACCACCCGGGGGAACCAGTAGCCGTTACGGCTGCCGGCGCCGTGCCGTGGCGCGTGGTCAAGGACAAGCTTGAGGTCCTGCTGATCCACCGGCCGCGCTACGACGACTGGTCCTGGCCCAAGGGCAAGATCGACGACGGCGAAACCATCCCCGAGTGCGCGGTCCGGGAGGTCCAGGAGGAAATCGGCCTCACCGCCCAGCTGGGCATTCCGCTGCCGCCCATCCACTACCACGTGGCATCCGGCCTCAAAGTGGTCTATTACTGGGCTGTCAAAGCCAACGGGGCGAGGCTGCTGCCCGACGGCAAGGAGGTGGACAGCGTCATGTGGTGTGCCCCCGAAAAGGCTGCTGCGCTGCTGTCCAACCCCTCCGACGTCGTGCCGTTGCAGTACCTGGAGGAGGCCCACAGGCGCGGGCACCTGGACACGTGGCCGCTCCTGGTGCTTCGCCATGCCAAGGCAAAGCCGCGCTCGTCCTGGAGCAAGGCGGAAGGGGAGCGGCCGCTGGCCGCCACGGGCACACGGCAGGCGCAGGCGGTGAGCCGGCTCCTGCACGCCTGGAAGCCGCTTCGGGTAGTGACCAGCCCGTGGCTGCGGTGCGCCGCAACGGTCGCACCCTACGCCAAGGTGGTTGGTGCCAAGGTGAAGCTCGCGGACGCGCTGACCGAGCACCGGCATGCCCGCAGCCCGAAGAAAACGGCCGCTGTCGTTGAAGCCCTGTTCGACAAGCAGCGTGCGGTGGCGGTCTGCACGCACCGCCCGGCACTGCCCACCGTGTTCGGGCAGCTCGCTGAGCACATGCCGCAGCACCTGCGTGCACTCCTGCCGGCGAAGGAGCCCTACCTGTCCCCCGGCGAACTGGTGGTGTGCCATGTGGCTCCCGGCGGTAAGCGGCGGATCGTGGCGGTGGAGCAGTTCAAGCCGTTTGACGACTAGCCAATAAGGGGACACCCCCAGGAGCGGCGCTGCGCTTGACCCCCAGGGCTTTGTATCAAAGACTTAGTACATTGATGCACACTTCTGGGGGATGACGTGCCGTTTACCGATGCAGCTCTTTTCAGCAATGTTCCGCCCATGGCCGTGGTGTGGCCCTTCCTGCTGGCGGCCGGCAGCTACCTCCTGCTTCGGTGGGTCATCTGGGGACCCGGCAGCGGGTCCGCTGCCACTGCCTCCCAGCACGCACTCTGGGTGGGGATCATGGGATGGCTGGCCAGTTCCCTCCAACCGGCCGGAAACGCCGGCATCCTGCACGCTAATCCGGACTCCCAGCCACTCATCAGCAGCGCAGCGATCGTGCCCGCCCTGGCCTGGCCGGTTCTCGGGTGCCTTGCCGTGCACGCCATCGGCCAGCTGAGTTATCCCGGCCCACGGCTCCCGCGGCGCCAGGCGGACCTGGAAGTGCGGCGTGTCCGCGACTTCCTGCCCCGGCCACTCGCCTGGACCGTCCTTGCGGTGTTTGCAGGGACCGCCCTGCAGATCGGCTGGATGGCGACGCTTCCCGGCTACGATCCGGTCCCCTACAGCTCCCGCCCCGACCCCGTCCACACCTATGTGACGTATGGCGGCGACGGCCGGGTCCCCGGCATCGAACTGGCTTCCTACCTCGGCCCTGCCCTCCTTGTCCTGGCAGTGGGAACCTGGCTGGTGCTGGTGCTGATCACGCGGCGCCGCCAGCTGGAGGCGCTGGACACCGGGGAAAACAACCTCCTCAGGACCATTGCCATGAACAGGTTGCTGCGGACCGTGGCCACCATAGCCTCGGGCCTGGCGGCCATTGCGGGCAACCACGCAGCGAGGCCCGACCCTTCCCTTGTTGCCGGCGGGTGGATCAACGCGGCCGGCGCGGTAAACCTCGCAATCCTGCTTGCCATGTGGCGGTGGGCGCCGCCCAGGCTCCCCGCGGTCCGGGCAGACCGCAGCGGGCTTAAACCCCGTGAGCCGGCAGCGGCTTCCCACCCCGCCGCCCGGCTTTCCATGTCCCTCGGCGCAGCCCTGGGGCTTGCCGCTTTCATCCCGGCCCTGGTGGCTGTGGTCATTCCAGCGGCCGTGACGGGGCATCCCGCCCTTGTGGTGGCGATGGCGGCAGCGCCCGTCCTGCTGGTCACGGCCGCAGGGGAACTGCTGATCCAGCGCAACTACGGAACCCCCCAAGCGCCGCGGGAGTGGCCGCGGCAGCCGGTCAGCCCGGCCCTGCTCACCACCGGCATCGCAGCCCTCACCGTCCTGGCCGCAGCCGTGGTGGTGACTGCCTCCGTCCAACCGGAACTTGGCATCCTGCCGACGTGGGCTCCCACCCTGTGGGCGTGTGCTGCAGTGGCGCTCCTCGCAGTTGTCCCCCTGGCGGCCGCGAAAGGCCGGAAGGGCATTCCGACGGCGGTCCCCGGGCTGGACGCCGCGCTCCGCGCCATCACCGTGCACAGGGTGGTCCGGACGCTCGCGGCCTGTTTCACGGTGCAGGCCGGCGTGCTGCTGCTGTCAGCGGGGCCGGACATACGCCGGGGACTCGACCTGGAACCTGCCTCCTGGGCCTGGGCCTGGGACGCGGCCCCCTTCACCGCCGGGCTGTTGTGCACCGCGGGGATCGTCATTGCCGTGATTCCCGTGCGCAGCTTCGCCCGCACCCCCGCCTCCCACCGCAACCCTGCCAGGGAACCGGCCACATGAGTGCCGGGATTACCGTGGACCTGCGCTCCGCAACCCCTCCCTACGAACAGATACGCTCGCAAATCAGCTCCCTGATCGCGTTGGGTGCTCTCGCCCCCGGGAGCCGCCTGCCTACGGTTCGAAGCCTCGCGGCCGACCTTGGCATCGCAGCGGGCACCGTTGCCCGGGCCTACAAGGAACTGGAGGCTGCCGGGCTGGTGGATTCCCGGCGGCGGGGCGGGACAGTCGTCGCCGCCCCGGCCACCGGCAGGCCGGGCGGCCGGGGAACTGTGCCCGTCCCCGCAGCGGTGCAGGCCGCCGTCGACCATTACATCGCCGCCGGCCGGGCAGCCCACCTGAGCGACGAAGTCCTGCTGGATGTGTTGCGCGGCAAGCTGGGAAAGGGCGCAACGTAATGCAAACACGCAGCCGCCCGGTGATGTCCCAGTAGACTTGAGCCGTGAGCATCCCAACGCCTTATGAAGACCTCCTGCGCGATGTCCTGGCCTCCGGCACGCACAAATCGGACCGCACGGGCACCGGAACCACCAGCGTTTTTGGACGCCAGATCCGCTTTGACCTGGCCAAGGGTTTCCCGCTAATCACCACCAAGCGGGTCCACTTCAAGTCCGTGGCCGTGGAGCTCCTGTGGTTCCTGCGCGGTGAGACCAACGTGAAGTGGATGCAGGACCAGGGCGTCACCATCTGGAACGAGTGGGCCGACGCCGACGGCGACCTCGGGCCGGTCTACGGCGTCCAGTGGCGCAGCTGGCCCACCCCGGATGGCGGCCACATAGACCAGATCGCGGAGCTGATCGAGAACCTCAGGTCCAACCCGGACTCGCGCCGGCACGTGGTGTCCGCTTGGAATGTCTCCGAACTGCAGGACATGGCACTGCCCCCGTGCCACGCCTTCTTCCAGTTCTACGTGGCGGACGGCAAGCTCTCCTGCCAGCTGTACCAGCGCTCCGCGGACATGTTCCTGGGCGTGCCGTTCAACATTGCTTCCTACGCACTGCTCACTTGCATGGTGGCGCAGCAGGTGGGCCTGGAGCCCGGCGAGTTCATCTGGACCGGCGGGGACGTCCACATCTACGAAAACCACATGGACCAGGTCCTCAAGCAGCTGGAACGCGAGCCCTACGAGTACCCGCAGCTGAAAATCACCAGCAAGCCCGGCTCGATCTTCGACTACACGCTCGAGGACTTCGAGGTGGTGGGCTACCGGCACCACCCCACGATCAAGGCTCCGATCGCCGTATGAGCACCGAAAACTTCACGGATCCCCAGTCCTTCACCGAAGAACTTGCCGCCTCGATCACCGGGGTGGGCCTCATTTGGGCGCAGACCCCGGACGGCGTCATCGGCAAGGACGGGGACATGCCCTGGCACCTTCCCGAGGACCTCAGGCACTTCACCCGGCTGACCACCGGGCACCCGGTCATCATGGGCCGGAAGACCTGGCTGTCCTTCCCGGACAAGTATCGGCCCCTGCCGGGACGCACCAACATCGTCATTACCCGGCAGAAAAGCTGGGCCGACACACCTGAGGCGGAGGGCGCCGTCGTGGTTCCTTCCCTGGACGACGCACTGCTGGAATCGCAGTTCGTGGACGGCGGCGACACTGTCTGGATCCTGGGCGGCGGCGAGATTTTCCGCCAGTCAACGGAGCTGGCCAACGTCGCGGTGGTCACCACCATCGATGTGGAGGCCGACGGCGACACATTCGCCCCCGAGCTTGGCACCAGTTGGGAGGCGGCCGCCTCCGTCCCTCCGGACGGCTGGCTGACAGCAGGGAACGGCACGCGCTACAGATTCACCAAATGGTCAAGGACTGAGGGCTAGGAATGTTGAAGAAACCGGAAACCCTCTTTGTGCTGGGCTACATGCTGCTCCCGCTCCTGGCCCTCCTATCCGCAATCGTTGGGCTCACCATGATCCTGGGCGGCAACAAGATCGCAGGAGCCATCGTGCTGGTGGTGGTTACGCAGGTGTTCGCGTTCGGCGCCTTCTTCGCGCTGCGTGCACGCAGGGCCGCCGTGCTGGAGGACTCCGACCGCAGGTAGCGCCTGCGACGATGGGGAGACCACCCCATCGCGCGCGTCCCGGGTTTGTTACTAGGCTGGGCCTGCAGCGTCAGGGACCGCTGTTCAAAAGATTGGGGGATGCCTGGTGGCAGGAAATTTATGGGGCGCCGATGTTGACCAGCTGCGCACGCTGGCACGGCAGTTCAGCAAGACGGCTGACCTGCTGCTGCAGCAGTCCACGCAGCTGAGCGGCCAGATCAACAACACCCCGGCCTGGAAGGGCCAGGATGCCGAGCACTTCCGTTCGGACTGGAACGGCAGCCACCGGGCACTCCTGCAGAAGACTGCGGCGCGTCTAAAGCAGGAATCAAAGCTCCTGCTCACCAATGCCGAGGAACAGGACAAGGCGAGCAGCACCGGCGGGGCCGGCGGGCCTGGCGGGACCGGCGGATCCGGGGGGCAAAGCACGGGCGTGCCGGGCAGCGTTGGAGGCCCGGGCACAGGCCGCCCCGGAGCAGAAAATCCGTGGGGACCGGACTGGCTCGCGGACCCTGATTCCCCGTTCCGCGACGGCTGGGACATCTATGGCCTCACCAAGGCGTTCCCGAACCTCCGCGCGGGCCTCTTCGACATCGCCGCCATGCTGCACAAGTCCCGCATCTCTGATTTCCTTGATCCGGCAGCATGGCGGGCCTTCCAGAACTCCAACGAGTTCAGCAAATTCTTCAACATGTCCAACAGCCTGTTCGAAGGCAAGTTCCACGAGGTCCTGGACCTCGCCGAGGGCTCCAACGCCTTCAAGTACCTCGACGGGTTCAGCAAGGGTTTGGGCGTTGTGGGCGTTGGTTTGGACAGCCTGGACGCCTTCAACAACTTCCAGGAAGGCGATTACGGCTCCGCCGCCTACTCCACCACCAAGGCCCTGTTGGGCGCCGGTTCGTTC
This sequence comes from Pseudarthrobacter sp. NCCP-2145, assembly GCF_023708005.1. Lineage (NCBI taxonomy): Bacteria > Bacillati > Actinomycetota > Actinomycetes > Micrococcales > Micrococcaceae > Pseudarthrobacter > Pseudarthrobacter sp. NCCP-2145. The sequence continues at coordinate 79,749 of NZ_BRCG01000007.1, read as the reverse complement.
CTTCCGCCGCCGGCCGGCACTGCGTGCATGGTAGCCAGCGGCGCCCTTGCCCTCTACGACAACGTCCCCATCGTCCATGATTCCGTGAACTACGTCGGGGATAAGATCGCCGATGGGGCCGAGGCAGTTGGCGGCGCGATCAGTGACGGCGTGGACGCCGTCGGCGACTTTTTTGGCTTCTGAGAACTGAGGAGAACAACCAGTGACTGAAACAACCACAGCCAGGTCCTCAAGCGCCGGCCAAGGGGTTCCGGACGCGATCGGTTTTGGCTTCGCCGAGCTCCTCGTGCTCCTGAACCTGCGGCGCGGACCGGCCACCGAAGCCTCTGCCAAGGCACTCCGGCTGGAAGGCGAACTCGACGACGCCTCCCTCCTTTCGGCGGGAGCGTCCTCCCTGGTGGCCCGCGGTGCAGCCACGGTGGGTGCGGACAGGGAGCTTTCCGTGGAGGGCCCGGTGGCAGCAGTCACCCATGCCTTGACGGAGGCGGAGAAGCTGGTGCAGATCAATCTGCTCACGCCCGGTTCCGTGGACAACGTCCTGTCCGTCGAGTCACCCGAATACCGGATCCTGCTGCAGCCGCGGGCCTACCTCAGCTGGTTCGCGATGGCGCAACGGCCGGACACCACACCGGCAGAAGCCAACTTCTTTATTGTGCGCAAGCATCTGGAAGACAACCCCGACGGCGGAGCCACCATCCGCCTGCTCGACAGTTCCGACGGCAAGCAACTGCTGGTCAAACGCAGCGAAAAGGGCTGGACCGTGGGCTACGGCCATCTTGATGCCCCTTCCGAACCCATCCAGGAATTTCCGGGCCTCACCGACAACCAGGTGTTGGACCACATCCGATCGATCCGACAGGACTAGCATGCAGAACGGCAATCCGGGCAATACTCCGGGCATGGCACCCACACCCGACGATCAGGTCCGTACCTTTCATGAGCAGGCCCTGGCGCGCGGGGAAAAGCGCGTGCTGCTCCGTACGGTGGATGGCGCGCTCCACAGCTATGCGAAGGACGAACTCGGCGTGGTCACCGCCAGCTCCCACCCGCAGGTGCGGTCCGCAGGAGGGTTCCTCGTGATGGCCGTGTTCTTCGCTACCCTGGCGGTTTTCTCGATCATGCTGGTGGCCGGCCCCACAAGCAGGGGCCAGGATCCCCTGTGGGGAGCCTTGATCCTCACAGCCGCCGGGGCCGCCGGCGTCCTCTACGCGGCACGGATGGCGGGGGTTGCCGCCAAGGCCAAACGGCTGAGGGTGGAACGGGGAATACCGGAACCCACAGCCAGGCAGTTCGACCGGTAACGGGCAGCCTGCCGCCCGCAACGGCCTGCAGGCAGTGAGCCGCGTGCCGTCGTCGTACGTTCAGACCCCCGCAGCCGCCCTCCGACGTGACGTAACCGACTGCGCGCTGCCGGAACGGAAGTCTAAACTGTACGAATGACTACAGCAGCTACCCCTTCCGTCGGCCTGGTCGGATGGCGCGGCATGGTCGGTTCCGTCCTCATGCAGCGCATGCAGGATGAGGGCGACTTCGCCAACATCAACCCGGTGTTCTTCTCCACCTCCAACGCGGGAGGTGCCGCGCCGTCTTTCGCTGGAACAGCAGGAGGCAGCGCCGGCAAGCTCGAGGACGCGTTCGACGTCGATACCCTGGCGAAGCTGCCCATTATCGTTACCGCCCAGGGCGGGGACTACACCAAGCGCGTGCACACCGAGCTTCGCAGCCGCGGCTGGGACGGCCTCTGGATCGACGCCGCCTCCACCCTGCGCATGAACGACGACTCCATCATTGTGCTGGACCCCATTAACAGGGACGTCATCGACAAGGGCCTGGTCAACGGGACCAAGGACTTCATCGGCGGCAACTGCACCGTCTCCTGCATGCTCATGGGCCTCGGCGGCCTGTTCAAGAACAACCTCGTGGAGTGGGGCACCTCCATGACCTACCAGGCGGCCTCCGGCGGCGGGGCACGGCACATGCGCGAGCTGCTCAGCCAGTTCGGCACGCTCAACGCCGAGGTCAGCACGGAACTGGACGATCCGGCGTCGGCCATCCTTGACATCGACCGCAAGGTCCTGGCCCACCAGCGCACCGACATCGACGCCACCCAGTTCGGCGTTCCGCTGGCCGGGTCGCTGATCCCCTGGATCGACGCGGACCTGGGCAACGGGCAGTCCAAGGAGGAATGGAAGGCCGGAGTCGAAACCAACAAGATCCTGGGCACCTCCGAGGACAACCACGTGGTCATGGACGGCCTCTGCGTCCGGATCGGTGCAATGCGGTCCCACTCCCAGGCCCTGACGCTCAAGCTGCGCGAGGACCTCCCGGTCGCCGAGATCGAGAAGCTCCTGGCCGAGGACAACAAGTGGGCCAAAGTGGTCCCCAACACCAAGGAAGCGTCCATGGCGGACCTGACCCCGGTGGCGGCCTCCGGCACGCTGGACATCCCCGTGGGCCGCATCCGCAAGATGGAGATGGGTCCGGAGTACATCAGCGCCTTCACCGTAGGCGACCAGCTCCTCTGGGGCGCTGCCGAGCCGCTGCGCCGCATGCTCAACATCGCCACCGGGAACCTGTAACCCGTTTCGGCAGCGCTTCCGCGGCCCTGCCCCGCTCGAACGGTCCTGCCCAGCCGTTCGTGCGGGGCAGGGCCGTTCTGCGTGGCCCGGACGCTCTCTCATTTGATGCGGGTTAATCCGGGACGCTCTCTCACTTGAGCAGCGAAAGTGAAAGAGCGTTCGTGAAGAACCGACATTAAGTGAGAGAGCGTCCCTGTCAGCTCTCCAGGAAGCTGAGGTAGCGCTTGGCTGCCCGGGCGAAGGCGGCCTGCGCGGCGGGGCCAAGGCGCCTGGTGTGGTCGAAAAGTTCGGGCACGACGGCGGCATCCCGGCTGGTGCCGCCCCGCGCCCAGGTGCCGATCACTTCTCCCCCGACCACCAGGGTCTTCTTGAAAACGCCGTTCCCGCCGGGCACGATGCTGTCGGAGTACTCCGGGGGCAGGACGGCTGTCCGGTCCTTGTATCCCAGCAGGAACTCATCAAAGCCGGGCAGCAGCAGGACGGACCGCGCTCCCGGACCCCCGGCCTCCAGCAGGGCGGCGGCCCCGGGTGACATCCAATGCACAGCATCCCCGAACTGCCGTTCCACCAGCTGCCCGCGGACCGGTTCAAACGCCGCCCGCACCTCCGTCAGCGGCAGCTGCGTCCACCACGCGAAATCCGCCAGGGTTGCCGGCCCGTGGCTGCGGAAGTACCGCAACGCGAACTCCCCCAGGGCCTCCTGCCGCTCCGGATTCCGCGACACCGGGATCCAGTCATCGAAGGCCACCAGCAGCTGTTGGTTCTTGGCCAGCGGCCCCTGCACCAGCCACGCGTGCCGGCACAGTGTCCCCAGGAGGTGGATGCCCCGCTGTCCCTGCGTCGGCTGCCCGGCGGCGTCGAACACCCGGAACAGTCCGGCACGACTGGCGGGACCGCCGGCGGCGATGTGTTCCAGCGCAATATCCCGGCACTTCTCAACGTCAGCCCAGGTGATGCCCAGCTCCCGGTGGCGGGCCGCGATGCTTTTGGTGAGCCGTTCAGCCGTGAGGTCCAGCATCCACCGCAGGTCCTCGGGGGCCACGAGATGCAGTGTGCCGCGCATGGGCCACGACCGGACCACGGCACCGGTGTCCAGGGCGGACCGGACATCGCTGAGGCCGCATCCCGGGACCCGCACGCCCACGGCCCACATGGCGGCCTGCAGGTCCTGGGCCTGCATCGCCGTCATCCATCGCACGGCGTCCGCAACCGAGCCGACGCCGTCAGCGCCACCCGCAAGCCTTTGGGAGGCAAGCCGCAGCCTGCCCACGATCCTGCCGTCGGGACGGCCCATGCCAGCAGCCATGGCCCTATCTTAGGCCGCGCCACCGCCCGCCCGTCACGGACCGCTAGGGTAGGAGCATGACTTTGGGGAGTTTGTGGCAGTTGCTCGCGCTTAAAACGAGGTGGTGGATGGCCGGCGGCACGGTCTGCGTCCTGGCAGGATCCGGCCTGGGGCTGCTCCAGTTCTCCACCTTCCTCGGAGACGGCCGGTCCGATCCCCTGCTGCTGCTCCCCTCACTCGTCCTGAGCCTCGGCGGCGGCTATGCGGTACTTTTCCCGGGCATCAGCGTCAGCCGCCAGGGCGTCAGGCTGTACCGGGACTGGCGGCACCACCCGCCCGCGGCGAAGGTCCTCTGGGTCCTGTCCCTCGCCGTCGCCCTCGGCGGACTGGTGGCCTGCATCCTGTCAGGCCTCGCAAATCCGCTGTTGCCGGGCCAGCTGGTGTGGCTTTTCACGGGAATCTACCTGGTGCTCGCCGGCTGGTCGTCCGCCCTGCTGGGCCAGGCGGCGGTGGTCCGGGCCAACGCCCCAGGCGTGGCGGGCGATCCTGCCGGTGCTACAGCTCCAGGCCGATAAGCAGCGGTTCCGGGTGCAGCTGGATGCCAAAGCGCTGTTCGACGCCGTCACGCACCTCGCGCGCCACGGCCACCACGTCCTGGGCGGTGGCTGAGCCGCGGTTGGTGATGGCGAGCGTGTGCTTGGTGGACAGGGAGGCCCGTCCGCCGCTGACGCTCCCCGGTTCCAGCCCGAACCCCTTGGCAAAGCCGGCCTGGTCGATCAGCCACGCGGCGGACAGCTTTACCAGCCCGTCCTGCCCTGCAGGGTACCGGGGCGCGCCTTCGGGGAGGGCGGCCGCCACCTCGGCCGGAACGATGGGGTTGGTGAAGAAGGAGCCCGTGGAGTACGTGTCCCGGTCCTGCGGGTCCCACACCATACCCTTGGAGGCACGCAGCCGGAGCACCTCGCGGCGCACATCGTTCGAGTACGCGCGCTTGCCCACCTCGACGCCAAGGGCACGGGCAAGTTCCGCGTAACGGATCGGCGCGCTCATCCGGCCCAGGGGCAGCTGGAACTCCACGGTCAGCACTACGTACCGGGGTGAGCCGTTGACGGTGGTCTGCTTGAGGATGGAGTCCCGGTAGCCGAACTGCAGCTCCGAGTTCGTGAAGGTCTTTACCGCGTTCCGTTCCCGGTCCCACGTGCGCACTGCCGCGATGGTCTGGGACACGTCGGCACCGTAGGCACCCACGTTCTGCACCGGCGTCGCACCCGTTGACCCGGGAATGCCGGCCAGGGCCTCAACCCCGGACCAGGCGTGGCGGACCGCGTGCTCCACCAGCTTGTCCCAGTTGTGCCCGGCCTGCACCACCACTGCCACGCCGCCGCAGGAGTCCTCCGCGTTGACGGTGAACCCCTGCGAGGCGACCTGGACCACGGTTCCGGGGAACCCGTCGTCGGAAATCAGCAGGTTGGAGCCGCCGGCGATGATCAGCAGCTGCTCCCCCGCGGCGTCCGCGGCACGGACGGCGTCGATGATCTCAGCTTCGGTTCCGGCCTTGATGAACTTGTGGGCAGGGCCCCCGACGGCGGCCGTGGTCAGCTCTGAGAGCAGGGTGGAAGTCACCTGTCCACCCTATCGGGAAAGTGTTCCCGCCTCCCCCGGGCTAAGCCAGTTTGACGACCGCCTGGGCCTTCATCAGGACCTTTTGGCCGGCGGCTGTGACGGTGAGGTCCACCCGCGCGGTGTTCGCCTCGGCATCGAGCTTTCCAATGATGCCGCTGACCTCGATGGTGGCGCCAGCGTCGGGCGTGCCCGTGGTGTCGGTGACCAGGACGGGCTTGGTGAACCTCGTCTGGAAGTCGACGACGGCGGCCGGGTCGCCCGCCCAGTCGGTCACCAGCTGGACGGCGGAGCCCATGGTGAACATGCCGTGGGCGATGACGCCGGGCAGTTCCACACTGGTGGCAAAGGCCTCGTTCCAGTGGATGGGGTTGAAGTCACCGGAGGCACCGGCGTACTTGACCAAATCGGTGCGCGTGACTTCGATGGTGCCGCTTCCGATCTCCTGGCCGGCGCTGAGTTCGTGGATGCTGAGGCTCATGGTTACTGTCCCTCTCCGCGGACCAGGATGGACGACGACGTGGTGGTGACGGGTTCGCGGGAATCATCCGCGCCGAGAGCGAAGATTTCCGACCGGGTGGTGATCATCGCACCACCACCCATGGCCCGGACACCGTCCACGTGGAGCTCCGCGACGAGGCGGTCTCCGGCGAAAATCGGCCGGTGGTGGGTGAAGCGCTGGTCCGCGTGGACCACGCGGGAGAAGTCGATGCCGGCTTCCGGATCCTCGATGAGCTGGGCGTCGGCACGCTGGGCGACGATGATGGCGAAGGTCGGTGGAGCCACCAGGTCGCCGTGGCCCAGGGCCCTGGCAGCATCGACGTCGAAGTGCGCGGGATGGGTGGCCTTCACGGCGCGGGCGAACTCGCGGATCTTCTCACGGCCAACGTCGTACACCTCTGCGGCAGGGTAGCTTCGGCCCTGCAGGTCCGGATTGATAGTCATGGCCTCAAGCCTATCGTTGCCGCACCCGGCAGGGGCTTGCATGACGTTGATATGATGATTTCATCAATCCATCAATTCAACAGCCATCCGACATCTGCAACCGGCCAGCTGCCATCACTGTCACGTTGAGGAGCTTCCCATGCTGCCTTCCGCCCAGGCTCCGCTGTACGAGATCAAGGCCAACCTCTTCAAGGGGCTGGCGCACCCTGCAAGGATCCGCATCCTTGAGCTGCTGGCAGCGGCGCCACAGGAAACCGCCGCGGTGAGTTACCTCCTGGCGGAGACCGGGCTTGAAGCCTCGCACCTCTCCCAGCACCTGGCCACGCTGCGCAAGCACAAGGTGGTGACCTCTGTGCGTACCGCCAACGCTGTAACCTACCGGTTGGCGCACCCCGGGATTGCCCAGCTGCTTGCCATCGCGCGGACGTTCCTCCTGGACACCCTTGCCGATTCAAACGAACAGCTCCGGCTGGCGCAGCAGCTGCCTGCAGAACACCTGACCGGCGGGGCCGCCCTGTGAAACCGGACGTGGGCACCGCCAGGCTGCACATCAGCCGGTTCCTGCCCTCGAAACTGGACTACGCGGGACTCGGAACATCGTGGCGGACCGACCTGCTGGCCGGCATCACGGTGGGCATTGTGGCCCTGCCGCTGGCCCTCGCGTTCGGCGTCAGCTCGGGAGTGGGCGCGGAGGCCGGGCTCATCACCGCGATCGTCGCCGGCCTGGTGGCAGCCGTGATGGGCGGATCACCCGTCCAGGTCTCCGGCCCCACGGGTGCCATGGTTGTGGTGCTGGCGCCCGTGGTGGCACTGCACGGCCCAGGCAGCGTGGCCCCGTTGTCACTGATGGCGGGGCTCCTGGTCTGTGTCCTGGGATTCAGCGGCCTGGGCCGGGCGGTCGCTTTCATCCCCTGGCCGGTGGTGGAAGGCTTCACCTTGGGGATCGCCGCCATTATCTTCCTCCAGCAGGTTCCGCCCGCCACCGGCACGTCCGCCGCCCCGGGACACAACACCCTCATCGCTGCAGTGGAAGCCGCATCCGCCGCAACCGTCCCGACTGCCCTGCTGACCCTCGCAGTCGTGGCGGGAGTCGCCGTCGTGATGGTCCTGGTGCAGAAGCTGCTCAGGGCACTGCCGGCCAGCCTGATCGCGGTGCTCCTCGCCACGGCGGCCGCCGAGCTGTTCCGGCTGGACATCCCCAGGATCGGTCCCCTGCCGCATGCCCTGCCCGCTCCCGCGGTTCCCGCCTTTGACCTGGATCTGCTGGGCAGCCTGGCAATGCCCGCGGTGGCCATCGCCTGCCTTGCGGCCATCGAGTCGTTGCTGTCCGCCCGGGTTGCGGCAGGAATGACCGGGCCGGACGGCAGGCCGAGTGGACCGTACAGCCCGGACCGGGAGCTGACGGGCCAGGGCCTGGCGTCAATCGCTGCGGGCCTCTTCGGCGGCATGCCCGCCACGGGGGCCATCGCGCGGACGGCCGTGAACGTCCGGTCCGGTGCCAAGACCCGGCTGGCCGCCGCTGTCCACGCCGTGGTCCTGCTGGCGATTGTCTACCTCGCCTCGGGCATGGTCAGCCGGATTCCGCTGGCAGCCCTCGGCGGGGTCCTGATGGTCACTGCCGTTCGGATGGTGTCCCGGCGGACCGTGGCGGCGATCCTCCGCTCCACCAGGTCCGACGCCGCCGTCTTCATCCTGACGGCAATTATCACGGTGGCGTTCGACCTGATCGTTGCCATCCAGATAGGGCTCGCGGCGGCAGCCCTCTTTGCCCTGCGCACGTTCGCCTCGCTGAGCAGCGTGCAGCGGGAGGAGATCCCCGGTCCGCGCGCCGAGGATGACGAGCACATCGCCGTCCTCCGGCTGGACGGGGCCATGTTCTTCGGCGCCGCCGAACGGATCCTGCAGGAGATCAGCCAGGTCAAGGATGTCCAGGTGGCCATCATCAGGCTTTCCCAGCTGCGGATGCTCGACGCCACGGGCGCGCATGCACTGGTGGAGGTGGTCTCCGCGCTGGAGCTCCGGGGCATCACCGTTTTACTCAAGGGCGTCCGGCCGGACCACCTGCAGCTGGTAACGAACGTGGGAGTGATCCGGTCCCTGCGGCACCACAAGCACCTCTTCGAGCACCTCGGGGACGCCGTGGAACACGCCCGCAGCCACGTTCGCCGGAACGCCGCCTACCGCTTGTAGCCCTTCCGGATCGCCTGCCCGCGGACCACAATCCCTGCAATGTGCAGGACCAGGCCCAGGCCGATCACCGGCAGGGATGCCGTGGCAAGGCCGGAATTGCCGCTGGTGTTGCCCACCAGGTTGAGGATGATTCCGACGGCGATCAGTCCCATCGCACTGAAAACCAGGACTTTATAGCGGGTTGGCGCGGTGGCCCAGAATTCGTTCAGCACCCGGACAGTCTACCGGGGGCCACGCCGCTGGTTGCAGAAACGCAGGCTCAGAACAACGCCTCCTGGACGGCCGGCACCTCGGAACTGTACTGTCCCAGTTCGATGCTGCGGCCCTTGAGCCGGCCGAGATCCACCACGAATTCCAGCCCGGTCCCATCGATGGCTGCCAGGGCGAAGCTGCCGCACAGTGAAGTAATGGTGAAGCCGTGGGAGCCGGCCGCGAGGGCGTGCGGATACAGGTGCCGGCGGCCCTCGGAGCAGAGCAGGCCGGCCAGCGCCGGCCTGCTCCAGTCCTCCTCCACCACGTGGAATCCTTCAGCGCCGGACCGGGAGACCACTCCGCGGGCGGAAGCGGCGAGGGCTGCGTTATGGCCCCTGAGCCAGCCTGCCGGGGCCGGGGAAGCCAGCGCCGCAGCCTTGGCTGCGGACCGGACCTGCTGCGGAAGCCCCGCCTCGCGCGTGACCAGGTCCTCGAGGATCCGCACCACGCGGCCGTCGGCGGCGTGGGCAACATAGCACGCCGCCACGGCTCCCTGCTCCGCGAGGCGTTGCCATTTGCGGAGCTCCGCGGCCGTGCCCACCTTGCTGGCGCCGTTGGCGAAGGTGGCGACGTAGAGCCAGTGCGGCTGCATCAGGTAGCTGCGCAGCCCGGGCGGGACCCGGCCGTCCCGGTGGAAGTCATGGATGAGCCGGGAGTCATCCACCACGAAACACCGCTCGCACTGGTGCCCCCGGACGGCGGGGGCCCGCCTGGCGCAGAGGACGTGGTCCCGGTGGGCGGGGCCGTGCACCACATGGTGGCCGAGGCAGTGTTTCCCCTCGGCGGCGAGCCGGAAGCCCAGGCGCGTCCCGGCGTCGAGCGTTACCTCGCGGAAGGTGCCGTCCGGCGCCTGAAGGCGGAGGTACGGGCCAGGACCGGCACTTCCGCCCGCTGCCGCCCCAGGAGCCGCAGGCCAAAAGACCCCGTGGACCAGATAACGGGTATCGGTCACGGGGTCTCCTGAAGTGAAAGCGTGTGGACTACAGCGCCGGCTGCACCCCAAAGGCTACCGCGAGCTTCATGATCTTTTCGGCGCGTCCCAGGCGGGGCAGGTCGGAGCCGTCACGGATGACGCGGCCGTTGGCCTCGAAGTCCGCCATGAAGTCCGTGGCCCAGGCGACGTCCGAGGGCGTGGGGCTGATGACCTCGTTGATGACGGGGGTCTGGTCAATGGCCAGGCAGAGCTTGCCAGTCATGCCCATCATCACGGTGATGCCGGTCTGCTCACGCAGGATGGGGTGGTTGGTGCCCACGGTGGGCCCGTCGATGGGGCCGGGAAGGTTGCCGACGCGGCTGGCTACGACGAGCTTGGCGCGGGGGTAGGCCATGGCCTCGGGCGTGGCTGCCATGCCTGTGTCGCGGCGGAAGTCGCCGGAACCGAACGCCAGGCGGAAGGCGCCCTGTGCCTTGGCGATGTTGTTTGCCTCCTCGATGCCCAGCGCGGACTCCACCAGCGGGATGACCGGCGTCTTGCCGTCCATGCGGTGGAAGCTCTCCGTCACCTGGTCTGCGGACTCGGTCTTGGCCAGCATGACACCCAGGAGCCCCGGCGTGCCGCGGAGGCCCGCCAGGTCATCAGCCCAGAAGCGGCTGGTGGCATCGTTAATGCGGACCCAGGCTTTGCCGCCGGCGGTCAGCCAGTCAACCACGTTGTTCCGTGCGTGGTCCTTCTGCGACGGGTCCACGGCATCTTCAATATCCAGGATGATCGAGTCAGCTCGCGACACCGCGGACTGGTCGAACAGCTCTGTCTTCATGGCATTGACCAGAAGCCAGGAACGGGCGATTTCTGCTGGGATATTGCGTTCCGGCCTTACGGTCTCGGTGGCGATGGTAGACGTCATGTATCTACCGTATCCGCCCCGCAACCCCGACGCCGAAGAAAATGGCCTGCTTGTGGGGATCAATACGAACTAAACCCCAAATGACCGGAAGTTGCGGGAAAGCAGGTAGCAGCAGGTGTCGTTTTGAGCGCTCAAAACGACACCTGCTGCTACCTAGTTGGGGTGGGTCAGGGGATGTTGCTGCCCCGTGCCGTCACCCAGAGCCCGTACCAGTCAGCCCGGGTCATCTCCCGGGCCACGCGGGCAGCGTCGGCACACGCACGGATCCGTTCCGGGTTGACCGTCCCGATCACCGGCGCGATACCCGCCGGATGCTTCATCAGCCATCCCAGCAGGACGGCTTCTCCGGTGCTGCCGTACTCCCCCGCCAGCCGGGCCACGAGCTCAGCGGTGGCGGCATCTGCTGACGCGAGACTTTCCGGTTCCGCCCCGGTGTACAGGCCGCGCGCCAGCGAACCGTAGGCCTGCAGCGTGATGGAGTTGCGCACGCAGTACTCAAGGGTGCCGTGCGGGAAGCTGTAGTCCAGGTGCTCGGCGTGGTTGACCAGCACCTGGCTCTCCAGCCAGGCCCGCTTGAGCAGGCTCATCTCCAGCTGGTTCGCCACCACCGGGGTGTCCAGCCGGTCCTGCAGCGCCTCGATCTGCGCCGCGGACATGTTGGACACGCCCAGCTGCCGGACCTTGCCTTCTGCCATCAGCTGCCCGACGGCGGCGGCCACCTCCGCCGGATCCGCCAACGGGTCCGGCCGGTGGAGCAGGAGGATGTCCACATAGTCCGTCCGCAGCCGCTGCAGGCTGCCGTTGACCCGTTCCAGGATGGCATCCCGGCTGAGGTCGTAGTGCGTCTGCAGCCCGCGCTCGTTCAGCCGGATGCCGCATTTGGTCTGCAGCCTGATCCGGCCGCGCAGCCCCGGTTCAGCTGCCAGAACCTCACCAAACACGGCCTCAGACTTGCCGCTGCGGTAGATGTCCGCGTGGTCGAAGAGGGTGATCCCGGCATCCAGCGCGGCCTCGACGGCTGCCGCGGCCTGGTCCACATGTTCAGTCCCGTGCGGCTCGCCGGACCAGCTGCCGCCCAGGCCCATGCAGCCATAAATGAGTTCCTGCATCAGGCAGGCCGTCCGTCCGGGACGGGTGCAGGCATCAGCGCAGCCATGCTGTGGTGTTGCCGGGCAGCTTGCCGTCTTCCAGCGGTGCGCTGCTGACAAGGACGGTCCCCTCGGGGAGGTCGACGGCGGTGTCCCCGAAGTTGGTCACGGACTGCCAGCCGCCCGGACGGCGGAAGTGCAGGATCTCAGGGTTGGCGTTCTCCACCCATTCCAGGTCCTCATCCGCCTGGAGCTCGTGGCGCAGCTTCAGGGCGGTGCGGTACAGCTCGAGGGTGGAGCCTTCGGTGCCGTCCTGCGCCTCCACGGCGTACTTGCTGAACCAGTCCGGCTGCGGCAGGTGCGCGCCGCCGTCGCCAAATCCGAAGGAGGTGCCTTCCACCTTCCAGGGCAGGGGCACGCGGCAGCCGTCCCGGCCGATCTCCACTCCCCTGTTCCGGAAGAAGGAGGGGTCCTGGCGTTCGGATTCGGGAATCTCCGCCACTTCCTGCAGGCCCAGCTCTTCACCCTGGTACAGGTAGGCGGAGCCCGGAACCGCCAGCATCAGGAGGGTTGCGGCGCGGGCACGGCGTTCACCGAGCTCCACGTCCAGCTGTTCCTTGGGGCCGCCGGCAAGCAGCCACTCCTTGCCGTCCTGGCCCTTGGCGCCCGCCTTGCTCTTGGAGACCTGCGGCAGGCCGTAGCGGGTGGCGTGCCGGACAACGTCGTGGTTGGAAAACACCCAGGTGGAGGAGGCACCGGTTGCGGTGGCCTCGGCCAGGTTGCGGGTGATGATCTCGCGGAATTCGTCGGCGTCGAAATCGGCCTGCAGGAGGTCGAAGTTGAAGGCCTGGCCGAGCCCCTGCGGGCTTGCGTAGCGGGCGCGGCGGGTGGCGTGCACCCAGGCCTCGGCCACGGCGGTGCGCGGCGGGTTGTACTCGTTGAAGACCTCACGCCACTCGGCGTACACCTCGTGGACCTCGTCGCGGTCCCAGAAGGGGTGCGTGCCGTCGTCGAAACCGTCCACGCCGGTGTTGGCGGCGCTCAGTTCCAGCTTGGACAGCAGCGGCTCGGTGAGGTCCTTGGTGAGGGCGTGCGCCACGTCCACCCGGAAGCCGTCCACGCCGCGGTCGGACCAGAAGCGCAGGGTCTTGAGGAAGTCGTCGCGGACCTCGCGGTTGGACCAGTTCAGGTCCGGCTGCTCCTTGGCGAAAATGTGCATGTACCACTGCCCGGGGGTGCCGTCCGGCTCGGTGATGCGCTCCCAGGCGGGGCCGCCGAAGACGGAGTCCCAGTCCGACGGCGGGAACTCGCCGTTGGGGCCCTTGCCGTCACGGAAGATGTACCGGTCCCGGGCGGGCGAGCCCTTGGGCGAGGCCAGCGCTTCCTTGAACCACTCGTGGCGGTTCGAGGAGTGGTTGGGGACGATGTCCGCGATGAGCTTGATGCCGGCCCCGTGCAGCGCCTTGGCCATCTCGTCGAAGTCCTCGAGCGTGCCGAGCTTGGGATCGACGTCGCGGTAGTCATCCACGTCGTAGCCGCCGTCTGCGAGCGCCGAGGGGTAGAACGGGCTCAGCCACACGGCGTCGATACCCAGGGACTTCAGGTACGGGACCTTGGAGGTGATGCCCTTGAGGTCGCCAATGCCGTCGCCGTTGGAGTCGGCAAAACTGCGCGGGTAGATCTGGTAGACAGCGGCCTGGCGCCACCAGTTCGGATCGGACAGGCGGTCGGAATCGGACAGGGTTGCCAGGGTGGCGGTGGTGCTCACAACGCTCCTTTTATTTAGTATCTAAATTTTCTAGTGACCAGTATGTGCCGACCGGGCGGGGATGGTCAACAGCCCGCTGCCTGCTCCGGCAGGACGCTGGCTCAGGCCCTGAGCCAGGCGGTTGATTCTCCTGGAAGCCTGCCGGCCTCGATCCCGCTGCTGGAGATCAGGACCTCGCCGTCCGGAAGTTCGACGGCGGCAGGACCGAAGTTCGCCACGACGTGCCAGCCGCCCGGGCGCACGAAGTGCAGCACCTGGCCGTCTCCGCTGTGGTGCCATTCCAGGGTCTCCGCACCTTGCAGTTCACGGCGCAGCGCCAGCGCCTGGCGGTAGAACTGCAGGGTTGAGAGGTTGTCGGTTTCCTGGGTGCTGGCTGCGTAGCCGGCGAACCAGTCCGGCTGGGGCAGGTGGGCTCCCTTGGCACCGAAGCCGAAGGATGCTCCCGAGGGAGTCCAGGGCAAGGGCACGCGGCAGCCGTCGCGGCCCAGGCCGTCGTACTCCGCGCCCCGGAAGAATGACGGGTCCTGGCGCCGGTCAGCGGGGATGTCAGCCACCTCGTGCAGGCCCAGTTCCTCCCCCTGGTAAAGGTATGCGGAGCCGGGAAGGGCGAGCATGAGCAGCGTGGCGGCCCTGGCGCGGCGCAGGCCTCCTTCCACGTCCAGCGCTTCGCGGGGGCCGCCCGCTTTGACCCAGTCCACCCCCGGCTTCCCCGGCCGCCCGTTGAGCGGTTCGAGGCCGTAACGGGTGGCGTGGCGGGTGACGTCGTGGTTCGAAAATACCCACGTGGTGGTGGAGCCGGTGAGGCGTGCCTGTGCGAGGTTGTCGGTGATGATGGTGCGGAACTGGGTGGCGTTGAAGTCGGCCAGGAGCAGGTCGAAGCTGAAAGCCTGGCCCAGCCCTTCAGGGGAGGCGTACTTGGCGCGCCGTTCGGCGGTTTCCACCCAAGCCTCCGCCACGGCAAAGCGCGGCGGGTCATATTCGTTGAAGACCTTGCGCCACTCGGCGTAGATCTCATGGACTTCGTCGCGGTCCATGAGCGGGTGCGTCCCGGAGGTCCGGTCCATGCCCTCAAGTTCCTGCTTGCTCGGAAGGTCGGCGCTCAGGTCCTTGACGAGGAGGTTGGCCACGTCCACGCGGAAGCCGTCCACGCCCCGGTCGGCCCAGAAGCGCAACGTCCTGAGGAAGTCCGCACGGACCTCGGGGTTGTCCCAGTTCCAATCCGGCTGTTCGGGAGTGAAGGTGTGCAGATACCATTGCCCGTCCTTCACCTGCGACCACGCCGGGCCGCCGAACGCGGCTGTCCAGTCCGACGGCGGCAGCTCGCCATTTCCGCCCTTCCCGTCCCTGAAGTGGTACCGCTGCCGGGCCGCTGACCCCTTGGGCGAGGCCAGGGCTTCCCTGAACCAGGCGTGCCGGTTGGAGGAGTGGTTCGGGACAATGTCCACGATCACTTTGATACCGGCGGCGTGCAGGGCCGCGGCCATCCCGTCGAAATCTGCCAGGCTGCCGATTTTGGGATCGACGTCACGGTAGTCGTCCACGTCGTAGCCGCCGTCTGCGAGCGCCGAGGGGTAAAACGGGCTGAGCCACACGGCGTCGATCCCCAGGCTCTTCAAGTACGGCACCTTCGCGGTGATGCCGTTCAGGTCCCCAATACCGTCGCCGTTCGAATCGGCGAAGCTGCGCGGATAGATCTGGTACACCGAGGCCTGGCGCCACCAGGTGGTGGCGGCCGCGGGTCCGTTGTCGGCATGGTGAGTCAGGCTGTCGAGGATGGACAAGCGGTTTCCCCTTTCCGGGGGTTTGGTGATGGTTTACATGCTGGCTGCACTTAGCCCTTGACGGCTCCCTGCGTGACGCCGGCCATGACCCACCGCTGGGTAAAGAGGTAGGCCACGATGGCCGGTGCCATGGCCATCAGATAGGACGCAAAGGACACGTGGTAGTTGTTGCTGAACTGGGTCTGGAAAAGGTTCTGCCGGACCGGAAGGGTTTGCAGTGCCGGGTCGGAGATGATCAGGGAAGGCATCATGAAGTCGTTCCAGGCGTAAAGGAAGGCAAAAATTCCGACCGTGGCGCTCATCGGCGCCAGCAGGGGGAAGATCAGCTGCCAGAAGGTCTGCCAGGTGGTGGCGCCGTCAATGCGGGCGCTCTCTTCCAACTCGAGCGGGATGGACCGCAGGAACGCCGTGAACAGCAGCACACTGAAGCTCAACTGGAACATTGTGGCGAGCAGGATGACGCCCATCGGGTTGTCCAGGCCCAGGCGGCCGGTCAACTGGATTTGCGGCAGGGCAACGACCGGAAACGGGATGAACATCGCTGCGAGCAGGTAGTAGAAGGAGTACCGGAACAGCCTGCGTTCCCAGTTGCGCACAATCGCATACGAGGCGAATGCGGCCAGCACGATTGTTGCTGCGACCGTCCCGGCCGTGACCAGCAGCGACATCGCGGCGCCGACG
Source organism: Pseudarthrobacter sp. NCCP-2145 (assembly GCF_023708005.1). Classification (NCBI taxonomy): domain Bacteria; kingdom Bacillati; phylum Actinomycetota; class Actinomycetes; order Micrococcales; family Micrococcaceae; genus Pseudarthrobacter; species Pseudarthrobacter sp. NCCP-2145. Next base: position 63,716 of record NZ_BRCG01000007.1, on the reverse strand, counting down.
GGGAAGTTCGTCAAAGTCCACGCCTGGACGAAGCCGTCGATGCTGAACGGTGCAGGGAAGGAGAAGGCGTTGCCGTCCACAGCCTGCCCCTGGGTTTTGAAAGCCATGGACACGGTCACGTAGAGCGGGAGCAGAACCGTGACGGCACAAAGGACCAGGATGATGGTCCCCGGCCAGTTCACCCGCTCGACCTTGATGCCTGGGCGTCGCCGTCCGCTCCCGGCGGGGACTGGTTCGGTGCGGTGGAGTTCCTCGGCGGTGAGGGTGGCTGGTGTGGTCATTAGAGTGTGTTCCGTCCGCGAGTCAGCGAAAGCTGCAGGAGAGAGATGAGGACAGCGACGACGAAGAAGATCGTGGCGTTGGCCATCTGGTAGGCGTAGTCGCCGCCGTTGAAGCCGGCGATGACGGTCATCGCGATGCTTCTTGTTGAGGTTCCCGGGCCGCCGTTCGTGAGGCCGACGATGATGTCGTACGCATTAAGGAAGCCCTTGAAGCCGAGGATGATGTTGATGACCACATAGCCGGCCACAAGCGGACCGGTGATCTTCAGGAGCTGCTGGAACTTGCTGGCGCCGTCGATCTCCGCGGCCTCATACACGTCCCCCGGGATTGAGACGAGACCGGCGATATAGATCAGCAGCGCCCCGGGCACGGCCTGCCAGGCGGTGACCACCACAATGGCGATCCATGCAAGGTCCGGGTTTGCCAGGAGGCTCGTCTCCAGCCAGGAGATGCCTGCCGCCGCGCCCGCAGAGGGCAGCGAGTTGGAGAACAGGAAATTGAAAACGTAGGCGATGATGATGCCGGAGACCACCATGGGGATAACAAAGATGGTTCGCAGCGCAGTCTTCATGCGGATCTGCGAGGTGAGCCCCACGGCGAGGAGGAAGGCGATCACGTTCACCACAAGCACGGTGACGATCGAGAAGCCGAAGGTGAACAGATAGCTCTGCAGGATGGCGGGATCGCTGAAAATTGCTATGTAGTTGGTCAGGCCTGCGAACTCCCAGTCACCGATTCCGATGGAGTCCGTGAAGCTGAAGAAGATGCCAACGAGGCCTGGAACCGTGATCGCCAGCGTAAAGAGTACAAGGCTTGGCAGGAGGAAGAAGTAGAAGATCGGTTCGACCCTCCGCCGGCTGCGGCTTTCGGGGCGTCCCTGCCCGCGTCTGGTTGCTGTGGTGGTGGACATGTGTCTGGCTCCCTTGTTCTGGGCTACTGGCGAAAGGCCAGGCGCGCCCAGTCTGCGTCGAGTGTGCGGAACGTGGCTGCAGGATCTGCGCCCAACACGAGCGCCTGGGTGTAGTTCATGATGGGGATGGTGCGGGGCACCAGCACCGACGGTCCCTGGTAGACAGAGCCCTTGTCGTAGTACTCCACCATCCCTTCGATACGCGGGTCCTGGGCTACGTCCGCATCGATGGTGGGCGTGAAGCCCAGCTGCGACTTGTTGTACGCCTCAATGATTTCCGGCTGGTAGAGATACTCCAGGAAGTCGCGCGCAGCCTCCTTGTGCTTGGATTCCTCCGGAATCCACGCCGCGAGATCGACGTTGACCCGCACGCGCAGGTCATCGGGGTTCTCCGTCATGGGCAGTGGAAAGGTTCCGAGCTGGAGATCGGGCGCAGTCTTGGCGATCTCGCTGAACGCCCACGGGCCCTGCAGGTACATGGCTGCCTTGCCCTGGGAAAACGCGAGGTTCCCGTCCCCGTAGCCGCGGCTCGCGGCGTCTTTGTTCACGTAGGTGCCCGCCAGTTTCAGCATCTTCTCGACAGGCTGTTCAAAGTCTTTTTGGAAGGATGCCGGCGAGTCGGGTCCGACGTCCGTGCCGGCTTCGGCAAGCTTTTCAAAGAAGTCGAGGGTGTCCAGCTGGCCGCCCACAGAGTAGTCAAACCATCCCTGGGCCACCGTCCAGTCGTCCTTCCACGTGGCGTAGAACGGCGTCACGCCCGCGGCTTTCAGCGCGTCGCACGCCGCGAGCAGCTCACTCCAGGTCCTGGGCACCTGGATGCCGTGAGCGGCGAAGATTTCCTTGTTGTAAATCACGGAGGACGCCATGACCGAGTACGGCAGGGCGCTTGTCCGGCCAGGATACGAGCCGTACTGGTCCATCAGTGGCTGCAGGTCCTTCCGGACCCGGGTGGCAGCTTGAGTTCCGGACAGGTCACTTAGCGCACCGCGCTGCACGAACCTAGCCGTTTCCATGTTAAAGTTCGCCAGCGCGATGTCCGGCGGGTTGCCCCGGACAAAGCTCGCTGAGACGACGTCGACCCCGGAAGTATCCAGGATGACCTCCGTACTGTCCTGCGAGGCGTTGTAGTCGGCTACCAGCTTGGTCATGAAGCCGATTGCTTCCCGCTTGCTGAACGTGAACCGGATGGTCTCCTTGCCCGAGTCTCCGGTGCAGCCTGAGAGGAGGCCGGCGAGTAGTGCCAGGCACAAGCCCAGCGCTGCGGTACGTAGTGTGCGCGTCGATTTCAAAGACACCCTCGTCCTTTCGTGGTGCGGCAGAACGCCGCGTGGCGGCGGGGACGGCTGAGACTTGCCGCAGAGTTTATATAGGGCGTAAATTTAGCTCCTATCGTTAGTATGCGGCGGCGTCGGGCACACCGTCAAGCACTGAGGGAAATGTTTCTTCGGCTATATTTATGACCTAAATTTAGAATCGCCTTCACGTCCCGTGACCAGGCAGGAATGGGAGCGCCCGATGAGGTCTGAGACTGCGCCGTCTACGCAACTGGTGCGGAGGGTCAACGCCAGCGCGATGCTCAAGGCAATGCGCGGGGCGGGCATCATGACAGGCACGGACCTCATGGCCGCCACCGGGCTTTCCCGGGCCACGGTGATCTCGATTTGCGATGAGCTGGTGCGGCTCGGATGGCTCCGTGAAATGGAAACCCAGCGGGGCGCCGAGGGATATATCAAAGGCAGGCCGGCGCGCAGGTTCGTTTTCGACGACCGCGCGGCCAGCGTCCTGGGCATCGATATCGGGGCCAACAAGATCACCACCATCGTCGCCGACATGGGGGGAAACGCCCTCGCCAGGGTAACCACGCCCTTCCGGGCGTTCAACGTAGGCGCTGACGAGCGCGCCGATGTCCTGGACCGGATCGCCGCGGAGGCCCTGGAGAAGGCGGGAGTGTCCGCGGACTCTGTCCTGGCTGTAACCGTTGGCGTCGCCGCCCCGGTGAGTCGCGACGGCGAAGTCCTCACGGTCCAGGAATTCTGGAAGTCGTTCGATGTCCGCCGGCTTGTCTCTGAGCGGCACGGCTGGCACGTGCTCCTGGAGAACGATGCCAACCTGGCGGCACTGGCTGAACGCTGGCGGGGAACGGCCCAGGGCGTCGACAACCTGGTCGTGATGCTCACGGGGGACCGTCTAGGCGCCGGCATCCTGGAATCGGGCCGTCTGCTGCACGGGCAGCTTGGCGGCTTTGGCGAGCTGGGATACCTGGACAATGTCGAAGGTGTCGGTGACACTCTCGGCATTGCGCATTATGTGTCGCTTTGGGGCCAGGAAGCGCTCGCCTCAGGCGCCGAGACGCAGCTGCGTGAGCTGTGCGGCAACGCCCCGGACAGCCTCACGGCCGGGATGGTGTTTGCCGCAGCCGGGAACGGCGACCACGCGGCGCAGGACGTCCTCAACCGGATGGCACAGCGCATGGCCCGTGTCATCGGTTCCGTCAGCACGCTGGCAAACCCGGAGCTCGTCGTCCTCGCAGGAGGCGTCGCGGCCTCTGCGCACGCGCTCATTCCCGCCATCGAGGAGCAGCTGCCGAAGTTCACATTCACTCCGCCCCGGGTGGAGGCATCCTCCCTTGGAGACGGCATCGTTTCCATCGGCGCTATCCGCCTGGCACTGGACTACGTCGAAGAGCACGCCCTGGACCTTTATCCCGCTTCTTTCAGGAAACCGGCCCAGCCCGTTTCCTGAAGCGGTCCAGGTTACGCCAGCGGCTCCAGGGCGGCGGCGATAGGCAGGCTGCCGTCGGAGAACCCAATGGTTTTGCCAGCGGTTTCCGGCATCTCCAGGACAGCCACGGCGACACTTGCAGTGTTGCTGCGGGAGGTTTCGCGGCTGCCCTCCGGAGACGGGTCGACGTCAATCAGGCCGCTCCCCGGCTTGTCAGTCAAGGCTCCGGGGCCCAGGATGGTCCACTCCAGGCCCGTGCTGCGCAGGTAGTCGTCGGCAGCGGCCTTGGCTTCGGCGTAGGCAAAGAAGCTGTTGCTTTCCGGCACGCCGTGGTTCTTGCCGGATCCGAGGTAGGAAACCATCACGTAGCGTGCCACGCCGGCTTCCGCTGCGGCATCCATGGACCGGATGGCGGCGTCCCGGTCCACCGCATAGGTGCGCGCCGGGTCCCCGCCGCCCGCGCCTGCGGACCAGACCACGGCGTCGTGGCCTTTCAGCGCAGCGGCGATCTCCGCCGTCGTCGCGTTTTCCACGTCAAGGACCGACGGCGTTGCGCCGGTTTCCGCAACGTCGCCGGCATGGTCCGGGTTGCGGATGAACGAGGTGACGCTGTGCCCCTCGTCCGTGAGGAGGCTGGACAGGTGCAGGGCCACTTTGCCGTGGCCGCCGATGATTGCGATTCGGGTCATGGCCCTATTCTGCTCCCCCGGCTCGCCGATGCCACGCCACCGGCGCGTCGGCGTCAGCCGGTATCAGCCGGTATCAGCCGCGGATGTGGTAGCGCAGGTACATAACGCCGTTTCCGAACCGCCGCTCGTCCAGGAGTTCGAGCCGGACGTTCAGGCCGTCCGGCAGGAAACGCAGGCCGCCTCCCACGGCCACCGGGTTGAGGAAGATCCGGCATTCGTCCACCAGCCCGGCCCGGAGCGCAGCCGCGGCAAGGGTGGCGCCACCCACGCCGATACTGCCCCTTGCATCCGCTTTTATGTCCCTGACCGTGGCGGGATCGAAGGAGCGCCGGACTGTCGTCCGCGGAGCGGATGGTTCTTCCAGGGTTTCCGAGAAGACAATCTTCTCCGCCGCCCGCCAGATCTGTCCGTAGTCCTGGATAACGGGAGGGTCGTCCGGCCCTCCCAACGTTTCCCACACGGACATGACCTCGTACATGCGCCGCCCCAGAAGGTAGGTTCCGGCGTCGCGCTCGAGATCGTTGACAAAGGCGTGGACCTCCTCATCGGGCGCACTCCAGTCGAAGTTGCCGTCGCTGTCCGCCAGGTAGCCGTCCAGTGAGGTGATGCCGGTGTAGATGAGGTCAGCCATGCGCCTATTCTGCCGCTCCCGCCGGGTTTTTAGGAGGGAAACAAAAGGAAGGCCAGGGGGGTCACAAGGATCAGCGTCAGGACAACCCGCTGGAACCAGATGACCACCAGCTTCCAGACCGGAATCGGGATGTCCGTGGCCATGATGCACGGGACCAGCGCGGAGAAGAAGATGATCCCTGATACGGACACCACACCCACAACAAACTTGACCACCGGGACCGCCTCCGCGGCGAGGAGCGCGGGAAGGAACATCTCTGCAACGCCAACGGCGCTGGCTTTGGCCACCAGCATGGGTTCCGGAAGTTGCAGCGCCCAGGTGAAGGGATAGAAGAGGAAGCCCAGCCAGTCGAACACGGGAGTGTAGGTGGCAAGGACCAGTCCCAGCAGGCCGATGGAGAGGATGGAGGGCAGAATGGCCATCGCCATCAGCACGCCGTCCCGGACGTTGGTCCACACGTTGACGGCGAGCGGGGGCGCTGCCTCCACAGTCCGCCGGGCCTCACGCCAGGCGACGGACAGCCGGCGCCCGGTAACGTCCTCCTCCGGCTGCGGGACGGCCTCGGGGTGGTACTCGTCCGGGATGCTGTTCAACGGCCAGATCCTGACGGTGATGGCGGTGACAACGAACGTGACCAGGAACGTGATCCAGAAGTAGGCCGTCCACTGGCCCATCAGGTCCAGTGTCTTTGCCACGATCACCATGAACGTGGCGGACACGGTGGAGAACCCGGTGGCAATGATGGCAGACTCGCGGGCGGTGTACTTGCCTTCCTTGTAGACCCGGTTGGTGATGAGCAGGCCCAAAGAGTAGCTGCCCACAAAGGAGGCGACGGCGTCGATCGCGGACCGCCCGGGGGTTCGCCAGATGGGGCGCATCACGCGCTGGACCATGACACCGATGAACTCCAGCAGGCCATAGCTGACCAGGAGCGCCAGGAACACCGCGCCGATGGGGACAAGCAGCCCTACGGGAATGACGAGCTTTTCAAACAGGAACGGCCCCATGCCCGGTTCAAACAACCATGCGGGCCCGACCTTGAAGACCATCATGAAGCCCACCACCATCCCCACCACTTTCAGCACGGAGAAGGCCACCTCCACCGCGGATCTTTTCCAGGTTCCTGCGATGAAGGGGTATGCGGCGCCGGCGATAATCACGGCCAGCGCGTAGTAGGGCAGGACCGGGGCGATGCCCGCCTGGAGGAATGAGACGATGTGGTCCAGCATGATGGTGTTCTTGCCGGCGATCGTCACCGGCACAAAGAACATGAATGCGCCGATGCCGCTGTACACAAACAGCTTCCACATGTGCCGCGAGGCTGTGCGCGGGGCTTGCGAGGTGATGGCCAAAGGTCTGTCTCCTGACTACAGCCAGCCCTGTCCGGACCGGCAATTTGTGGACAGAACCATCGCACCGTGAATCCCCGGCAGGAACAATGGACTGCACGCCAAAGCAGTCTTGGATAGGAGACTCGGTTCAGGACGGCCTCGGTTAAGCCAGGAAAGCCCCCGGAATCTCGGGGATTCCGGGGGCTTAGCCTGTAGCGGTGGGGAGGCTCGATCTCCCGACCTCACGATTATGAGTCGTGCGCTCTAACCAACTGAGCTACACCGCCACGAATGAGAAAAACCTGCGCCAAGCCGGTCAAAACCGCCTTGACACAGGCCCTCATCCAGAGCCCCCCACCGGAATCGATCCGGTGACCTCGTTCTTACCAAGAACGCGCTCTACCACTGAGCTAGGGGGGCAACGAGTAAATACTCTACCGGAAGATTTACCCACCAACAAATCGGCGTCCGGGCAGGCGGCGAGGGGCTGGAACAGGTGTGCGACGGGCGCCTTATCGGCCGAAAAATGCCGGAAAATCAGGGAAACGGGAACCCTGCGACCAGCGCAGGCTGGCCGGGCGGGACCCTTGTCCGCGGCCCCGCCGCGGGAATGTGTCGATCCCCACACTCCCCGCCGCCGTCCGCCGTCGGATTTTCACCTGCCGCACGCCTTAAAAGCCTGTGGGCCGGCTCGAAAGCCGGCCCACAGGCGCCTTGTCAGCTAACTGACGGATTTACCACTTGCCCTTGCGGTTGAAGTCCCGCTGGCCGCCCTCGTTGCCGTGGCGGGGCTTGCGGGAGCCGTCACCGTGGCCGCCGAAGCGCGAGTCGCTGGCCTGGCCGCGGTTGGCACCGCTGTCGGCGCTGTAGGAACGCTCGCTGTAGGAGCGGCCGCCGCGGTCAGCGGAGGAGCGCTCACCGTCGTTCTTGCGGAATTCCTTCTTGAACCCGCCGTTGCCCTTGAAGTTGCCTCCCCGGTCACCGCCGCGGTTGCCCTGGTAGGAACCGCGGTCGCCGGACGGCTTGCGGCCGTTGTCCAGCTCGAGGTGGATCAGCTCGCCGCCGATCCGGGTGCGGGACAGGGCACGCAGCTGCTCGGGGCTCAGGTCCGCCGGGAGCTCCACGAGGGAGTGGTCCGAGCGGATGTCGATGCCGCCGATCTGGGCCGAGGAAATGCCGCCCTCGTTGGCAATGGCACCCACGATGGAGCCCGGCATGACGCGCTGGCGGCGTCCGACGGCGATCCGGTAGGTGGCGTTGCCCTCGGTGAGCGCACGGGTGGGGCCGCGGGAGCCGAAGCCGTCCTTGGAGCGTTCGCGCTTCTGGAACTCGGGAGCTGCAGGCAGTTCCTTCACCAGCAGGGGCTGCCCGCCCTGTGCCATCACGGCAAGGGCTGCGGCGATCTCCGACGCCGGAACGTTGTGCTCTTCCTCGTAGGAGGCGATCAGGTCGCGGAACGGGGCGACGTCCTCGGAGGCGAGGGTTTCCGTGATGCGCTCCGCGAACTTGCCCAGGCGGAGCGTGTTCACGGTCTCGGCCGTCGGCAGGTGCATCTGTTCCACGGGCTGGCGGGTGGCCTTCTCGATGGAACGCAGCAGGTACTTCTCCCGCGGCGTCATGAACAGGATGGCGTCACCTGAACGGCCTGCACGGCCGGTGCGGCCGATGCGGTGCACGTAGGACTCGGTGTCGTGCGGGATGTCGTAGTTGATCACGTGGCTGATGCGCTCCACGTCAAGGCCGCGGGCCGCGACGTCGGTGGCCACGAGGATGTCGATGCGGCCTTCCTTCAGCGCGTCAACGGTGCGCTCACGCTGCTGCTGCGGAATGTCACCGTTGATCGCGGCGGCCTGGAAACCGCGGGACTTCAGCTTGTCAGCCAGGTCCTCGGTAGCCATCTTGGTGCGTACGAAGGCGATGACGCCGTCGAACTCTTCAACCTCAAGGATGCGGGTCATGGCATCGAGCTTGTGCGGGCCCATGACCTGCAGGTACCGCTGGCGGGTGTTGGCGCCGGTGGTGGTCTTGGACTTGACGGAGATCTCGGCCGGGTTGTTCAGGTACTGCTTGGACATGCGGCGGATCTGGCTCGGCATGGTGGCCGAGAACAGTGCAACCTGGCGGTCGGACGGGGTCTGCTGGAAGATCTGCTCCACGTCTTCGGCGAAACCCATGCGCAGCATCTCGTCGGCCTCGTCCAGCACCAGGTACTGGAGCTCGGACAGGTCCAGGGAACCCTTGGAGATGTGGTCGATTACGCGGCCGGGGGTACCGACGACAACCTGGGCGCCGCGGCGCAGGCCGGCGAGCTGGGGGCCGTAGGCGGAGCCGCCGTAGACGGGCAGGACAGTGAAGTCGTCGATGTGCTTGGCGTACGAGGTGAAGGCCTCGGCAACCTGGAGGGCCAGCTCGCGGGTGGGAGCCAGGACCAGGGCCTGGGTCTTGCGGGACGGGCCATTGAGGTCGTGGAGCTCGGCCAGGCGGGACAGTGCCGGTACTGCGAATGCTGCAGTCTTACCGGTGCCGGTCTGGGCGAGGCCCACGACGTCGCGGCCTTCGAGCAGCAGCGGGATGGTTGCTGCCTGGATGGGGGAAGGCTTTTCGTAGCCGACATCCTGCAGGGCGGCGAGGACGCGGCCGTCGATGCCGAGGTCGGCGAACTTGATGCCTTCTTCTTCGTCTTCCTCAGCCTTGGCGGCGGGAGCGGCGGCGGCAGGGGCTTCTTCAGCCGAGACGGCGGGGGCGGCGGGGGCTTCTTCAGCCGTGGCGGCGGGAGCTTCGGCAGGTGCCGGTGCGGCCTCGGCTGCGGGCGCAGCGGGCTCAGTGAATTCGATGCTGGCAGTTGCTGCTTCAGCGGTGGCGTCGTTGTGATTTTCGGGCATAGGGAAGTGTTCCTCATCCATAGGGGGCCAGGCGGCACTACCCGAGGTGAGCGGAGCCGCAGTACGTGTGCCGTGGATGCCGGGCAAACATTGACCGGCCGGTCACAGAAGTCCGGCGCTTTCGCAATCCCGTGGCAGGACTTCCCGCTGCATCTCTTGGCTGCTATCCCAGCAGTCTGTACAGCGTTTTCTTTAGCCGGCTCTCCCTATGAAAATGCCCGCATCGCTTGTGCGGGCCCCAACACTTGCCAGTCCTGCCTCAAAAATTGGGCAGGAATAAGGGATTTCCGGAGTGGGGGATGTTTCAAGTGTAAGGTACGCACCTGCCGCAGCGGAAATTGAACGTACGACGACGGCGGTGAGCTTGCGCACACAGTCCGCCTTCCAGCCTCTCAGGGCCGCGGCTGCCGCCCCAACTGCCGCTCGAGCGCCTCGAACTTTTGCGTGAATTCCGGCTGCTGCAGGCGGATCTCGCCGTCGGCGTCGGCGTCCTTCAGGGCCTCCATGGACTCAAGGTCAGGTTCGCTGAACCACCTGCCCACGGTTATGCCGTGCTTGGGCACATACAGCCGGTGGATATGGTCCCCGGCCTGGATGGTGCCGGTCCTGATGACGCGCAGGTAGGTGCCCACGCGGCCCTCCTCGGTGAACCTCTTGACGAAGTGCGGCTCCCGCATCCGGCGCTGGAAGGTGGCGCAGGGCGTCCGCGGCGAGGTGACTTCGACTTCGAGGCTGAGGCCGATCTTCCACCGTTCACCAATCACCGCTCCCGTGGCGTCGATGCCAGCCACCCTGAGGTTCTCGCCAAAGATTCCCGGCGGCAGGTCCCGCTGCAGCTCCCCGGCCCAGTAATCGGCGTCGTCCTGCGAATACGCGTACAAAGCCTGGTCAGGACCGCCGTGGTGGACGCGGTTCGCCTGGATGTCGCCCTGGAGGCCCAGCCGGTGAACCTTGACCGGCCCCTCTGCCGGACGCTTGTCGATGGCTGTCACGCCCACGCTGGACGTGTCCGGCAGGAGCTGATGGACGCGGCAGACGGCAACAACGGAGGCGGTTTCCATGGCACCAGTGTAGGGTCCGCGAGCCCCGGCAGGCGGCAGTTGCCGGGATGGGGACTTCTCCCCCATCCGCTGTCCGCTGCGCTACTCGCAGCAGGCACCGGCAGGGACTACGCTGAGTTCAGGATTGCAAATGGGGGTGCAGCGCTGTGCCCAATTCACGTGGACTACTGAGGGGGACGCCATGGACCCGAACAAGGACCCGGAGCGCGGGCGGGCAAACGGCAACCAGCCTGACGGTGACGGCCGGGCCGGCGCGAAGCCTCCCCCCTGGCAGGTGCCCAAACCGGAGCTCCGGCCTGAACTGCTGAACGAGCCTGTTACCCCGGTGGACCCGTTTGCCCGCGACCGGGAGAGGCAGCTCAACGAGGCCGCGGCCAGGAAGAAACGCTCGCAGCGGCGCACCGTGGTGGTGGGCCTGGGCGTGACGGCGCTGCTCGCCGGCACCATCACGGCTGTGGTGGCCAGCAACCAGGATGACCCCGAGTACGCCCAGGTGTGTTTCAACGACGAAACCGGCGAACGCGTGGAGGACACCAACTGCAACAGCTCTGCCGGCCGAAGCGGCGGCATCTACGCCTGGTACTTTTTCTCCCGCGGCGCGTTCGTTCCCGCCGTCGGGCAGAACCGCTCAACCGCCCCCACCTACACCAGGACCGTTCCCAGAGGCGCCAAGGCGTCCACCGGGTACAGCACCCAGGGCGGCACCGTCAGCCGCGGCGGTTTCGGTACCACCGCGAAGAGCGGCACAAGCGGCGGCAGCAGCAAAGTGGGGGGCTGAGCGTGAAGCGGCTGTTGTCTGAGCCCAGGCCCGACTGGAAGCAGAAGATCCAGGAACAGGGCCTGGTGTTCTCCACCACCACCATGGACGACGGGCGGCGGATCGAGTACTGGAACGAATCCGCGTACTACGAATTCACCACGGACGAGGTGGAGACCCTCGAGGTGGCGGCCGAGGACATGCACCGGATGTGCCTGGAAGCGGCCACGTTCCTGGCCACCGGCGCAATGGGAGACATTGGCATTGGCCCGCAGGCTTTGGAGCTGGCCGCGGAGTCCCTGCAGGCCGGGGACGTGGATGTGTACGGCCGCTTCGACTTCATCTACGACGGGCAGGGCGGTCCCGCCAAGATGCTCGAATACAACGCGGACACCCCCACCGGCCTGATCGAGGCGGCCGTGGCGCAGTGGTTCTGGCTGCAGGACGTCTTCCCGGAAAAGGACCAGTGGAACGGCATCCACGAGGCCCTGATCCGGCAATGGAAAAAGGTGCAGTACCGCACCGGCATGAGCACCCTCCACGTTGCCCACTCGGAAGTCGAGGAATCCGGCGAGGACTGGATGACGGCTGCCTACATGCGGGACGTGGCCAGCCAGGCAGGTTGGACCACCATCGGCATCAACATGTCGGACATCGGCTGGGACCCCAACCTGAACCGGTTCGTGGACCTGGACAATTTCATGATCAGCACCATCTTCAAGCTCTATCCCTGGGAGCTGATGATGAAGGAACCCTTCGGGCAGCGGCTCCTGGAACGCGCCCACAATCCGCGCTGGGTTGAACCGGCCTGGAAAATGCTCCTCTCCAACAAGGCGCTCCTCGCCGCCCTCTGGCATCTGTACCCGCAGCATCCCAACCTGCTGCCGGCCTACCTCAACGAGCCGGGTCCCCTCAAGGAATGGGTGGCCAAGCCGCTGCACGGCCGCGAAGGGGACAACATCAAAATCCATGCCCAGGGGATCAGCCTTGAGCAACCCGGCGGCTACGGCCGCGAGGGCTGGTGCTACCAGCAGTACCAGGAACTGCCCGACTTCGACGGCAACCATCCCGTCCTGGGCCTGTGGGTGGTGGACGGCGAGTCCGTGGGCTGCGGCATCCGGGAATCGGATGGGCCGGTCACGGACTACTTCTGCCGTTTTGTGCCCAACACCATTGACGCGCCGGCGCCGCTCTCGGCCGAGGCCTCCTCCAACAAAGCAGGTATCGCACTATGAACCCGGTGACAGCATGAGCACAGGAACTACGACGACGGGCGGCCAGGGCGGCGCGCCGGGCGCCACCGTCCCGGCCAAGGGGCTCCGCGCCGGGATCCTCGACCTCGGCGACTCCGTGATGCTGGGTCTGGCCTCCACGGCACCGGTGTACTCGCTGGCCGCGACACTGGGCCTCATCGTGGCCGTAAACGGCAACTACACTCCCCTGATCCTGCTGCTCGGCTTCATCCCCGTGCTCTTCATCGCGTATGCGTTCCGCGAACTGAACAGCGCCATTCCGGACTGCGGCACCACCTTCACCTGGTCCCGGCGTGCGTTCGGCCCCTGGGCGGGCTGGCTGGGCGGCTGGGGCGTGGCGCTCGCCGGCATCGTGGTCCTGGCCAACCTGGCGCAGGTGGCGGGCCAGTACCTGTGGCTCCTGGTGGGCGACGGCTCCCTGGCGGACAACAAGGCAGTGGTGACCGCAACGGGGGTCCTGTTCATCGCCGTGATGACGCTGGTCAACTACCGGGGCATCCGGCTGGGCGAACACGTCCAGCGGGTGCTGACGTATGTGCAGTACATCTCCCTGGGCATCTTTGCCCTGGCCATTGTGGTGCGGATCGTTGCGGGTTCCGCCGCCGGCGACACCTCCATCCAGGCCTTCGATCTTGAATGGTTCAACCCGGTGGCTGCCTTTGCGGATCCCGGCGCCGTGGTGCACGGCGCGCTCCTGGCGCTCTTCATCTATTGGGGCTGGGACACCTGCCTCGCGGTCAATGAGGAAACAGAGAACCCTTCAACCACCCCCGGCCGCGGCGCGGTGATCTCCGCCTTCATCCTGGTGGCCATCTATGTCTCCGTGGCGCTCCTGGTGATGATGTACGCCACGGTGGGCACGGAAGGCATTGGCCTGGGCAACGAGGCCAACCAGGACGACGTCTTCCTGGCCATGCGGGACGTGGTGCTGGGCCCGTGGGGCTGGCTGATCGTCGTCGCGGTGCTTGCCTCCGTCCTGTCCTCCACCCAGACCACCATCCTCCCCACGGCACGGGGCACCCTGTCCATGGGCGTCCACGGTGCCCTGCCGGCCAGGTTCGGCGAGGTGCACCCGAAGAACCAGACCCCGGGTTTTTCCACCCAGGTCATGGGGGCGGCCGCCATCGCCTACTACGTGGCCATGAGTTTCCTGAGCGAGAACCTGCTCTCCGATTCCATCAGCGCCATCAGCCTGTTCATCGCCTTCTACTACGCGCTCACCGGTTTCGCGTGCTTCTGGTACTTCCGCGGCACCCTCCGGCATTCGGCACGCAACCTGTGGTTCCGGGGCATCCTGCCGCTCGTGGGCGCGCTCCTCCTGACGGCCGCGTTCTTCATCTCGGCAGTCCAGATGTGGGACCCGGCCTACGGCGACACCCAGATCTTCGGGATCGGCGGGGCCTTCGTCAGTGGCGTGCTGCTGCTGGCCCTGGGCGTGGCGCTGGCTGTGGCCTGCCGGTTCCTGCCGGCCACCCGCGGCTATTTCCTGGCGAAGCCGTGAACCCGGATCCCTCGGACGTCCTTGCCCTGGATGCTCTGCTGACCCCCGGCGAGCAGGAAATCCAGCAGAAGGCCCGGGACTTCACGGTTCAGCGGATCCGGCCAAACATCGCCCGGTGGTACGACGACGCCGCCTTTCCCCTGGAACTCGCGCCGGAACTGGGCGAGCTCGGGGTGCTGGGGATGCACCTGGAAGGTTATGGCTGCCCCGGCCGGTCCGCCGTCGAATACGGCCTGGCCGCCATGGAACTCGAGGCCGGCGATTCCGGGATCCGCACCTTCGTCTCGGTGCAGGGCTCATTGGCCATGACCGCCATCCACACGTGGGGCTCCGAGGACCAGAAACAGGAGTGGCTCCCCCGGATGGCCGCAGGGGAAGTGATCGGGGGCTTTGCGCTGACCGAACCGTCAGCCGGCTCCGACCCTTCCTCCATGGCCACGTTCGCCCGCCGTGACGGTGCCGGGGACAACGCCGGCTGGGTGCTGAACGGCGCCAAACGATGGATAGGGCTCGCCTCGGTGGCGGGCGTGATGGTGGTCTGGGCCATGACGGATGACGGCGTCCACGGTTTCCTGGTTCCCGCGGGAACGCCGGGCGTCACCGCCACGCCCATCGGGCAGAAGCTCTCCATGCGGGCCTCCATCCAGTGTGATGTGGTGTTCGACGACGTCAGGCTGGGTCCGGAGGCGCTGCTGCCGGCCGCGCGTGGCCTGCGCGGCCCCTTTACCTGTCTGAACGAGGCACGGTACGGCATCGCCTGGGGCGCCATGGGTGCCGCCCGGGATTCCTACCAGGCAGCACTGGCCTACTCGCAGGAGCGGCTGCAGTTCGGCAAGCCGCTGGCCGCCTACCAGCTGACCCAGGAAAAGCTGGTCAACATGCTGGTGGAGATCCAGAAGGGCACGCTGCTGGCACTGCACCTGGGACGGCTCAAGGACGCCGGCGCCCTGCGGCCCGAGCAAATCTCACTGGGCAAGCTGAACAATGTCAGGGAAGCCCTCGCGGTGGCCAGGGAAGCCCGGTCCATCCTTGGCGGAAACGGAATCACGCTGGACTACCCGCCCCTGCGGCACGCAGCCAACCTGGAGTCGGTGCGCACCTATGAGGGCACGGACGAAGTCCACACCCTGGTCCTTGGCCAGCACATCACCGGCTTCAACGCTTTCCGCTGATCAGGCGGAGAAGCCGCCGTCGGACTTGATGAGCTGGCCGGAGACCCAGCGGCCGGCGGGCGAGAGCAGGAACCCCACAGTTCCTGCGACGTCGGCCGGTGTTCCCAGCCGTCCCGTGGGCTGCTGGGCCGTCAGCGCTGCCCGGACCTCATCGTCCATCCAGCCCGTATCCACCGGACCCGGGTTCAGCACGTTCGCCGAAATGCCCAGCGGTCCAAGTTCCCGCGCGGCGGCAATGACGATCCTGTCCAGCGCCCCCTTCGAGGCACCGTAGGGAAGGTTGAACGCTGTGTGGTCACTGGTCAGCGCAACGATTGCGCCGCCGTCGTCCGTTGCCTGCCGCGCGAACGCGGCAATCAGCTGCCAGCTGGCCCGCGTATTCACGGCAAAGTGCCGCTCAAACGATTCCACGCTGGTGTCCAGGATCCCCGAGTCGACGGACTCGGCGTGGCTCAGGACCATGCCCTGCAGCGGGCCCGCCAGCTGCACGGACTCCGCCACCAGCCGGTCGGGCACGGCGGGGTCCTGGAGGTCCGCGGACAGCACGTGGACCTGGGCGCCGATGGCTTCGAGCTCGGCAGTCAAACGCACGACGTCGTCCGGTTGAGTCCCCCACGGCATCCGGGCGTCGTAGTCCTGCCAGTAGGCCAGCACCAGGTCCCAGCCCTCGGCGGCGAGGTGCCGGGCGATGCCGGCGCCGATGGAGGCCAGCCTCCCTGCGCCGGTGATGAGGGCGGCGGGGCGGGCAGGAGTAGCTGAAGGCACGGGTTCCATGGGATCAGCCTAGTGGCGCCAATGGAGGCGCCCCGGCCGATGCACGCTCCTGGTCCTCCTCAGGCAGCAGGACCAGGTCCAGGTACGCGCGGAGACAGCCGGCCATGTCCACACTCCCCGGTGCCAGGAGCCATTGCGTCTGGATGCCGTCCCACAGAGCGATCAATGAGGCGGCGGCAGTGTCCGGATCCACACCAGGGCGCAGCCGGCCTTCCCCGGCCAGCTGCGCAAGCTGGCGCGCGTAGCTCCGCCGCAGCCGGTCAAAGCGCTCCGTAAAGTAGTCTCGCCCGGGATGCCCCTCCGTGACTGCTTCCCCGCACAGGACGGTGTAGAGCTCAAGGACTCCCGGGACATCTTCATTGAAGCGCGCCTGCCGGAGGACGGCATCAGCAAGTGATTCCTCCGGGTCCGGCGGCGCGGTACCGTCTCCTGTGATGGAATCCCGCCAGTTGAGTACTGCCAGGAGCAGATCGCTTTTCGAGGGGAAGTAGTGGAGGAGGCTCGTCTGGCTCATGCCGGCGTGGTTGGCCACGTCCTGCAGCGAGCCGCCGCGATACCCGTGGGCGGCGAACACGGCGTGGGCTGCGGTCAGGATGGCCCGGCGCCGCTCCGCAGACTTCGCGTAGGGTCCCCGGCGGGAAGCTTGCGGCCCATCCTTGGTGCTCATGGCAAGCCAGTGTACCCGCCGTAATGCGCAATAAACCAAAACTCGAGTGAGCACTCGAGTTTTCATGTTAGCCTGTCTCGAACCGAACAAAAAGTGCCATGCTTCACACTTTTAGGCACATATCCGACACGATGAGGTGAAGGCAAATGTCCCGATTCACGCGAAGACAACTCCTGAGTGCGGGCCTGGGCACCGCAGCGATGGGGCTCTTGTCCGGCTGTGCCACGCCAGGCATACGCTCCGTCAACACAGCACCGGTGCTCGCTCCGGCCGCCAGCGGGGAAAAGATCACCCTGACGTACTGGTGCTGGCTCAAAGATGCACAAAAAGTGGCCGACATCTGGAACGCCTCCCATCCGCAGGTCCAGGTGGAGGTCGTATGGATTCCCGGCGGCAATGCCGGCGGGTACCAAAAGCTCTATTCGGCCCTGGCTGCTGGCGGCGGACCCGACCTTGCCCAGGTGGAGATGCGGTCCCTCCCCGAATTCATGCTGGTCAACGGCCTGGTGGACGTGGCCCGGTACGGCGCCCAGGACTACGCGCACCTGTACGACCAGACACTGTGGGGCCAAGTCAGCTTCTCCGGCGGCGTGTACGGCATCCCCCAGGACTCCGGCCCCATGGCCATGTTCTACCAGCCGGCAGTCCTGGACCAGGTGGGCGGTACGAACCCCGGCACCTGGGACGAATGGGCGGCCCTTGCCCGCGAACTGCGCAAAAAGGATGTCTACCTGGACTGCTTCCCGCTGGGCGACGCCTCCGTGTTCACAGCGTTCGCGGCCCAGGCCGGTGCCAGCTGGCTCAGGCCTGAGGAGGACGGCTGGGTTATCAACATGACCGACGACGCCACCATGAAGGTTGCCCGCTTCTTCGACCAGGCCATCGACGAGGACCTTGTCCAGACGGCGTTCGGCGCCTACTCTCCCGGCTGGTTTGCTGCAGCCGCGAAGGGAACCATTGCCTCCGTGGTGTCCGGCAGCTGGGGAGATGCCCTTATTGAAGGCGTCAGCGGCGGCAGCGGCAAATGGCGGGTGGCGCCCATGCCCACCTGGGACGGCAGCGGATTCGGGTCAAGCTACCTTGGCGGATCCACGGCAGCGATCCTGGCCAACAGCAAGCACCCCCGCGAAGCACTCGAGTTCGCGGTGTGGATGACCACGTCAAGGGAAGGCATCGACGCCGAAATCACCAACAGCGGCATCGGCTGGTCGCCGTCGCCGGACTTCATCGGCACTCCGCGGCAGGCGCCGTCGGAATTCTTTGGCGGCCAAAGCTACCACCAGGAAATCTTCGTGCCGGCGGCCCGGCAGCAGAATGAGGACTGGTCCTGGTGGCCCGTCACCCAGCAGTCCTTCAACATTCTGAGCGACGGCTTCCGGAAGAAGGCGTCCGGAACGAGCCTGGTGGATTCGGTGGCGGCGGCGGAACAGCAGATCATGACCGTCTTCAGGAACAAAGGCCTCAGCATTCGAAAGGAAGCGTCATGACAGCGACATCACCCACCGCGCGGACGGGGCGGGGTCCGTCAGCGCAGCCTCCCGCCCGGCCGGGCAAACGCGGCGACCGGACAGGCGCTGCGTCCCGCGCGCCCTGGCTCCTGCTGGCGCCCTTCCTGGCGCTGTTCATCCTGACGTTCGTCCTTCCGATTTTCGTGGCAGTCCTGTCCAGCTTCACCAAAGTGACCCGGAGCGGGCTTTTCGGCGAGGCCGGGGTTAAGAGTGAATTCGCCGGTTTCAGCAACTATGCACAAGCCCTGGCTGACGGCAGCTTCGTGGCGTCGATCGGACGCATGCTCCTGTTCGGCGTGGTGCAGGTACCTGTGATGATCCTGCTCTGCACGGTGCTTGCCCTCATGCTCGAATCAGCGTCCGCCAAGTGGCCGGGCTTCTTCCGTGCCGCTTACTTCCTCCCCTACGGCGTACCGGGGGTCATCGCCACAATCCTCTGGTCGTTCCTCTACGTCCCCGGGCTGAGTCCGCTGTTCGATGTCGCGGCACTGGTGGGACTGACCCCCGATTTCCTGGGTGCCAACACCGTCCTGTGGTCGATTGCGAATATCGTCACCTGGAGCTACACCGGCTATAACATGCTGATCATCGTGGCCCAGCTGAAGGCCATACCCGGGGAACTGTATGAAGCCGCGAAGGTGGACGGCGCCTCCACCTGGCGGGTGGCCCTCAGCATCCAGCTTCCGCTGATCCGGCCCGCCCTCGTCCTCACCACAGTGTTCTCCATCATCGGTACGCTGCAACTCTTCGCCGAGGCGCAGGTCCTGAAGACCGTGGCCCCCGCCATCGACAGCCAGTACACGCCCAACCTCAGCGCGTACACCACCGCGTTCGCCTACAACGACTACAACGTGGCCGCGGCGCAGGCAGTGCTGATAGCCGTGGCCGCCTTCGTCCTGTCCTTCGCCTTCCTCAAATTCACGAACAGGAAGTCATCATGACCGCTACCGTGACCCCGCCGTCGACAACGGCTTCCCCGGCCCGCACATCTGCTGCAGGGACCAGGCGTTCCGGCAGCAAAGGCCGTCCGTCCACCATCATCGTCACAGCGGTGCTCGTGGTGGTTGCCCTGTACTTCCTCATCCCCGTGTACTGGGTGGTGGTCGCTGCCACCAAATCCACGGAGGACCTGTTCTCCACCAACGGATTCTGGTTCGCCCCCACCGTTGCGCTGTGGGACAACCTTGCGCAGGTGCTCAGCTATGACAACGGCATCTTCATCCGGTGGTTCCTGAACTCAGTGCTGTACGCCGGCATCGGCGCCCTCCTGGCCACCTACTTTGCGGCGGCGGGCGGCTACGCGCTGGCGAAGTACGAATTCCGCGGGCGGAACCTGGTCTTTGGAACCATCCTGGGCGGAGTACTGGTTCCCGGCACGGCCACCGCCTTGCCGCTTTTCCTGCTCTTCAGCCAGCTGGGCCTGGCCAACACGTACTGGAGCGTGCTGCTGCCGTCCCTCGTCTCACCGTTTGGGCTGTTCCTGTGCCGGATCTATTCGCAGGCCACGGTGGACACGTCACTCATTGAGGCGGCCAGGCTGGACGGCGCGGGCGAACTGAGGATCTTCCACACCATCGGGCTGCGCGTCCTCACCCCCGCCCTGGTCACCGTGTTCCTCTTCCAGCTGGTGGGAATCTGGAACAACTACTTCCTGCCGCTCGTGATGCTGTCCGACTCCGGGCTGTACCCGATCACGCTCGGACTGAACAACTGGCTGAGCCAGGTGGACCGGCTGCCTGAGTTCTACGAGCTGACCACCGGCGGCGTGCTGCTCTCGATCATCCCGCTCAGCATCGCCATGGTGGTCCTTCAGCGCTTCTGGCGCGGCGGCCTCACCGAGGGTTCCGTGAAGTAGGAACCTGCCTCACGCAGGACGGCACGCCGCGGCAACCCCTCGCTCCGGGGACTGCCGCGACGTGCCGTCCGGGTTTAACTGCCGTCCGGGTTTAACCGGCGGGGCTACGGGATGGCCGCGAACGCCTGGTCCAGGTCCGCGAGCAGGTCCTCGACGTCCTCGATGCCGCAGGACAGGCGGAGGAGGTTCACCGGAACCGCCAGTTCGGTGCCTTTGACCGAGGCGTGCGTCATCTCGGACGGGTAGTTCATCAGCGATTCGATGCCGCCCAGGGACTCGGCCAGGGTGAACACCGACGTCGATTCCGCCACCTTCCGGGCAGCAGCCTCGCCGCCCTTGAACTGCACCGAAACCATGCCGCCAAAGCTCCGCATCTGCTTCCTGGCAAGCTCGTGGCCCGGGTGGGACGGCAGGCCCGGATACAGGACGGCCTCCACCTCGGGCCGCTCGAGCAGCCACTCGGCCACGGCCTGTCCGTTGAGGCTGTGCCGGTCCATGCGGACCCCCAGGGTCTTCAGCCCGCGCGTGGTGAGGAACGCGTCCATGGGTCCGGAAACCGCACCCACGGCGAACTGGACGAAGCCGATCCTCTCCGCCAGCTCTGCATCATTGACCACCACGGCGCCGCCCACGACGTCCGAGTGCCCGCCGATGTACTTGGTGGTGGAGTGGACCACGACGTCGGCACCCAGGGCGAGCGGGTTCTGCAGGTAGGGGGAAGCGAAGGTGTTGTCCACCACGAGGAGGGCGCCGGCGTCGTGCGCTATCCCTGCGAGCGCCGCGATGTCGGTGATCTTCATCAGCGGGTTGGACGGCGTCTCCACCCACACGAAGCGGGTCTTGTTGGCGGCAACTGCCGCCCGGACGGCGTCGAGGTCTGCCATGTCCACCGGAGTGTTGCCGATTCCCCAGCCGCCCAGCACCCTGCTGATGAGGCGGTAGGTGCCGCCGTAGGCGTCGTTGCCCAGCACTATGTGGTCGCCGGGGCGGGTCAGGGCGCGGATGAGCGAATCCTCGGCGGCCAGTCCGGAGCTGAAGCTGTAGGCGTGGGTGCCGCCTTCCAGCGCGGCGAGCTGTTCCTGCAGGGCGTCCCTGGTGGGGTTGCCGCCGCGGCCGTACTCATAGCCCTCACGGAGCCCGCCGATGCCGTCCTGGGCGTACGTGGAACTGAAGTGCAGGGGCGGAACCACCGCGCCGGTGCGGGGCTCGAAGGCCTGTCCGGCGTGGACGGCGCGGGTGTTGAAACCTTGGTTTTCGGGGACGGACATGATGCTCCTTGTCTGGGTGAAGCAGTATCAGGGTGAAGCAGGTCAGTTGCTGAGGTAGGCCAGGAGGTCGTGCCGGGTGAGGATGCCCACCGGCGCGCCGACGAACGTGACCATCACGGTGTCCACGTCCGAGAGCAGTTCCCTGGCTGCGGAAATGGTTTCCAGCGATCCGATGACGGGCAGCTTGGGGCCCATGTGCTCGGAGATCTTGTCCGTCAGCTTGGCTTCGCCGCGGAACAGTTTGGCGGTCAGGGTGCGTTCGTCCACGGCGCCGAGCACCTCGCCCATCACCACCGGCGGCTCCTGGGACAGGACCGGGATATGGCTGACGCCGAACTCGTTCATGATGTTGATGACGTCGCGCACGGACTCGTTCGGATGGATGTGCACCAGGTCCGGCAGTTCGCCGTTCTTGGAGCTGATGACTTCCCCCACGGAGGTTTCCTCGCCGCCGGAGAGGAAACCGTAGGAGCGCATCCACTGGTCGTTGAAGATCTTCGCCAGGTATCCCCGGCCGGAGTCCGGCAGGATCACGACGACGACCGCGGACTCCGGGAGGTCCCGCGCCGCCTTGAGCGCAGCCACCACGGCCATGCCCGAGGATCCGCCCACCAGGAGGCCCTCCTCACGGGCCAGTCGCCTGGTCATGGCGAAGGAATCGGCATCGCTGACCGCGATCACCTGGTCCGGGATGGACTTGTCGTAGTTCGCCGGCCACATGTCCTCGCCGACGCCTTCGACGAAGTACGGGCGTCCGGTGCCGCCGGAGTACACCGAGCCTTCCGGGTCGGCGGCGATGATCCTGACCACGCCGCCGTCGGATGCCGGCCGGCCCGCCGATGCCTCCTTCAGGTAGCGGCCGGTGCCTGTGATGGTTCCGCCGGTTCCCGCGCCGATGACGCAATGGGTGATCCTGCCGTCCGTATCGCGCCAGATCTCCGGGCCGGTGGTCTGGTAGTGGCTGCCGGGCGCCGCGGGGTTGGAGAACTGGTCCGGTTTGTACGCACCGGGGGTCTCCCGGACAATCCGGTCCGAGACGCCATAGTAGCTTTGGGGGCTGTCCGGCGGCACGGCTGTAGGCGTCACCACCACCTCGGCGCCGTACGCCTGCAGGACGGCGCGCTTGTCCTCACCCACCTTGTCCGGAACCACGAAGACGCACTTGTAGCCCTTTTGCTGGGCCACCAGGGCCAGGCCCACCCCGGTATTGCCGGACGTGGGCTCAACAATGGTCCCGCCGGGCTGCAGCTTGCCGTCCCTCTCGGCGTCCTCGATCATCTTCACCGCAATGCGGTCCTTGATGGACCCGCCGGGGTTCAGGTACTCCAGTTTGACCAGGACGGTGGCTTTGATGCCCTCCGTCACGTGGTTGAGTTTGATGAGCGGGGTATTGCCGATGAGGTCCAGGATGGACTGGGCGTACTTCATGGATACAAAGCTACCGCTTCCCTGCCGCGGGCACCTTCCGCGCCCTGTGCCCGCGGCGGCACGCCACGCGGGTGCGCCCGTTTCCAACAGGGTCTGCGCAGTCACGGGTGGGATCATGGGGCGGTGCAGCAGTTCGCCTGGTTGATGAAAGTCCGGAGCTACCTCCTTCCCGGAGCGATGCTTCTGGCCGGTGTTGCATCCCTCGCCTTCGGGTCACTGCCCCTGCCCGCTTTCGACGCCCTGGCGGGCCGCACCGTTCCCATCCTCGCCTTCGTGCTTGCGATGTCCCTGCTGACGGAACTGCTGGACGAGGCCGGGCTGTTCAAGGTTGTCACGGACAGGCTCGCGGGGCTGGGCCGGGGCCGCGTGTTCCTGCTGTGGCTCCTTGTCGTGGCCCTGGCAACTGTTTCCACTGTTTTCCTGTCGCTCGACACCACTGCCGTGCTCGTAACGCCGGTGGTGGTCCTCCTGGCAGTCCATGCCGGCATCCAGCCGCTCCCCTTCGCCCTGACCACCATCTGGCTCGCCAACACCGCCTCGCTCCTGCTGCCCGTGTCAAACCTGACGAACCTGCTGGCGCAGGACGCGCTGGGGCTGAGCCCCCTGGGCTTTGCGGGGACAGTCTGGGCGCCCGCCCTGGTGGGGGTCGTGGTTCCGCTGGCCCTGTTGTGGCTGGCGTTCCGCAAGGACCTGCGGGGACGGTACCGGCCGCAACGGTCCCCCGCAGTGCGGGACCGGCCGTTGCTGGTCATTGCCGCGGCCACCCTCCTGGTCCTGCTGCCCGCCCTGGTGTCCGGCATACCCGTGCAGTATCCGGCCATGCTGGCCGCAGCCTTCCTGCTGGTGGTCTTCCTCCGGCGGCGGCCCTCCGTGCTGCGGTGGTCCATGGTTCCGTGGCGTCCGCTGATGCTCACGGTGGGACTGTTCATGGTTGTTGAGGCACTGCATGCCAGCGGGTTGACGGCGCTCCTGGCCGGCGCGGCCGGCCAGGGCGAGAGCCTGCCCGCCCTCCTGCACCTGGCCGCGCTGGGAGCCGGAGCGGCCAACGCAGCCAACAACCTGCCCGCCTATCTGGCCCTTGAGCCGGTGGCCGGCTCTCCTGCCCGGGTGGCCGCCCTGCTGATCGGTGTCAACCTTGGCCCGCTCGTCACCCCGTGGGCGTCCCTTGCCACCCTGCTCTGGCATGAGCGGCTGCGGGCGCTGAACGTCCGGATCAAGTGGAGCGGTTTTGCCCTGGCCGGTCTGGTGGTGGCAGCCCTGACGGTCCCGCTTGCGGTGGTGGCCCTCTGGGTGGCGTCCGGGATGCCCTGACGCTACCCGGCGGACTGCGCCTGCTGGTCGGCGGGCAGGTTCTCCCACAGGCCCATGACGTTGTCCTCAGGATCCTTGAAGTAGGCGAAATAGCCCATTCCGGGGATCTCGTTCTTGGGCATAACAACAGAACCGCCCAGCTCCTCGACCGTTTTCAGCGTGGCATCGATATCCGGCACGTCCACCGTGATGACGGGGTTGGCGATCTTTTCCTCCCGGGCCATCATGCCGCCGTTGATCGCACCAGCGGTTGTCGGCTGCCCGGTGGCCTCGTCCATGGGGGTGGTGATCACCATGTTGTAGTCCATTCCAGGGACAGGTTCTATCCGCCAGCCCAGGGCCTGGTGGTAAAACTTCTTGGCCCGCTCCTGATCGTCCGCGGGGATTTCGAAATGTACTACTCCACCCATTGCGCTCACCTGGAATCTCTGGAATCTCGAAGGGACGGGCGCGGACGCCCCGCGCCACACCTGGGATTCTAGTCCTCCGTCCGCTGCCCGTTAAGGGCCCGGGAACCGGCACGGCGGAGCCGGCGGAGCCGGCGGGCAAACTGTCGGGGCGCCGTGGGACGATGGTTTAATGACGATCGCAGAGGTTCCCGCACGGCTGGCGGCCGCCGCGGACGCCTCACTCCGGTGGTATCCGGGTGGCCCCTACGACCTGGTGCGGACCCTCCGCCCGCTCCTGCGCGGCAACAGTGATCCGTCCTTCGCGGTGGACGGCGGCGCCATCTGGAACGCCTTCACAACAGCTGAGGGCCCCGCCACCATCCGGCTCAGCCCGGCAGGCAGCGCGGAGATGGAGCACCGGGTGGACGTACAGGCCTGGGGCCCGGGTGCCGCCGCGGCGGCAGCGGCAGTGCCGCGCCTCCTGGGTGCGCACGACGATTGGTCGGCCTTCGACGAACCGGTGTTCCACACCACGCTCCCCCGCATGGTCAGGGAAGCGCGGCGGAGAAGCCTGGCCGTCCGGCTACCCTCCAGCGGCCGCATGGTGGACCAGCTCGTGCCCATCATCCTGGAACAGAAAGTCACGGTCATCGAGGCCCGCCGCGGCTACCGGTACCTCCTCCACCGCTACGGATCCCCCGCGCCGATGGCTGGATCGCTGGCTCCCGCCGGCCTGGTGCTGGCACCCACGGCGGCGCAGTGGCTGCAGGTCCCCAGCTGGGAGTGGCACAAGGCCGGGGTGGGCCCGCAACGCTCCGCGACGGTGATGCGGGCGCTGCGCTCTGCCGTCGCGCTGGAACGGCTGGCGGAACTGCCGGCGCTGGAGGCGGCCGCCAGGATGCAGACCATCCCCGGCATCGGCATCTGGACGGCCGCCGAAGTGGTGCAGCGCACGCACGGCTGCCCCGACTCCGTCTCGGTGGGCGATTACCACCTGGCCGCGTACGTCGGGGCTGCGCTGACCGGCCGCCGGACGGATGACGCCGGCATGCTCCGGCTGCTGGAACCCTGGACGGGGCACCGCCAGCGGGTGGTGCGGATGATCCAAAGCAGCGGCTTCCGCAAACCCACGTTCGGTCCGCGGATGACCATCCAGGACCACCGCCGGCACTGACGCCGGCCGGGGACACGGCCCCAACGCACGTGCACGATTTTTCCGTGGACTCGTGCCGGGGATGGGTATAGCGTGGCGCCAGGGAGCCCGTTCCAGAGCCCCGGCACGCCGCATCCTCTGGAGTCACGCATGATCCACACGGACAAACTGGCAAAGACGTTCACGGTCAGGAAAGAAACAGTGGAAGCCGTCAAGGGCGTCGACATCGACGTCGCGCCGGGCGAGCTTGTGGCCTTCCTCGGCCCGAACGGGGCAGGCAAGTCCACGACGTTGCGGATGCTCACCACCCTGCTGACGCCCACCTCGGGGACAGCCAGGGTTGCCGGCGTGGACGTCACCGCGGATCCGGCGGGAGTGCGGGCCAGGATCGGCTACATCGGCCAGGGCAACGGCGGCGGCCACAGTTTCCGGGTGATCGATGAGCTGGTGATGCAGGGCCGCTTCTACGGCATGAACTCCGCGGACGCCCTTGCCCGGGCCCGGGAACTCCTGGACTCCCTGGACCTCGCGGACCTCGCCAAGCGGACAGTCCTCAAGCTCTCCGGCGGGCAGCGGCGAAGAATGGACGTTGCGCTGGGGCTGATGCACTCGCCGCGGCTGCTCTTCCTGGACGAGCCGTCCACCGGGATGGACCCGCAAAACCGGGCCAACCTGTGGGAGCACATCATGCGGATGCGCGAGGAACACGGCACCACGATTGTGCTGACCACGCACTACATGGATGAGGCCGATTCCATGTCCGAGCGGGTCATCATCATCGACCACGGCAGGATCATTGCCGATGACACCGCCGCGCGGCTGAAGGCGAACCTCGCGGGCGACCTGCTGGCCGTCGAGGTGGCGGCGGCCTCCGCGGCCGGGGTGCGGGGGCTGCTGGGGCGCGCGGCGGCGGGCGGGGAGGTCAGCGAGAATTCGTACGACGGCGTTGTCCGCTTCCGCCTCCGGCTTCCCGAAGGTGCCCGACTGGCGCCTGCGCTGCTGCTGGAGATGCACGACGCCGGTGCTCCCGCCCAGTCCCTGGAGCTGAAGCCGCCCACCCTGGACGATGTGTTCCTCGAACTGACCGGGCGCAACCTGCGGGAAGGGGCGAACCGCTGATGGCCACGCACGGCACCGCTGCCGGCGCCCGGGAAAGGCCCGGGCTGGGCAGGGTCCTGCAGGACACCAGGTACGTGTTCTGGCGGGAAATGCTGCTGCCGCTCAGGGACCCGTTCTCGCTGGTGTTCTCGCTGCTCCAGCCGCTGGTCTTCCTGGGACTGTTCGGCCCGTTGCTGGGGGCGGCCGTGGGCGCGCCGGCGTTCGGCGGACAGTCCACGCTCCAGTGGTTCCTTCCGGGCGTGGTGGTGATGATCGCCCTCTTCGGAACGTCCATGACCGGTTCAAACCTGCAGTATGAGCTCATGACGGGCTCCTATGAGCGCATCCTGGCAACGCCGCTGTCCCGGTCCTCGCTGATGATCGGGCGGGCGTTGAAGGAGTGGGCGCCGCTGGTGGTCCAGGGGCTCCTCATCGCACTGGTCTGCATCCCCTTCGGCTTCGTGTTCTACCCGCTGCACGTGCTGGCCGGGCTGGTCATCCTGGGGATCTTCGGAATAGGGCTTGGCGCCCTGTCCTATGCACTGGCGCTCGTCTCCCAGAACAAGGAGTGGATCTTCTGGGGAGTCCAGCAGACACTGCTGTTCCCGCTG
This sequence comes from Pseudarthrobacter sp. NCCP-2145, assembly GCF_023708005.1. Classification (NCBI taxonomy): domain Bacteria; kingdom Bacillati; phylum Actinomycetota; class Actinomycetes; order Micrococcales; family Micrococcaceae; genus Pseudarthrobacter; species Pseudarthrobacter sp. NCCP-2145. Next base: position 36,464 of record NZ_BRCG01000007.1, on the reverse strand, counting down.
ATGATCCTCTCCGGCATCATGCTTCCCATCGAGGCGGGACCCGGGTGGATGAGGACGGCCAGCCTGGTCAACCCCCTGACCTATTTGGTGAACGCAGAGCGTGAACTGTTTGCGGGCAGCGTCGGGACGCACACCCTCCTGGGCCTTGTTGCCGCCTCGGTGACAGCCGCCGTCGGCCTTGCTGTGGGTGTAAAAGCCATCAGCCGCAACATCCGCTGACGTCACAGCCCCAGCCGGGCCACAGCCTCCTGGCGCATCTCCACCTTGCGGACCTTCCCGGACACGGTCATGGGGAACCGCTCCCGGACCTCCACGTAGCGGGGAATCTTGTAGTGGGCCAGCTTCCCCCGGCAGTACTCGGCAAGGGAGCCCGCGTCCAGCGGCTGGGCGCCGGGCTTGAGGATGATGCACGCCATCAGCTCCTCGCCGTACCTTGCATCCGGCACCCCGATGACCTGCACATCCTGGATCGACGGGTGGGCGAAGAGGAACTCCTCAATCTCCCGCGGATAGATGTTTTCGCCGCCCCTGATCACCATGTCCTTGATCCGGCCCTCGATGACGACGTACCCGTCATCGTCCATCCGGGCAAGGTCCCCGGTATGCATCCAGCCGTCGGCATCGATGGCCTCGGCGGTCTTGTCCGGCTGGTTCCAGTACCCCTCCATCACGGCATAGCCCCGGGTGCAGAGCTCCCCGATGCGGCCCCGCTCCAGCACTTCCCCCGATCCGGGATCGATGATCCTGCTCTCCAGGTGGGGCATGGTGCGTCCCACCGTCTCGGTGCGCTGCTGCAGGCTGTCCCCCTGCCGGGTCATGGTGGACACCGGCGACGTTTCAGTCATGCCGTAGCAGATGGCCACATCCACCATGTTCATCTCCGACATCACCCGGTTCATCACCTCGATGGGGCACAGCGAGCCGGCCATGACACCCGTGCGCAGGGTGGACAGGTCGTAGGAAGCAAAGTCCGGCAGCGCCAGCTCGGCGATGAACATGGTGGGCACGCCGTACAGGGAGGTCCCGCCGAAATCCTGGACGGCCTCCAAGGCGGCGGCCGGGCTGAATCCGCGGCCGGGGATGATGGTGGCAGCGCCGTGGCTCAGGGCGTTCAGGTTGCCGATCACCATCCCGAAGCAGTGGTAGAACGGCACCGGGATCACCACCCTGTCGTGCTCCGTGTACCCGAGCAGTTCGCCGATCGAGAACCCGTTGTTGAGGATGTTGTGGTGCGTGAGCGTGGCCCCCTTGGGGAAGCCCGTGGTCCCGGAGGTGTACTGCAAGTTGATGGGATCGTGCGGGTCAAGTTCAGCCATCCGGGCCTGCAGCCCGGTATGTCCGACGTCGTCCGCCCGCCGAAGCAGCTCCGCGTACGTCAGCTCCGCATCGCTTTGGGGGACGCCGGCGTCGAACCCGGCTTCCGCCGGCGCGGGCAGGAAAACCAGCTCGCGCAGGTCCGGGCACTCCGCGAGCGCCTTCCGGGCCATCCCCACATAGTCGCTGTTCGTATCCGACGGGGCGGTGACCAGCATCCGCATACCGTTCTGCCGCACCACGAATTCCAGTTCGTGGCTGCGGTAGACAGGGTTGACGTTGACCAGGATGGCCCCGGCCTTGGCGGTGGCGTACTGGAGGAGGGTCCATTCGGCGCAGTTGGGACTCCAGATTCCAACGCGGTCACCCTTGGCGACGCCGAGGGCGAGGAGCGCACGCGCGAGCCGGTCGACGTCGTCGTTCATCTTGGTGTAGCTCCAGCGGCGGGCGTCGGCGCCCGGAACAGGTGCAGCCTCGATCAGTGCGTCGTGGAAGGGAAAGCGGGCCGCCACCCGCTCAAAGTTCCGGCCGATGGTTTCATGGAGCAGCGGGACGTCAGTGTCCCCGGCTGTGTAGGCGCGCATGCTGGCACGCTACCAAGTGGCTTCCGGCAATGAAAGCACCAGCGGAAGCGGTGTCCGGCGCAACAGAACGAAAGCCGTCCGCAGGTGCCGGTATTGTGAAATCCATGACTTCTCCCATTGACCTGCAGGCAACGTTCATCCCCAACGACGGCGAGTTCCACCGCGTCAAGCTGGCCCTCGAAATCGCCATCGACGAGGTGGTGAATGAGCCCGGCTGCATCCGGTACGAGCTGACGGAAGCCACCGAGGAGAAGCTGGTCCTGACGGAGCAGTGGGCGTCGGAGGATGACCTGGCCAAGCACTCCAAGGGCATCGCCGTGCAGGACCTGAACGAATCACTGAGCGCGCTCCTGGCCGAGCCCGTCAAGGTGGAACGGATCTAGCTGTCTTAACCAAAAATGCGGGACCTCCCACTGGGAGGTCCCGCATTTTGTCTAAGTCCTAGGCGTCCGGGATCTGTGTGCCGTCCTGCGGACCGGCCGGCTTGCCGGCGGCGGCAGCGGCCTCTTCACGCTGGCGTGCCACGTGGGCGTGGACTTCCTCCATGTCCAGGGCCTTCACGGCGTCCACCACCTGTTCGAGCTGCTGGGCGTTCAGCGCGCCGGGCTGCGAGAACACCAGCACCTTTTCACGGAAGGCCATCAGGGTGGGGATGGACGAAATGCCTGCCTCGGCGGCGAGCTGCTGCTCCGCCTCGGTGTCCACCTTGGTGAAGAGGACATCCGGGTGCTTCTCCGACACGGCCGAGTACGTGGGACCGAACTGCTTGCAGGGCCCGCACCATTCCGCCCAGAAATCCACCAGGACAATGTCGTTGCCTTCAATGGTGGATGCGAACTGTTCACCTGTGATGTCAAGGGTAGCCATGTGTCAACGGTACGCGCCGCTCCCCCGCCCTGTCCCGCCTGCGGCCCCTTGTTCGCTCCCCGCGTCATCGGGAATAACACGGGCAGCCGCAATGTACAGGGCGGCCGGCGGCGCCTAGTCTGGGGTCATTGCCGCGCGTGCGCACCCAGGAGGTCTGATGGCAACCGCTATCTCAGCGAAGTCCCTGACCAAGAAATTCGGGCGCCGCGAAGTGCTCCACGGCGTGGATTTCGAGGTAGAGGCCGGCTCCGTCTTTGGTGTGATCGGCCCGAACGGTGCCGGAAAGACCACCACCATGCGCTGCCTGCTCGACATCATCCGCCCCACCAGCGGGACCATCCGGGTGCTGGGGACCGACCCGCGGGCAGGCGGTCCGGAACTGCGGCGCCGCATCGGCTACCTTCCCGGGGAGCTGTTCCTGGCCGGCCGGGTAACGGGGCGCACCCTGCTGGCCCACTATGAGGCAATCAGCGGGCCGGTGCCGCCGGGCCGGGTGGACCAGCTGGCGGAGCGGCTGGGTCTGGACCTCACCCGCCATATCCGCAAGCTATCCAAGGGCAACAAGCAGAAACTGGGCCTGGTGCAGGCGTTCATGCACCAGCCCGAGCTCCTGGTCCTCGATGAGCCCACCAGCGGCCTGGACCCCCTGGTCCAGCAGGAGTTCCACGCCATGGTGCGCGAGGCAAGGCACCGCGGCCAGACCATCTTCCTCAGCTCGCACGTCCTGAGCGAGGTCCAGCAGACAGCGGACACGGTGGCCATCCTCCGGGACGGCAGGATCATCGCCGTCGAATCAGTCAGCGGCCTCCGCGAAGGTGCCCTGCGCCGCGTCCGCTTCACCACCTCCGGCATTGCAGCGCACGACGCCGCTGCGCTGCTCAGTGGCGTGCCCGGCGTCGGACACGTGGAGGTGCTGGAGTCCGACGGCACGGCGACGCTGTCCGCCACCCTTGGCGGGGACATCCAGCCGCTGGTGAGGATGCTGGCTTCCCTCCGGCTGACTGACCTCGTCCTGGAGGAACCGGACCTGGAGGAAGCAGTGCTGACGATGTACGCCGCCCCGCAGGAGGAGGCACGGTGACAACTCTTCCATTGTTCCGCCGGGCCTTCTTTGACACGTGGCGCTCCACCCTGGGCTGGGCGCTGGGCCTGGCCGCCGCGATCTTCCTCTACCTGCCGCTGTACCCGTCCATCGGCGGCAGCGCGCAGATGCAGGACATGATCGATGCCCTCCCTCCGGAGATGACAAAGGCGCTGAACTATGACCAGATTGCCACCGGTCCGGGCTACACGCAGGCCACGCTGTTCGGGCTCCTCGGCTTCCTCCTGATGACCATCGCATCCGTCTCCTGGGGCGCCGCGGCCGTGGGCGGGGACGAGGAGTCGGGCCAGCTGGAACTGACCCTGGCGCACGGGGTGCGCAGGGTGCAGGTGGTGCTGGAACGGGCCCTTGCCCTGCTGCTGCGCGTGGTGCTGCTGGCGACTCTGGTCTGCTCCCTGGTGTGGCTGCTGAACGGGCCGGCGCAGCTGGGCATTGGGCTGGGCAACCTGCTGGGCGCCTCCGTGCTGTTCGCCGGGCTGGCACTGCTGAGCGGAACGGCTGCCCTCTGTGTTGGCGCTGTTACCGGCCGCCGCACGTACGGGCTGGCAGCCGGCGCCGGCGTCGGTGTGCTCGGGTATGTGTTCAACGCGGTGGGACGGCAGAGCAAGGACGTGGAGTGGCTGCTGAACCTCAGCCCTTACCACTGGGCCTACGGAAACTCGCCGGTGGCGAACGGGGCGGACTGGCCGGCGGCGGCATGGCTGTGGGCCATCTCGGCCGCGCTGGTGGCGCTCGCCGCCGTTGCCCTGGAGCGGAGGGACGTGGGCGCCTAAGCCGCTACGCTTCCCAGCTGTGCGGTGCTGGTGTCCGGCTCCCGGGCAGCGTGCTGGACGCCCGCCATTCGTGGATCCAGTCGGGAAGCTCCAGGTCCGCAGGCGGTTCGCCGAACTCCTTCAGGATGTCCGCCTGGCTGACGGGCCGCCCCTTGTGGACCAGCCGGGTGGCGATGTACGCGCGGGCGTACACCTCACCGTCGGCAACCATGCGCTGTTCAAAGAAGATGGCTTTGGCATCCAGCCCGATGATGCGGGTCTCGATGGTGTAGTGCTGCCACAGCTGGAGGGACTTCCGGAAGGCGATGGTCTCCGCCGCCACCACCGGTCCCCAGCCGCGCCGTCGCATCCGCTTCCAGACCCCGCTGCGCACCATCAGGTCGAACCGACCCAGGTCCATGAGGGACAGGTACATACCGTTGTTGACGTGCATGGCAATGTCGATGTCCGTCGGCAGGACCCGCAGCGGAAGCGATGAGCTGTCCCAGACGGTCAGGGGCGGCCGGCGCGACGAACGGACCAGCATCAGCAGGGTTCTCAGGAGGAGGTGCATCCCCCAATGCTACCCGCCAGTAACATTGGGTCCGCAGCGCGCCATGGCGCTGCCAGTAGGATTTCCTGCATGACGCAACAACGCTACCGGGATCTGGCGGACTGGCCTCTCACGGTGACGGCGCTCATCTTCCTGGGGGCCTACGCGTGGCAGGTGATTGGCCGGATCGAAGGCAGCGCCGCCCTCCTGCTCGAGGCTGTCATGTGGGCCACCTGGGGCATCTTTGCCGTGGACTACCTGGCCAACCTGTGGCTGGCAGCGGACCGCGGCAGCTGGTTTGTCCGGAACCTGCACGAGCTGGTGATCGTGGCGCTGCCGTTCTTCCGGCCGCTGCGCCTCCTGCGGCTCGTGACACTGTTGTCCGTGCTGCACCGGACACTGGGCGACACCTTGAGGGGCCGGGTGGTCACGTATGTGGCGGGTTCAGCCACGATGCTGGTGTTCGTGGGCGCCCTGGCGGTCCTGGACGTGGAGCAGTCGGCCCCGGACGCGAAGATCGTCACCTTCGGCGATGCCTTGTGGTGGGCCATGACCACCATCACCACCGTGGGTTACGGCGACATGTACCCGGTGACGCCGATCGGGCGGATGGTTGCCGCTGCCCTGATGATGAGCGGCATCGCCGTGCTGGGCGTGGTCACGGCGTCCATCGCCTCGTGGCTGGTCCAGCGGGTAGAGGATACGGCTGAGGCAGTCTCCGAGGCCGAGGAACCGGTCCGTGCGGAGGTGGCGGACCTCGCGGCCGAAATTGCCGCGCTGCGGCGTGAGATCGCTGCCCTCCAGGAACGGCGAACGCCCTAGCCCGCGGCTGTCCGGAAAACACCGCTGCCCGGCAAGTACCGGGCCTTCCGCGGTTGAGTAGCAGGTTCCGCGCCACCAAGTACCGCACTCAAATATTCGGGTAATTCCTACTGGTGCCGCTAAGGTGCGCCCTTCCTAGACTCGGGATTCCTAGGACCGAACACAGTGCCGGCGGTCCCCCGGAGTTGCTTCCCGGGGTCCCGCCCTCGCGGAGCCTCCGTATTTTCTGGGTATGCGGATGCCTCCATCCCGCGCCTTTCCGCGGCCCCGCGTCAGCGGTGGCGGCCGGCGCGTTCCCCTCGATCCGTCCCGCCCGCCGAAGCGCACCGCTCCGGCCCAGCTGGACCGAGCCTGGACGGGCTACCCATGAACCAGCCATACCTTTCCATCCCCGAAGGCCCCAGCAGGAGCTTCGCCACGGATGAACCCCGCACCGAGATCACCACTGGACGGCCGGCCATCAGCAACAGGCTGTGGGCCGGCATGGCAACAGCCGCCGTGGTGGCGGCGGTGGGCGTCGGCGCCCTGGCGGGGCCGCCCGCGTCAGTGGACCAGGGCACGACGACGGTTGGGCAGGTTGCCGCCGCCGCGTTGCCGGAGGTGCCGAACGCCGCAGCAGCCGCCGAAGCCCAGCCCGCGGCCGAGGCTGCTTCGGAGGCAGTTTCCGGGGCTCCCGCCCCGCCGGCGCCCGCTGCCGAGCCGGCGCCACCGCCTGCGCCGGAGCCAGCACCTGCGCCAGCTCCTGAACCTGCGCCTGCTCCGGCGGGTGACCCAAACCTGTACACCGTGGTTCCGGGCGATACCGTTGGAGCCATCGCGGCCAGGCACGGCGTGGACATGAACGCCATGCTCGCGGCGAACGGACTGGGCCACTACAGCATCATCGTTCCGGGCCAGACGCTGGTGCTCACGGGACCGCCTGTTGCGGTAGCGGCGGACACGCCCGCCCATGCGCCGGCACCGGCTCCCGCACCGGCGGCCGCCGCACCCGCAGCAGCCCCCGCTCCCGCCCCCGCTCCTGTTTTTGTCCCGGCAGCCCCGGCCGTCCGCACCATTTACGTGGCCGGCGCCGGCGGGCAGTCCATGGTGGACGCCTGCATCGGGCCCATCCACTACACGCCCAACGACGGCTACTCGCTCTTTATCACTGAGCACGATTTTTGTGGCGGGTGGGCCCGGTTCTCCGGCATAGGCGTCGGGGAAACCGTCAGCATCCCGGGCTACGGAACCTATACCGTCTCAGCACGGGGCCAGGTGCCCAACCCGGGGACCACCAACGACGTCATTGCCGTCTTCGGCGGTTTCCCCCGGGCGATCCTCCAGACCTGCATCCCGGGCACCAGCCAGATGCTCCTGATTGCCCTGAACTGACGTGCACTGAACTGACGGGAAGGCCCCGCCGGCACCCTGGCCGGAACGGCTGAAGGGCCACCGGGTTTCGCAAGCTTGTCCGCGGTTCCTAGCCTTGACGGCGGGGAGCCGCGGGCAAGGCCATGACCGGACACAAAGAAACGCCACGGAGGGGACCCCGTGGCGTTGGTAGCGGGAAACCCTGACGGGGAAATCCAACCTATGCGTTCATCCGTTTGCGCTCCGAGATGTGCTCCACGAGCTCACCCACGCGCTGCTCGGAGTAGTTCCGGGCAATGTCGCCCTGGCTGATGATGCCCACCAGCTTGTGGTCGGCGATCACCGGGAGCCGGCGGACCTGGTGGGTTTCCATCATCTCGATCGCCGCGTCAACGTTCGCGTCCGCGTCGATCCAGTGGGGCCGGCCCGAGGCGAGGTCGCGGGCCATCATCTCGCGGGGATCGCGTCCTGCCGCCACGCACTTGAGCACGATGTCGCGGTCGGTGATCATGCCCTTCAACTTGCCGTCGTCACCGCAGATGGGCAGCGACCCGCAGTCCAGGTCCATCATCATCTTGGCGGCATCCACCAGGGACTGGTTTTCCTTAATACACTGCGCGTCCGTCGTCATGAACTCACGTACGGCACTCATTGGTCCTCCTTCATCGATGGGGATATCGACGCAGGGTACCGGGGCACATGCGCCGATGCTGCCAGCCTACGCCGGGCTCCTGATGATGTCGACGGCGGTTTTCCGCGGCTTTGGAAGGGGACTTCCGCCCTCGGCGCCGGGGGACAATTCCTGGATTTCCGGCCTTCTTCGCGGCCCGTAACCACCGGGGGCAGGGCCCGCAAAAAAGCCCGTTATGCGGTGCAGGCTCCGGGTTCCGGGACACAAAAAAGCCTCCGGAACCATTCGGTTCCGGAGGCTTTTCCTTGGGTGGCAGATGAGGGATTCGAACCCCCGTAGGCGTTGCCAGCTGATTTACAGTCAGCCCCCTTTGGCCGCTCGGGTAATCTGCCGAACTTCAAAAGAAGTACCCGCCAATGCAGTCTGCGAACCGTCCGTTTCCGGGCCGTTCCGCTTCCAGTAACCGCGGGCAAGACAACTTTACAGAACTTCCGCCGAAGAATCGAATCGGGCCGCGGACACTCCCAAAACCCTTGCAATACCAGGGGAAATGGACGGAATCAGGCCCCGCCGAGGATCCTGCCGGCGAGCCGCGCCTCGAACTTCAGGGCCTGCTCCTCCGTGATCTGGTTCAGCTGGACAGCCCTGAGCAGATCCTCGTGGACGCCTTCCATCCGGGCTGAAGCGTCCGGCACGGGACTGAAGACGATTGCCGCAGCAACTGCCGCGGCCGCAACGGAACTGGCGGCCGCGGCAACCGCTCCGGCTGCTGCCGTGGTGGTTCGCGTGGCGTACCGGACGGCTTTGCGGTGCATGGTGTTCCCTTCCTGCAACTTCCCAACTCCTTCAACTCTGCGGCCGCCTCCTTCGTTCCCTCCGGGTGTCCGCTGAGAGGGAACTGTGAACCCGGCTTCCCCACGCTCCCCCACCAACACCGGCATCCGTATTAGGCTTTTAGGCAGCGATCAAGCCCTGTCCGCGCACAGGGTTCCCACCGGCACAAGGAGAGTCATGGCAGGCGAGTCAACGTTCGACGTCGTAAGCAAAGTGGACAAGCAGGAAGTGGCCAACGCGCTGAACCAGGCACAGAAGGAACTGGCCCAGCGTTACGACTTCAAGGGCGTGGGAGCCGAGGTGGACTTCAGCGGCGACAAGATCCTGATGAAGGCCAACTCTGAGGAACGCGTGCTCGCGGTGCTGGATGTCCTCCAGTCCAAGCTGATCCGCCGCGGCATCTCGCTGAAGTCCCTGGACACCGGCGAGCCGTATGCCTCCGGCAAGGAGTTCCGGCTCGAGGCCTCCATCAAGGAGGGAATCGCGCAGGACCTGGCGAAGAAAATCAACAAGCTCATCCGCGATGAGGCCCCCAAGTCCGTCAAGTCGCAGATCCAGGGCGACGAACTGCGCGTGACCTCAAAGTCCCGTGACGACCTGCAGGCCACCATGGCCCTGCTGAAGGACTTCGACGAAGCGGACCTGCAGTTTGTGAACTTCCGCAGCTAGTCCTTCACGTCAGTTTCGACGCGCAGGATTTGTGCCGCCGGCCGTACGTCAGGCCGGCGGCCCAGCCATCCGCTCCAGCCGCGCAATCCGGTCCCGCATGGGCGGATGGGTAGCGAACAGCTTGTTCATCGCCCCGCCGCGGAACGGATTGGCGATCATCAGGTGTGAGGCGTTGACCAGGCGCTGGTCCTGGGGCAGCGGGGCGATGCTGACGCCGCGCTCGATCTTGCCCAGGGCTGAGGCGAGGGCCAGCGGATCGCCGGTCAGCTGCGAACCGTCCTCGTCGGCGTCGTACTCCCGCGTCCGGGAAATGGCGAGCTGGATCAGGGACGCCGCGAAGGGGGCCAGCAGCGCCATGGCGATCATGGCCAGTGGATTCGCGTTGCGCCGGTCACCGCCGCCGAAGAAGAGGAGCATCTGCCCCACCGACGTGATCACGCCGGCCACGGCGGCCGCCACCGACGAGGTGAGGATGTCCCGGTTGTAGACATGCATGAGCTCGTGTCCCAGGACCCCGCGAAGTTCCCGGGCGTCCAACAGTTGCAGGATGCCCTGGGTCACGCAGACCGCGGCGTTGCGGGGATTCCGGCCGGTGGCGAAGGCATTGGGGTTCATGGTGGGCGACAGATAGATGCGCGGCATGGGCTGGTTGGCCCGGGCCGACAGCTCGCGGACCATCTGGTACAGCTGCGGGGCCTGCGCCTCGTCCACGGGAATGGCCTGCATGGACCGGATGGCGATCTTGTCGCTGTTCCAGTATCCGTAGGCGGTGGTAAACACCCCCACCAAGGCCATGATCCAGATGGGCGCGGAGCTGCGGGTGCTGGTGCCGATCACCGCCCCGAGTCCGAGGAGCACCGCCCACAGCACCCCGAAGAGCGCCGCCGTCTTGAGGCCGTTGTAATGTTTGTGCACGTCTCCTCCTTACTCACTAAGGGAACGGCTGTCTAGGGAACAGGGTTCCGGGCGTCGTATTCCCTGAAGCCGGGCTGCAGCTTTGCGGCCGCCCACGCGGCGGCGACGCAGAGGAAGCCGCCGATCAGCAGGACCCAGCCCTCTGCCACGACCTTGGTTGCGCCGCCTGCCAGCAGGTCGCCGATCCTGGGGCCGCCCGCCACCACCACGATGAACACCCCCTGGAGGCGCCCGCGGAGGTGGTCCGGGGTTGCTGCCTGCAGGATGGTGTGGCGGAAGACGCCGCTGATGGAATCGGCAATCCCGGCCAGCGCGCAGCACAGTGCCGCAGGCAGCAGCCACGGCGTCACCGCCCCGTCCGGAGCGCGCCCGGCCAGCAGCACCACCAGCCCGAACCCGGCAATGGAGGCGCCCCACCCCATCACCGAGAAGACCACGGCACTCCCCTGCCGGCGGACATTCCCGAGCGGCCCGGAGAACAGCCCGGCCAGGAAGGCGCCGATGGCGGTGGAGGCGAGGAGGATGCCCACGGTGGCCTCGCCGCCGCCGATCAGGACCGCGCCGATGGCCGGCATGAGCGCCCGCGGCTGGGCCAGGATCATGGCGATCAGGTCGATGACGAAGGTCATGCGCACGTTGGGCCGGGTGCCAAGGAAGCGGAAGCCCTCGACGACGGAGCGGAGTCCGGGCCTGCGCGGAGTTCCCGAGGGCGGCAGGGGCGGCAGCCGGTACACCGCCCACAGCACGAACGCGAAGCTGATGAAGTCAAGCGTGTAGGTCCACGCGAACCCTATCCAGGCCACCAGCACGCCGGCCAGCAGGGGACCTGCCGTCATGGCGAGGCCGAAGGACATCATGCTGAGGGCGTTGGCCGCGGGCAGGAGTTCCTTGCGGACCAGCATGGAGAGGATGGCGCTGCGGGCCGGCTGGTTGATGGCCTGGGCTCCGCTCTGCGCCGCCACCAACAGATACAGGAGCCACACACTGTCCAGTTGCAGCCAGGACTGCAGGGCAATCACGCCTGTCGTCAGCCACAGGACAGAGGTGGCGAGCAATGCCACCATCCGGCGGTCGTGGGCATCTGCAATGGAGCCGCCCAGCAGCCCGCCAATCACCAGCGGCACCAGGGCGAAAACGGCCAGCAACCCCACGTAGAAGCTGTCCTGGGTCAGGCGGTAGACCTGCAGGCTTACTGCCACCAGGGTGAGCTGGCTTCCGACGGCGGACACGGCGGATCCCAGCCAGAGCCTGCGGAACGCCGGGCTCTCCCGGAGCGGCGTGATGTCAGCGAGCAGTTTCCCCACCCTGCAACCCTAGTGGTGCGGATGTGGCTGCTGGTTCCCGCGAGGTTAGTCCTGCCTTATTGTGAGATGTTCATAATAAGTGCTTCAATGGTGACATGACGGAACACTTTGACGGCCACGAAGCATGGGCTGCCGCCCTGCGCGCCCACGGCCGCAGGGTGACCAAACAGCGGCTGGCGGTCCTGGCCGCCGTCGAACGCCATCCCCATTCCCCCGCCGAAAGCATCCTGAGCGCCGCCCGCGCCGAGCTTCCCGAGCTGACGGCCCAGTCCGTGTATGTGGTGCTGGGCGACCTGACGGACCTGCACATGCTCCGCAGGTTCGAGCCCCCGCACTCCCCCGCGCTGTACGAGACGCGCGTGGGAGACAACCACCACCACGCCATCTGCATCAGCTGCGGCCGGGTGGAGGACGTCGACTGCGCAGTGGGCCATGCGCCCTGCCTCACCCCCCACTGGGATGAGGGTGCCAAGCCGATGACCATCCAGATCGCCGATGTCATGTACCAGGGCATCTGCCAGGACTGCCAGCAGTCCCAACAACTTCCTTCCAACCGTCCCTCTGAAGAACCACAGAAATAAGAGAAATAGGAGAACAATGACTGCCATTTCAACAACCCAGTCAGGTGCCCCCGTTACGTCCGACGCGCACTCCAAGTCAGTTGGTGCCGACGGTGCCATCATCCTGACTGACCACTACCTGGTGGAGAAGCTCGCCCAGTTCAACCGCGAGCGGGTTCCGGAGCGCGTAGTGCACGCCAAGGGCGGCGGCGCATTCGGCACGTTCAAGGCCACCGAGGACGTGTCCAGGTACACCAAGGCAGCCTTCCTCCAGCCCGGCGTCGAAACCGAAATGCTGATCCGCTTCTCCTCCGTGGCCGGCGAAAACGGCTCCCCGGACACCTGGCGCGATCCCCGCGGCTTCGCCGTGAAGTTCTACACCTCCGAGGGCAACTACGACCTCGTGGGCAACAACACCCCCGTCTTCTTCATCCGCGACGGCATCAAGTTCCCGGACTTCATCCACTCCCAGAAGCGCCTCCCGGGCACCCACCTGCGCGACGCAGACATGCAGTGGGACTTCTGGACCCTGTCCCCCGAATCCGCCCACCAGGTCACCTGGCTGATGGGCGACCGCGGCCTGCCCGCCTCCTGGCGTGAAATGCAGGGCTACGGCTCGCACACCTACCAGTGGATCAATGCCGAGGGCGAGCGCTTCTGGGTCAAGTACCACTTCAAGTCCAACCAGGGCGTGAACTCCATGAGCAGCGAGCAGGCCGAGCAGCTGGCCGGCTCGGACGCGGACTACTACATCCGCGACCTGTCCGAGAACATCGAAGCCGGCAACTTCCCGTCCTGGGACCTCCACGTCCAGGTCATGCCGTACGAGGACGCCAAGACCTACCGCTTCAACCCGTTCGACCTGACCAAGGTGTGGCCGCACGGCGACTACCCGCTGATCAAGGTGGGCACCATGGAGCTGAACCGGAACCCGGAGAACTACTTCGCGCAGATCGAGCAGGCCACCTTTGCGCCGTCGAACTTCGTTCCGGGCATCGCCGCCTCCCCGGACAAGATGCTGCAGGCTCGCATCTTCTCCTACGCGGACGCACACCGATACCGCGTGGGCACCAACCACGCCCAGATCCCGGTGAACCAGCCCAAGAACCAGGTCAACAACTACAGCCAGGACGGCGCCGGGCGTTACCACTTCAACGCCCCGTCCGTTCCCGTGTACGCCCCCAACTCCGTGGGCGGCCCGGCTGCAGTGGAGCCGCAGAACCCGGCCGGCGGGTGGGAGAACGACGGCGAGCTGACGCTGGCTGCGCACTCCCTCCACGCTGAGGACAGCGACTTTGTGCAGGCCGGCGCGCTGTACCGCGAGGTTTTCGACGACGGAGCCAAGGCCCGCCTGCTCGAGACCATCACCGGTGCCGTTGGCGGCGTGAAGAGCCCTGGCATCAAGGAACGCGCCATCCAGTACTGGACCAACGTTGACGCCGACCTCGGCGCCAAGCTGCGTGCCAACCTCGGTGCCGCCGATGCTCCGTCAGCCCCGGCTTCGGACGCAGAATCGGCCAACAAGATCGGCTGATCCAGCCTTTCCTGAGGTTGCCCCAAGGGACCACCCCGTCACGGATTCCGTGGCGGGGTGGTCCCTTTTCCACATAAGGCAGCCTTTGCACATAGCCTGTCCGGGCACTGTCCTTCGGCGTTGGGCGAGCCTAGGCTCGCACCATGACAACTTTCCAGGGCATCCCGGCCGGCGCTTTCGGGTTCTACGAAGAGCTTCAGGACAACAACAACCGGGAGTGGTGGCAGGAGCACAAGGCCGGATACCAGTCGTTGGTCAAGGAACCCCTGGCATCTCTGCTCGCCGAACTGGAGCCCCGGTTCGGTCCGGCGAAGCTCTTCCGGCCCAACAGGGACATCCGGTTCTCAGAGGACAAGTCCCCGTACAAGACGGCCCAGGGCGCGGTGGCGTCCGTCCAGGAAGGCGTTGGCTACTACCTGCAGATCAGTGCCGACGGCCTGCTGGTGGGCGGGGGCTGCCACTCGCACACCCCTGCGCAGCTGGTCCGCTACCGCAACTCGGTGGACGCTTCAGGCACAGGTGAGGCTCTCCGCCACATCGTGGAGGCTGTTGCCGCGGCCGGCTTCTCCGTGGAGGGCGAGAAGCTGAAAACAGTCCCGCGGGGGTACGCCCGTGAGCATCCGCGGGCGGAACTCCTCAAGCACAAGTCCCTCTCAGCCAGCGTCAGCATGGGCCGGCCGGATTGGCTGGCCACACCCGGCGCGGTCCAGGAGATCGCGGCGCTGTGGGATGGGCTGCGCCCGTTGGTGGACTGGGTCAGCCGGTACGCTGCCCCTTGACGGGGGTTTCACCTGCTGATGCCGCAGCAGGCCGGTGTCCCTTCTTGGCCAGCTGGATCTGTTCGTAGACGTGGTGGCGAAGCTCTGTGAAGCGCGGCAGGGAACGGGTGTTCAGCTGGTCACGGTCCGCCGGGAGGTCGATCTGGATATCCTCCTGGATCACTGTCGGAGAACTCGACAAGATGATGACCCGCTCGCCAAGATAGACCGATTCGTCAATGTCGTGGGTCACGAACAGCACCGTCACGCCGAGCTTTTTCCAGACAACCCGGATCAGGTCCTCAAGATCGGCCCTGGTTTGCGCGTCCACCGCCGCAAACGGTTCGTCCATGAGCAGGACCTCGGGCTGGTAAGCGATGGCCCGGGCGATTGCGACGCGCTGCTGCATGCCGCCGGAGAGCTGCCAGGGGTAGGACCGCGGGACGTGGGAGAGGCCCACTGCTTCAAGGGCATCATCCACCAGCCGGTCGCGTTCGCCCTTGGGGACACCCTGGTTCTTCAGCGGCAGCTCCACGTTGTCCCGCACCCGCATCCACGGGAACAGCGAACGCCCGTATTCCTGGAACACCACCGCCATCTTCTTGGGCGGGCCGGTCACGCGCTTGCCGTCCAGGAGCACCTCGCCCTCGGTGGGCGCCATGAGCCCGGAGATGCACTTGAGCAGCGTGGTCTTGCCGGACCCGGAGGGCCCCACCAGGCAGGCCAGCTCCCCGGCGCGCAGGTCGAAGGTGAGGTTTCGGACAGCCTCGACGTCGCCGCCGTCGGTCTGGTAGACCTTCTTCAGCCCCCGTACGGAGAGCGTGGCCTCCGTGTTCGGCTGGGTGGGGTCAGGCTGCATTTTCTACCTCTTTCTGGCCGTGGTACCAGCGCAGGATGTTCCGTTCGGCCCACTGGAAGATGAAGGACATGGCCACGCCCAGCAGGCCCAGGACCACGATGCCGGACCACATCTCGGGGATGGCGAAGGACCGCTGGAACTGGACGATCGTAAAGCCCAGCCCGGAGGACGAGGCAAACATTTCGGAGATCACCATCAGGATCAGCCCGAGGGACAGTGACTGTCGGACTCCGGCCATGATCTGCGGGCTCGCGGAGGGCAGCACCAGGTACCGGACCCGCGCCCAGCCGCTGATGCCGTACGTGTGGGCGGAGTCGGAGAGGACAGGGTCCACGGCGCGGACGCCTTCGATGGTGTTCAGCAGCACCGGCCAGACGCAGCCGGAAATGATCACCATGACCTTCATGGAATCGGTGATTCCCATGAGCAGCATGAGGACCGGCACCAGGACCGGGGGCGGGATGGCGCGGAAAAACTCCAGCGTCGGTTCCAGGAGGGAACGCAGCCACCGGACGGATCCGATCAGGACACCACCCACCACCCCGATGAGGATGGCAACGGCGACGCCCACCACAAGCCGGCCCAGGCTGGGCAGGACATCGGAAAAGAAGCGGTCACCGAACCAGACCTCGCCGAACGTCTCCACGAGGTCTGCCGGCTTGGGGACAAAGAAGTTGACTGAGCCCAGGGTGGACACCCACCAGACCAGGACCAGCAGCACGGGCAGCCCGAGGATGTAGCCGATGTTCCTGGCCGTCCTCATACGATCACCTCCGACCGGATGGACGAGTGCCAGCCCAGGATCCGTTTTTCGATCTGGCGCATCAGCATGTTGATCAGGACGCCGATCAGACCGGTGGCCAGCACCAGGGCGTACATGCCGGAGATGGCGCCGCCGGACTGGGCCAGGGCGATTTCCCTGCCGAGTCCCGGGGATCCGATGACGAGTTCCGCGGTGATGGCCAGGACCAGAGCCACGGCCGCGGCGAGCCGCACCCCCGTCATCAGGTAGGGCAGGGCGGTGGGAAAGACCACGTACCGGATCCGGGCCATCCTGCCCAGGCCGTACGTCCTGGCGGTGTTGTTGGCAACCATGTCCACGTCGGCCACCCCGTACAGCACTTGGATCAGGACCTGCCAGAAGGAGGCGTACACAATCAGGAGGAGGGACGACTCAATTTTCACGCCGAAGAGCAGCACGGCCAACGGGATGAGGGCAACCGACGGGATGGGTCGAAGGAACTCGATCGTGGAGTTGGTGGCCTTCCGCAGGAACTCGCTGGAGCCGATGATGAAGCCCAGCAGCACGGCGGCCGCCACGGCCATCAGCAGGCCGAGGAACCACGCCTTCATGGTCTCGCCCACCGCAACCCAGAAGGCCGTCAGTCCGAAGTCGACAACCAGGGCGGCGATGACCTCGCTGGCGGGCGGGAGGAACCGTTCATCGATCAGGCCAAGCCGGGGAATGAGCTCCCACGTCGCCAGGAATCCGATGATGCCCAGGATCCCCAGCAGCTGTTTCGCTGCTCCTTTGCCCGCCTTCCGGCGCTGCCGCTCCACGGATGGAGCGGCACCGCCGGCGGCCAGGGTTTCCGAACTCACGGGAGGAGGTCGTCCGCACTGGGGGCTTTGGAGAGGGTGCCGTACTTGGCTGCCGCGTCGCCCAGCGTCTTGAACGCGCCCTCGTCGAACTCAACGCGGTAGCGCGGGAGGATCGTCTTCGCCCGTGTGGCCTCGTCGATCTTGGTGTACGTGCCCACGATCTCGCGGACTTCGTCCGGGTGCTCCTGGGCGTATTCCAGGGACTTGTTCATGGCGCGGGTGAACTTCTCCGTCAGGTCGGCTTTACCGCTGATGGTGTCGCCCTTGGTGAAGTAGCCGGCGATATCGAGTTCCGGGCTCATCTCCACGAAGTTCGATGACACCACCGTTCCGCCCTCATCCACGGCCTTGGACAGGAACGGCTCAAGGATCCATGCTGCATCCACCTGCTTGTTGGCCAGCGCCGCAGGTGCGTCAGGGAAGGCAACTTCCACGAACTTCACGCCGCTGGGATCGCCGCCGTCCTTCTCGATGACCGACTTAATGGTGGTGTCGCCGATATTGGAGAGGTTGTTCACGGAAACAGTTTTGCCGGCGAGGTCCTTGGCGGACTGGATGTCCGATCCGGCCGGGACAACGACACCGCCGATGTCTTTGCCCTCTTCACCCGTGGTGGAGGCACCGTTTGCCACGAACTTCAGGTCCAGCCCCTTGTCCTTGGCCACCATGACCGAGATCAGGTTGGAGAAGGCGAAGTCGAAGCTGCCGCTGACCACGCCGGGGACAATCGCCGCGCCTCCGGTGGCTGTCTGGATATCCAGCTCAAGGCCCTCTTCCTTGAAGAAGCCCTGCTTGTCACCGAGATAGATGGGCGCGCAGTCGACAATGGGGATGACGCCCACGCTGACCTTGGTCAAACCCGCATCCCCGCCCCCGGTGGCGGGTGCGGTTCCGCCTCCCGTGGAACTGGGCGAGCCGCTGCCGCAGGCCGCCAGCCCCAGGATGGAGGCCGCTGCGAGGACGGAAATAAGACGACTTTTCATGTTCACTCCTTCGTGCCCATGACCCGGAACCGCTGCGTTCCCAAGCCCTAGTGTTCGCCATTCGAACAGTCGTTCGATTACTCTGATTCAATCATGGTACGACGGCCAGGCCACCGATGTACGGCTCATTGTTACAGCTCTGGGACGGCGGCGTAAGGGACCCGACGGCGGCACTGTACTGCCGCCGTCGGGCCGCCAGGGAGTCCGGCGGGCAGGGCTGCTCAGCCGCCCTGTCCGCCAGCCGCCAGCCGGGTCTCAAGGTTGTTGAAGAAGACCGTGAGCATCAGTTCGAAAGCCTTCGTGGCTGCCTCCGGCTCGTTCATGACCACGAAGTCGAACTGGAGTCCGTAGAAAGTGGAGGTGAAGAGCCGCGCGTCCGTATCGGCGAATTCCTCCGGTATCCCCTGGACCATCAGCCAGTCGCGGGTCTTGTGGTGGAGCATCCGGAAGTGCTCCTGCGACGTCCCCCGCGGCTCGGCGGCCACAATGTCCTGCGCCGTCGCTTCAAATTCGAGCCTCGTGAGGTGCCGGTTGCGCTGCGCCATGGTCCACTGCCAGGAATCCAGCAGGAAGTCCCGCCAGGCAGCGCGGTCGATGTCCCGCACGTCGGTGTTGCGCATCCGGTCCAGCCGGGACTCGATGGAAACCACGATGTCGTTGATGAGCTGGTCGCGGCTCCCGAAGTGGTACACCAGCACGTAGGCGCTCATCCCCAGGCCGTCGGCCAGGCTCCGGAAGGTGAGCTCGGCCAGCGTCTTGTCCATCAGATAGTCAAGGATGGCGGCGAGGAGCTCGGCCTTGCGTTCGTCTCGTGTGGGGCGGGCCATAAGTCCAATCCTAGGTGGCGGCTCCCTCCTGGAAGCCGGGCATGCGAATGCCCGCCCGGGCAGGCCTGGGCGGGCATTCGGGGGAAACGGGGTCAGACGCGGGTGAGCTCGTCGCCGTCGCGCACCCCGCCGGAGGCCGTTCCGTTGACCGCACTGCTGGCGTCGCCGAACCGCTCGTTGAGGCGGGAGTGGCGCTGGCCGTAGGCGAAGTAGATCGCCATGCCAATGACCAGCCAGACGGCGAAGAAGATCCACGTCTCCACCGCAAGGTTGGTCATGAGGTAGAGGCACAGCACTGCGGACACGATGGGCAGGACCTTCCCGAAGGGGACGCGGAAGGCGGGCTTCAGGTCGGGGCGCTTCTTGCGGAGCACGAGGATGCCGAGGCTTACCACCACGAACGCGGACAGCGTTCCGATGTTGATCATTTCCTCCAGCAGGTCCACGTTGGTCAGGCCGGCCACCAGTGCAACAGCGGCGCCGCAGATGACCTGGAGGCGCACCGGCGTCGAACGCTTCTCGCTGGTCCTGGACAGCGCCCGGGGCAGGAGGCCATCGCGGCTCATGGCGAGAACCACGCGGGACAGGCCCATAAGGAGCACCATGATCACGGTGGTCAGGCCCACCAGCGAGCCGAAGGCGATGACCTTGGCGGCCGAGGTGTCGCCCACGGCTTCGAAAGCGGTGGTGAGGGTGGGGTTCTCCGCCTCGGCCAGCTGCGTGTAGGACACCATGCCGGTCAGGGCCAGGGAGACCAGGATGTAGAGCAGGGTCACCAGGGCCAGTCCGCCGAAGATGCCGCGCGGCAGGGTCTTCTGCGGGTTCTTCACTTCCTCGGCGGAGGTGGCCACCACGTCGAATCCGATGAAGGCGAAGAACACCAGGGCGGCGCCGGCAAAGATGCCCAGGGTGCCGTACTGGGCCGGGGCCGCGCCGGTCAGGAAGCCGAAGAACGACTGCTTGAGGACGTCGGCGGTGCCCGTGCCGCCGGTGGGCTCAGCGGCGGGAACGAACGGGGCGTAGTTTTCGAACTTCACGTAGGTAAAGCCCACCACGATCACAAAGAGGACGACGCCGATCTTGATCAGGGTGAAGATGTTGCCCACGCGGGCGGACAGCTTGGTGCCAAGGACCAGCAGCACGGTGAAGACGGCGACGATCAGGAAGGCGCCCCAGTAAAGGTCAACCCCGCCCAGGGAGACCGCCGGCGGGATATCGGCCCCCATGAGGGCGAACACCTTGCTGAGGTAAATGCCCCAGTACTTGGCGATGACCGCTGCGGCGGTGAAGAGTTCCAGGATCAGGTTCCAGCCGATGATCCAGGCCAGGAGTTCGCCCATGGTGGCGTAGGTGAAGACATAGGCTGAGCCTGCCACGGGGATGGCGGTGGCGAACTCGGCGTAGCACATGATGGCCAGCGCGCAGGTGACCGCGGCGACGGCAAAGGACAGCGTCACAGCCGGTCCCGAGAAGTTGGCTGCCGCCTTGGCGCCAACGGAGAAGATGCCGGCTCCGACAGCCACCGCGACGCCCATGATCATCAGGTCCCAGGTGCTGAGGGAACGCTTGAGCTTGCGTCCGGGCTCATCGGCGTCGGCCATCGACTGCTCGATGGATTTGGTCCGGAGAAGGTTCATAGGGAGATCACGATCCTGGTTTCGGCTGGAAACAGACCTCCTAACGCTAGTGTCCATCCACTGGACGGGCCGAATTGTTCCGAATGGTGAGACACGCGATATGCCAAACTTTGTTCCTGCAAACGCACGTGGGACCCTCCGGATGGAGGGTCCCACGCGTGGTTCAGCCGAATTATCAGGCAGGCCAGTCCATGAGGGTGGAGCGGATCAGGAACCGTTTGCCTTCCGGCGCTTCCACGGAAAAGCCGCTTCCGCGTCCCGGCACCACGTCCACTGTCAGGTGGGTGTGGCTCCAGTAGCTGAATTGTTCCCGGGACATCCAGAATTCCAGGGGCCGCGGTTCCAGTCCGTCGGAGAGGTCGAAGAGGCCCAGCAGGACGTCTGCTTCCGCGGTGATGAAGTCGCCCGCCGGATAGCACATGGGCGAGGACCCGTCACAGCAGCCGCCGGACTGGTGGAACATGAGCGGCCCGTGCTGGACCCACAGCTTCCGCAGCAGCTGCACGGCGGCCGGGGTGAGCGCCACCCGGGAGAAATCTTCCCCGGGCAGCGTCACCGCGGCCTTCAGCGTGTCCTGCATCAGAACCTCAGGACCACGCGGCCGTCGATCTTGGCGTGCTTCATCTCGTCCAGCACCGCGTTGATTTCCGAGAGCTCCCGGACTGAGACGGTGGGGTGGATCTTGCCCTGCGCGTAGAAGTCCAGCGCTTCCTCCATGTCCTGCCGGGTTCCCACGATTGAACCGCGGACCGTCAGGCCCTTGAGCACAATCTCGAAGATCGGTGCGGGAAAGTCGCCGGGCGGCAGCCCGTTGAACACGATCGTCCCGCCACGGCGTGCCATGCCGATGGCCTGGCCGAAAGCTGACGGGTGCACGGCCGTGACCAGGACGCCATGGCAACCTCCGGTTTCGCGCTGGATGACTTCCACCGGGTCCTCGTGCAGGGCGTTGACCGTCAGTTCGGCGCCGTGGGCCTTCGCCAGGGCGAGCTTGTCGTCGGCGATGTCCACGGCAGCCACCCGGAGGCCCATGGCCACTGCGTACTGGACGGCGATGTGGCCCAGGCCGCCGATGCCGGAGATGGTGACCCACTGGCCTGGCTTGGCCTCGGTCATCTTCAGGCCCTTGTAGACGGTGACGCCGGCGCACAGCACCGGCGCCACCTCGACGGGGTCGGATCCCGCCGGTATGCGGGCGGCGAACCGCGAGTCCACCAGCATGTACTCGCCGAACGAGCCGTCCACGCTGTAGCCGGCATTCTTCTGCGCTTCGCAGAGGGTTTCCCAGCCGGTGCGGCAGTACTGGCAGTCGCCGCAGGCGGACCAGAGCCAGGCGTTGCCCACCAGGTCGCCGACGGCCAGGTCGGTGACGCCCTCGCCGAGGGCCACCACTTCCCCCACGCCCTCGTGGCCGGGGATGAAGGGCGGCGAGGGCTTGACGGGCCAGTCGCCTTCTGCGGCGTGGAGGTCGGTGTGGCAGACGCCGGTGGTCAGGACCTTGACCAGCGCCTGTCCCGGACCTGGTGTGGGAATCTCGAGGTCCTGGACCTGGAGGTCCTTGCCGAATTCGGTTACTACTGCTGCTTGCATTCTCGTCGTCATTGGCGAAATCCTTGCGTCGTTGTGGCTGGGTGTGGGGCGGCGGTGCGCGGCGGTTCCTAGAAGAAGCCGAGCTTGTTTTCGTTGTAGCTGACCAGCAGGTTCTTGGTCTGCTGGTAGTGGTCCAGCATCATGGCGTGGTTCTCACGTCCGATGCCTGAGGACTTGTAGCCGCCGAACGCGGCACCGGCCGGGTAGGCGTGGTAGTTGTTCACCCAGACACGGCCGGCCTGGATTTCCCGGCCTGCCCGGTACGCGACGTTGCCGTTGCGCGACCAGACGCCGGCGCCGAGGCCGTACAGGGTGTCGTTGGCGAGGCCCATGGCCTCGTTGTAGTCGCTGAACTTCGTCACGGCGACCACCGGGCCGAAGATCTCCTCCTGGAAGATCCGCATCTTGTTGTGGCCCTCGAAGACCGTGGGCTGGACGTAGAAACCGCCGGCGAGGTCGCCGGGCAGTTCGGCGCGGGCGCCGCCGGTCAGGACCTTGGCGCCTTCCTGCTTTCCGATGTCGATGTAGGACAGGATCTTCTCGAGCTGGTCGTTGGAGGCCTGGGCGCCCACCTGGGTCTCGGTGTCCAGCGGGTTGCCCTGCACCATCTTCTCCACCCGGGCAACGGCGTCGGCCATGAAGGACTCGTAGATGTCTTCCTGGACGAGGGCGCGGGACGGGCAGGTGCACACCTCGCCCTGGTTGAAGGCGAACAGCGCGAAGCCTTCCTGTGCCTTGTCGTAGAAGGCGTCGTTTTCCTGGGCGACGTCGTTGAAGAAGATGTTGGGACTCTTGCCGCCGAGCTCGAGGGTGACGGGGATGAGGTTCTGGCTGGCGTACTGGCTGATCAGCCGGCCCGTGGTGGTCTCGCCCGTGAAGGCGATCTTGCGGATGCGGGGGCTGGACGCGAGCGGCTTTCCGGCCTCGACGCCGAAGCCGTTGACCACGTTCAGGACGCCGGCGGGGAGCAGGTCGCCGATGAGCTCCATCAGGACCAGGATGGACGACGGCGTCTGCTCGGCGGGCTTGAGCACCACGGCGTTGCCTGCGGCGAGCGCGGGAGCGAGCTTCCAGACGGCCATCAGGATGGGGAAGTTCCAGGGGATGATCTGGCCGACGACGCCGAGCGGCTCGTGGTAGTGGTAGGCCGTGGTGTCCTCGTCGAGCTGCGAGAGCCGGCCCTCCTGGGCGCGGACGGCGGAGGCGAAGTAGCGGAAGTGGTCCGCGGCCAGGGGCATGTCGGCATTGAGGGTTTCGCGGATGGGCTTGCCGTTGTCCCAGGACTCGGCGACGGCCAGCATTTCCAGGTTCTCGTCGATCCGGTCAGCGATCTTGTTCAGGATCGCGGCGCGCTCGGCCACGGAGGTCTTGCCCCAAGACGGTGCAACCTTGTGCGCGGCGTCGAGTGCCAGTTCAATGTCCTCCGCTGTTCCGCGGGCCACCTCGCAGAAGACCTTGCCCGTGACGGGGGTGACGTTTTCGAAGTACTGGCCCTTGACGGGGGCCACCCACTCGCCGCCGATCCAGTTCTCGTAGCGGTCCTTGAAGGTGACCTTCGAACCCTCGGTACCGGGCTGGGCGTAAACAGTCATTGCTAGCTCCTTTGCTGTGCATGGGGCGGAGGCCGGGTCATGGCCTCCGCCGTTGCACTCAGCGTAGGAGGGCAAAGGTTGCAGCCAGGTTGCACGGGAGTGGCCCAGCTCACAGAAAGGTTGCCGGATGGAACGACGGCGGCAGGCGCCTAGGCGCTGAGTTCGGCTTCCAGCCGCTCCAGGTCTGCGACGACGGCGGCACGCTTGGGCGAGCGGGCAGGCAGCAGTTTCAGGGCGGCACGGCGGACACCGACGTCGTCCCTCGCCTCCGGCAGCTCCGCGTACCGGAGCAGCGTTTCGGCGCTGCCGTCGGTGAGGACGGCTTCGCGCATCAGGGACGAGACCCTGTCCCGAAGGTCGATGATGCCGGGCGCCTCGGACTTGGGCAGGACGGCGCCGCGATAGATCTCGAGCGCGATCCGGTGGGCGCCGCGCTGCAGGCAGTTCAGGACCTGTCCGCTGTCCGGAACAAGGTCCATGCTGAGCTTGTAGGGCCGGGACTCCGGCACGGCGGCCGGGTTGAGCTGCTGCAGGACCTTGCGCAGCCTGACCATTTCGGCACGCAGGGTCATGGTGGAGCCGTCGCCCGGGTACAGGAGGACGCTGAGTTCCTCGGCGCTCAGTCCGCCAGGATGCGAGCTCAGCAGGGCGAGGATTTCGCTGTGCCGGGCGGACAGCACCACGGTTTTGCCTTCGATGCTGAGCAGGGCCTGGTCCCGGCCCAGAAGCTGGAGGCTGTTGCGGTACAGGCTGCTTTCCTTCGCCCCTGCCCCCGGTGACCGGGAAGCGCTGCCTTGGCTCCGCCGTCGTGCGGGCCTGCTGGCCAGCGACGCCGCCAGCTGCAGCCGTTCAACGCGCAGCTGCGCCTGCGCGGCGGCCACGGTCGCCTCGACGAGCGACAACGTGTGGGGTGCCACCGCCGTGGCCGTACCGGTAATGTCCACGACGCCCAGGACGGCACCGGAATCCGGATCGTGGAAAGGAACAGCGGTGCAGCTCCACGGGTGGACCGTCCGCTGGTAGTGCTCGGCACCGGAGATCTGGATGCCCCGCCCCAGGGCCAGGGCGGTTCCGGGCGCGCTGGTGCCAACGGTGGCTTCGGACCAGTCCGCGCCCGGGACGAACATCATGCCCTCAGCCCGGCGCTGCAGCGCGGGGTCCCCGTCAACCCACAGCAGCCTGCCCACTTCGTCGCCCACCGCCACCAGCAGGCCGCTGTCATGGCTGGGCTGCACCAGGAGTTTGTTGATCACCGGCATGATGGCGGCCAGGGGGTGCTGCCTGCGGTAGTCGTCCAGTTCGTCCAGGTCCATGGCCAGCGGGGCCGCCGGATTGTCCGGGTTCGCTTTGAAGCCTGCCGACCGCTGCCAGGATTCGCGGATCAGTGCACGCAGGCCGGGCAGCTCCGGGGCATCGGCGAACGTGCCGCCGTCGAGCTGCTCGTGCGCGGCCAGGGCGCGGAGCTGCAGCGACTCGCCGGCGCCGGGCTGGGTGAGGTTCGTCATCGAACTCCTGGTTGCTGCAATCCGTCTGCAGGGGACATGGCCGCACGCTGCCGGCCAAGGGGTGGTGGCCATTGTAGCGCGGCCCTCCTCCCCCACCTAGCCTCCCAGCCGGGGTCGAGGGTGGGTCAGCCGCGGGAGATGCGGATCATCTCCTCGCGCGGCACCACCTTGATGCGTTCGCGGACCACGTGGTCCAGGCCTTCCGGACCGGTCCAGGCCGCACCGAGCTGTGCCTCGTGGGCGTCCAGCCTGTTCCAGCCCTCCCACGTGGTGTATTCGATGCCGCGCTCTTCCAGCAGGTCGATGATGGCCTGGGGGTCGGGGTTCTGGGCCGGCGGCAGGGTCAGCCGGTCCTCGAGCAGGAAGCCGATGGTCTCCAGGGCGTCGCCCTTGGTGTGGCCGATCAGGCCCACCGGTCCCCGCTTGATCCAGCCGGTGGCGTAGATGCCGGGAACCGGGTTGCCTTCGGCGTCCAGGACGCGGCCGCCTTCGTTGGGGATGACGCCCCGCTTGGCGTCGTACTCGAGTTCGTCCAGGGCGGAGCCGTGGTAGCCGATGGCCCGGTAGACCGCCTGGACGGGGTATTCGATGTACTCCCCTGTGCCTTTCACGTTGCCGGTGCCGTCCAGCTGCATGCGCTCGAACTTGATGCCGCCCACCTTGCCCGTGCCGCTGTCCCCGCCTTCGGCAAGTACCTCCACGGGGCTGTGCAGGAAGTGCAGGTGCAGCCGCCGGGAGGACGGATTCTCGGACTCGGCGTGTTCCTCGACCAGCCAGTTGGTGAGGGTGTTCACCAT
Source organism: Pseudarthrobacter sp. NCCP-2145 (assembly GCF_023708005.1). Classification (NCBI taxonomy): domain Bacteria; kingdom Bacillati; phylum Actinomycetota; class Actinomycetes; order Micrococcales; family Micrococcaceae; genus Pseudarthrobacter; species Pseudarthrobacter sp. NCCP-2145. Next base: position 10,523 of record NZ_BRCG01000007.1, on the reverse strand, counting down.
GGTCTTGATCTGGTTGTTGCTGCGGATGGCTTCATCGGAGGCTTCATCAAATTCGAAGTCTTCGGGGTAGAGCACAATGTCCACGTCGTTCATGTGGCTCAGTTCGCGCAGCTCCAGCGGCGTGAACTTCACCTGGGCAGGGCCGCGGCGGCCAAACACATGCACGTCCGTGACCGGGGAAGCCTTCAGGCCGGCGTACACGTTGTCCGGGATCTCGGTGCTCAGCAGCTCTTCGGGGTGCTTGACCAGCATCCGCGCCACGTCCAGGGCCACGTTGCCGTTGCCGATCACGGCGATTTCCCTGGCGTCCAGCGGCCATTCGCGCGGCACATCCGGGTGGCCGTCGTACCAGGAGACGAAGTCCGCACCGCCGAACGAGCCCTGCAGGTCGATGCCGGGGATGTCCAGGTCCGCGTCCTTGACGGCGCCGGTGGAGAAGATCACGGCGTCGTAGAAGGCGCGGAAGTCGTGGAGGGTGAGGTCACGGCCATAGGTCACGTTGCCCAGGAACCGGATGTCGCCGCGGTCAAGGACCTTGTGCAGCGCGTTGACGATGCCCTTGATGCGGGGATGGTCCGGGGCCACGCCGTAACGGATCAGGCCATACGGCGCCGGGTAGGCCTCGAACAGGTCGATACTGACCTCGAAGTCGCCGTCCTTGACCCCGCTGGACTTGGTCAGGATGTCCGCAGCGTAGACGCCCGCCGGTCCCGCGCCCACAATGGCGACGCGGAGGGGACGGGAAGAGGTGGTTTCGCTGTGGTTGGACACCGGAAGCCCTTCTGAACTGATCATCTGATGCGTGACGTCGCGCCGAACAGGTAGCGCACAGTCCCCTATTCTAGGCCTCAGCCGCTTTTCGCCAGCGGAACCACGTCGCCTTCCCGGTAAAGCAGCGCCCGGAGCTCGGCCTCGGCGGAGTCGGGCCGTTTGGGGTCGATGGTTTCGCCCTCGTGGTAGTGGTCCAGCACGCGCGGGTCCACGTAGCTCTTGCGGGCGATGGACGGGGTGTTGCCCAGCACCTCGGACGCGTCAACCATGGCCCGGCTGATGGCACGCTTGCGCTTGGCGGCCGTCCGCTGCGGGCCGGTCCGTGCCAGGCTGGCGGCGGCAGCCGCGGTCCCGCGCAGGGTCCGGAAGTCCTTGGCGGTGAAGTCCGAGCCGGTCCGCTCCTTCACGTAGGCGTTGATGTCCGCGCTGGTGACAGGACGCCAGCGCCGGCCCTCCTTGTACGCCAGGAGCCTGGCGTTTCCGCCGCGGCGCTTGAGCAGGCGCAGCAGGGCGGCGAGGTCGGCGTCGCGGATTTCAGATTCCCAGTCCTTTCCGCTCTTGGCCGGGAAACTTAGGTGGACCCGGTCCTTGCGCACCTGGACATGGGCGCACAGCAGGGTGGCCAGCCCGTGGCTGCCGTTCTCGTTCGTATACCGTTCGGACCCCACCCGCAGGGACCCGCTGTCCAGCATCCTGAAAGCGCCGGCGAGGACACGCTCGCGCGGGAACCCTTCCCCGCGCAGGTCCATGGTGACCCGACGCCGGGCAGCAGGCAGCGATTCGGCCAGCTGCAGGGCGCGGTCGAACTTGACCCGGTCCTTCCGTTCCCGCCATTCCGGATGGTAGATGTACTGGCGCCGGCCCACGGCATCCAGCCCGGTGGCCTGGATGTGCCCGTTCTCAAACGGGGCAATCCAGACGTCGGTCCAGGCCGGCGGGATGCCAATGCTCTCCAGCCGGTCCCGGACGGGGCCGGGCGGCAGCGTTGAACCATCGAGGTCCCGGTAGCTGAAGCCCTTGCCGGCGGCGACACGGCGGTAGCCCCGGCCTGAGGCATTGCTGCGACGGAGCCTCACAGGGCCGTGCCCGGCCGCTTCGCGAATGTCATGAAAGCAAGCCTACTGACTATTTCCCGGATTGCATGTCCTGCCTGCTGGAATACCTGCCACTGAGGTGGTGTTATGGGTTTCGTGCCCTCTCCCGACGGATCGTCCTCCCTCAGCGCCCCGGCTCCCGCGGCTGCCGCCGGTTCCTCCTCCGGCCCTTCTTCCCCGGCAGCGGGGCCCAAGGCAGTGGACAAGGAGACGACGGCGGGAGTCCTCTTCGGCATCGCCGCCTACGGGCTGTGGGGGCTGCTCCCGCTGTACTTCTTTGTGCTCATGCCGGCCGGCGCCGTCGAAATCGTGGCCAACCGGGTGGTGTGGTCGCTGCTGTTCTGCGCACTCCTCATCACGGTCACCCGTGCCTGGTCCGCCCTGGCCCAGGCCCTCCGGAACCGCGCTGTGTTCGGATCCCTGGCCCTGGCCGCCCTCCTGATCGCCGTCAACTGGCTTACCTACACCTATGGAGTCACCACAGGACAGGCCGTTGAGGCGTCCCTCGGCTACTTTATTAACCCGCTGGTGTCCGTGCTGCTCGGCGTGTTTGTCCTGAAGGAAAAGCTGCGGCCGCTGCAGTGGGCCGCCGTCGGCATCGGGTTCGTGGCGGTGGGCGTCCTGACGTACTCCTACGGCAAGCTCCCCTGGATCGCGCTGACCCTGGCGTTCAGCTTTGGCCTGTACGGGTTCGTCAAGAAACGCGTGGGGCCGCGGGTGGACGCCGTCACGAGCCTCAGCGTGGAAACCATGGTGCTGGCCCCCTTCGCAGCCGCCACCATGATCTTCCTGGCCGCGACCGGAACCGACACCCTCACCACCCAGGGTCCCGGCCACTTCTGGCTCCTGGTGGCGTCCGGGGTGATCACCGCGGTTCCGCTGCTGTTCTTCGGCGCTTCCGCCCGCAGGCTGCCCATGACCACCATCGGCCTCCTCCAATACTGCGCCCCCGTCCTGCAGTTCATCATTGCCCTCGTGGTGTTCAGGGAAGCGATGACCGTGGACCGCTGGATCGGGTTCGGCGTGGTGTGGCTGGCCCTGGCCGTCCTGACCGTGGACATGCTGGGGACGGCGCGCAGGAACTCGGTGGCCCGGCGCGCAAAGCGGGGCACATGACCTCTCCTGCCGCGGGAAGCACCAGGCGTACCCGCATCCGTATCGCCGTCGCCGCGCTCCTCGCGCTTGCCGTCCTGGCGGCGCTGGTGCTGATCACCACCCTTCCGCCAGGGGACCGGCCGCCCGGGCCTGCCAGCCCTGAACCTTCCCCGCCCGCCACAACGGCAACGGCCCCGGCGGCAGGGGGACCCGCGGTGGAAACGTCCAGCTTCTCGGGGTCGGGAGACGTAGCGGATGACGCGGCCATTTGGGTGGACCCCGCCAATCCGGCCAACAGCGTGGTGATCGCGGACAACAAGGCAGACACGGACGGGGGCATCGCTGTCTTTGGGATGGACGGCGAACTGATCCATTTCCGTCCGGACGGGAAGATCGGCAACGTCGACCTGAGGACAGGGTTTCCGCTGTCCGGGGAAACGGCCGTGCTGGTGGGCGGGAACAACCGGACGGACGACACCCTGGCCCTGTGGACCCTGGACACACAGACCCGGGAACTCACACCCGTAGCGGCAGGCGACATTCAGACGTTCGCACCCAACTACGGCTTCTGCATGTACCGAAGCAGCGCCAGCGGCAAGTTCTACGCCTTTGTCACCCCGAACGAGGAAGGACCCATCCAACAGTTCGAGTTGGCTGACGACGGCGACGGCCGGGTGGAGGCGGAGCTCGTCAGGGAGCTTCCGGTCAGCAGCATCACGGAAAGCTGCGTGGCGGACGACGAGCTGGGGCACCTCTACATCGCGCAGGAAGACGTCGGCGTGTGGAAGTACAGCGCCGAACCCGACGCCGGCAAGGAACGGACCGCCGTGGACAAAACCGGTGCAGGGCGGCTCGTGGCAGACGTGGAGGGGCTGGGCATCAGCTACGGCCCCGGCGGATCAGGGCACCTTTTCGTGTCCAGCCAGGGCGACTCCACCATTGCCATCTATGAGCGGTCCGGCAGCAACGCCTTCGTCAGGAAGTTCAGTGTGGGCGGCAACGGGGATATCGACGGCGTGTCCGGAACCGACGGCCTGGACGTGACGGCACTGGACGCCGGGCCGCAGTTTGAACAGGGACTCCTGGTGGTCCACGACGAAGAGAACAGCGGCGGGACAACGTCCAACCTGAAGTACATTCCGCTGGACTCCGTCCTTCGCTGATCCGGACCGCCCCGGCAGGCGTTCCCCGGACAACCGCTGCCCAAACAGGAAAGCCCCAGGCCCCGGAAGCATGCTCTCCGGGGCCTGGGGCTGTGTGCGCCCTTGCGGGGGCGTTGGTTAGGGGCGGGTGTTACGCGTTGGCCCTGATGGCGGCGGCGAGGACGTCCAGGCCGTCGTTGAGCAGGTCATCGGTGATGACCAGCGGCGGCAGCAGGCGGATCACGTTGCCGTAGGTTCCGCACGTCAGGATGATGACGCCTTCCTTGAGGCAGGCAGCGGCCACGGCCTTGGTCAGTTCCGGGTTGGGTTCCTTGGAGCCTGCCTGGACCAGTTCAATGGCCAGCATGGCGCCGCGGCCGCGGATGTCACCGATCACGGCGGTCCCGGCGGCGGCGAGCTCGGTCTGGAGTTCGCGGAGCCGGCCGGTGGCGAGTTCCTCGATGTGGCGGGCACGCCCGTTGAGGTTGTACTCCTCCATGGAGCCAATGGAGGCCAGCGCAGCGGCGCAGGCAACCGGGTTGCCGCCGTAGGTGCCGCCCAGGCCGCCCGGGTGGACGGCGTCCAGCAGGTCTGCCCGGCCGGTGATGGCGGACAGCGGCATGCCGCCGGCGATGCCCTTGGCCATGGTCAGGATGTCCGGGACAACGCCCTCGTGGTTGACGGCGAACCATTCACCGGTGCGGCAGAAGCCGGACTGGACCTCGTCCGCGATGAAGACGATGCCCTTGTCCTTGGCCCACGCGGCCAGTGCCGGAAGGAAGCCCTCGGCCGGGACGATGAAGCCGCCCTCGCCCTGGATGGGTTCGATGATGATCGCGGCAACCTGGTCCCCGCCGATCTGCTTTTCGATCATGGTGATGGCACGCTTGGCGGCCTCGGCACCGGTGATCTCCGGGTTTTCCTCGCGGTAGGGGTAGCTCATGGGCATGCGGTAGACCTCGGGCGCGAACGGGCCGAAGTTGGTCTTGTACGGCATGGCCTTGGCGGTGAGCGCCATGGTGAGGTTGGTCCGGCCGTGGTACGCGTGGTCGAACGCCACGACGGCGTCGCGTCCGGTGGCGAGGCGGGCCACCTTGACGGCGTTCTCCACAGCCTCGGCGCCGGAGTTGAAGAGGACGGTGCGCTTCTCGTGGCTGCCCGGGGTAAGGCGGTTCAGCTGTTCGGCCACCGCCACGTAGCCCTCGTAGGGGGTCACCATGAAGCAGGTGTGGGTGAAGTGCTCCACGGCTTCCTTGACGGCCCCGACGACGGCGGGATCGGACGCGCCGACGCTCGTCACGGCGATGCCCGAGCCGAGGTCGATGAAGGAGTTGCCGTCGACGTCGTGGATGATCCCGCCGTCGGCGTCTGCAACGTAGACGGGGACGCTGGAGGCTACGCCGGCGGCGACGACTGCCTTGCGGCGTTCCGTCAGGGCCACGGATTTGGGTCCGGGGAAGTCAGCCTGGACCCGGCGCTTCTGCTCCAGGCGGAAGGTGATGTCTGATGCTGTGGTGGTCATGGGGGAGGCCTTTCTTTGAAGCCTGGGATTTGGTGCGGTCGAAATGGAAGGCGCGGTTACGCGTCGAGGGCGGACATGACGTGCTTGATGCGCGTGTAGTCCTCCACGCCGTACATGGAGAGGTCCTTGCCGTAGCCGGACTGCTTGAAACCGCCGTGGGGCATTTCGGCGGTGAGGAGGATGTGGGTGTTGATCCAGACGGCACCGAAATCGAGGTCCCGGCTGAGCCGCATGGCCGTGCCGTGGTTGCTGGTCCAGACGCTCGAGGCCAGGGCGTAGTCAACGTCGTTCGCCAGTTCAACGGCCTCCTCCTCGGTGCTGAACTTCTGCACCGTGATGACGGGTCCAAAGGTTTCCTTCTGGACAATGTCGTCGGTCTGCCTGGCGCCGGTGACGATGGTGGGTTCGAAGAAGTAGCCCTTCTCCCCCGCCCGGTGGCCGCCGGTGACAATCCTGCAGTTCTCCGGCAGGTTTTCCACCACGGAGCTGACGGCGTTGAAGTGGTTGATATTGTTGAGCGGGCCGAAGTAGTTGTCCTCGTCGTTCTGCGAGCCCGTGCGCAGGGTCCTGGTGTGCTCCACCATTGCCGCCACGACGTCGTCGTGCACGGAATCCTCCACCAGCACCCGCGTGATGGCCGTGCAGTCCTGCCCTGCGTTGAAGAACGCGAATTCGGCAATCGCCGCCGCGCTCTTCTTGATGTCGGCGTCCTTGAAGACAATGGCGGGAGCCTTGCCGCCGAGCTCGAGGTGGGCACGCTTGAGGCCTTTGGCCGCACCCGAGGCCACAGCGATGCCGGCGCGGACGGAGCCGGTGATGGACACCAGGCCGGGGACCTTGTGGTCAACCATCATTGCGCCGGTTTCGCCGGTGCCCAGCACCACGTTCAGGACGCCGGCCGGAAAGATCTCACCGGCCAGGCGGGCCAGGACCAGGGTGGATTCCGGCGTGGTGTCCGAGGGCTTGAGCACCACGGTGTTGCCGGCTGCCAGTGCGGGACCGATTTTCCAGATGGCCATCAGGAACGGGTAGTTCCAGGGTGCCACCTGCGCCACGACGCCAATGGGCTCGCGGCGCACGTAGGAGGTGTGGCCTTCGAAGTATTCGCCGGCGGACTTGCCCTCGAGGATGCGGGCCGCGCCGGCAAAGAAACGGAGCTGGTCGGCACCGGCGGCCACCTCCTCCGAGGCGATCAGGGAGCGCACCTGGCCGGTGTTGCGGTGCTGGGCTTCCACGAGTTCATCGCTGTTGGCCTCGACGGCGTCAGCGAGCTTGAGGAGCATGAGCTGGCGCTGGCCCGGGGTGACGTGCTTCCAGGTTTTGAAGGCGTCCTTGGCCGCGGTCATGGCAGCGTCCACATCGGCCTGCACCGAGACGGGCGACTGCGCCACGACCTCGCCGTTCGTGGGGTTCACGATGTCCAGCAGGGCGGTGCCGGCAGGGGTGACGAACTTGCCGTTGATGAAGTTCTGCAAGGTTTGGACCACGGTGTGCAACCTCTTTCGTAGGGGCCGTCCGCGCCCGGGCGGAATTCAGGGCGGAAGGATGGAACTGCCTAGAGCCTATGCCAGCGCCCTTGCGCCGTGAATAGCCACCTGCACACCCTTCCTGAACCTGTTTAGTGCGGTTGCCCAGCGCCCCTTTATCCTTGATCCATGGCCATTTCCCTTGCCGCCCTCTTGGGTGTGAACTCCCTGAAGCTGACCAAGGCCGGGCTCGCGGAAACCACCTGGCACCAGGACATCAACTGGGTGGCCGTGACCGAACTTGAGGACCCGCACCGCTTCATCAACGGCGGCGAACTGATCCTCACCACCGGCCTGCGCCTGCGGTCCGCCCCGGAACAGCGGCGCTTTGTCCGACAGGTGCAGCGGGCCGGCGCCGTGGGCATCGGCTTTGGCGTGGGGCTCTCGCACGAGGCAGTCCCCCCGGCCCTGCTGGCGGAAGCCAACCGCTGGGGACTGCCCGTGGTGGAGGTCCCCTATGAGACGCCCTTCATCGCCATCGGCAAACTGGTGGCCGACGCCCAGTCCGCGGACCACTACGCGAAGCTCGAACGGCTGATCGCCGGGCACCAGGTGCTGGCGCGCGCACTGCTCACCGGCGGCGGGCTCTCCGAGCTCCTCAAGCACCTGGGCGGCATGCTGCGCACCGATGTTGCCCTGACCCAGTTCACGGCCCAGCTCTACAACAGCAGCAGCGAACCTCCCTCGGCCGACACATGGTCCTCCTACCCCGTCCCCACCGGCCGGCGGGACGCCTGCACCCTGTGGGTCCGGCAGCCCTTCGAGGATTCAGGCATCATCGGCTACGCCCAGAACCTGATCAGCGTTGAACTGAACAACATGGTCAAGCAGCGCCAGGCCCAGCGGGCATTGTGCGGCCAGGTCCTCGAGGACGTCATCCACGGGGCCCTGGAAACCAGCGAGGCCCAGCGGCGCCTGGCGGGCGTGGGCGTGAACAGCACCCGCAAGAACGTGGTGCTGCTGGCCGTGTCCGCCGCGCACAACAAAGCGCTGGTGAGCACCTCCGTGCCGCGCGAACTGGAGAACGCCGTGGCCGCCGTCGTGGGCAAGGACCTGGTGCTGGTGATTAATGACGACGGCGGCGGCGCACCTGCGCTGGCCCGCAAGCTGAGTGACCACCTCGCCGAGGCGGGCCTCCACGCGACCATCGGAATCGGCGGGGCGTACACCAAACCGAACGGCCTGCGGTGGAGCTACTTCGAGGCCCGGGATGCCGCCAGCCACGGCTTGCCCGTCAACGAACCGGAGCGGCTGAGCCTCACATCGCTGCTGCTGGCCAGCGAGGACGTGCCGCTGGCGGACATGGCCAATGAGTCCCTGAACCCGCTCCGGACCTTCGATGCCACCCACGGCTCGGAGCTGATGACCACCCTGGAGAGCTACCTCAACAACAACGGCTCGGTGGCCGCGGTGGCGGAGGAACTCACGCTGCACCGGAACACGGTCCGCTACCGGCTGGCGCAGATCACCGAGCTGACCGGGTACGACCCCGCCGTCACCACGGACCGCGTCCAGCTCTGGCTGGCCCTGGCCGTAGCCCGGCTGGGCGCCCGGCAGGGCAAGTAGCCACCGGCGTTAAAGGACCCCGCGGCGCAGCAGCTCGCGGGATTTCCTGCGGGCTTTCCGGTACTTGGCTTCGGCGTCCTTCATCAGCTCGTCCTGCCGGTTCTCCAGTGCGGCGAAGACCGCGGCCGCGGCAGTCTGCTCCTGGCGCGAACCCACGGTGATCAACAGGTCGCGGGCTATCACGGCGTCATGGAAGTCGCCCAGGATCTTCTGCTGCCGCTGCGCCGCCTTGGCCACCTTCCCGGCGCGCCTGCCATGCACCAGGGCCGCCGTTTCCGCCACGTGCCGGAGCCGCTTGGCATCCTTGCGTACCTGGTGGAGGGCGTTTTCGTGGTCCGTTCCGCGCCTGGCACGCGTTGCCGCCTTGTGCGAGCGCCGCAGCCGCCGGGCCGACTTGTCCACTGCTTTCGCGGACTCCCGGCGGCCCCGCGCCACGGCCTCCGACCGGACCGGCGGGGCGTCCCGGAAGGCCTCAAGTTCGTCCAGGAGCCGGAAGTAGCGGTCGGAGCGCAGTGCTTCCTGCAGCTGCCGGTACCCGTCGTCGAACGCGCCGCCCACTTTGCGCTCCACCCGGTCACTGGCAGCAGCAACCCCCTCGCCCGGCGGCAGTTCACCCAGGTGCCCGCGGAGCCTGTCCAGCAGGACCTCGGCGTCCCGCGGACCGCCCAGCAACTGGCCCAGCCACTTCAGTTCATCGCGCAGATGCCGCACCGGGCGGGCGGTGTACAGCTTGCGGTAGGCCGCGAGCGCGGAACGGATCCGCCGGACCGCTGAGCGCATGTTGTGCACGGACTCGGGTTCCTCCAGCCGGACCCCAGGATCCTGGGCCAGGACTTCCTGGATCTGCCCGGCGAGGTACACGGTGACGACGGCGGCCGCTGGCGCCTTCTTGCCGGCAGCAAGGTCCGGGGTGCTTCCGTCCGGCGCGCTTCCGTTGTGGGTGCTTTGGCCGCCCGTTCCGCCGCCGAGGGCACGCGCCAGCTTGGAGGCATGGCCTGCAGGGCGTGCGCCGGCCTGGACCAGCAGTTCCTCGGCCGGGGCAAAAAGCTCGGGCCCGCCGTGGACAAGTTCCAGCTCCCACTCGCGCCACTGCTGCCCGCCGGGGACGGAGCCTTCTCCCTTTCCCGGATGGAGGCGCTCAGCGGTCACGCGGTCGTCGGCCAGGTCTGCCAGGTGCGTGCCGTCCCCGCCGTAGAGGGCGTGGGTGGTGCGCCTGGTCTCGAGCCGGACCACCGGTGCCACGGCCGCTCCGCGGAGGTACGCCTGGATGTGGACCAGCAGGCTGTCCGGCACCACGCCGGGCTGTCCCAGCGGGGCGTGCAGTTCCCGCCGCTGCTGGGGTTCCGCTGTGCCGCCGCCGGACTCCAGCGGCGGCAGCTTCAGGTGCCAGCCTGCGTCGGTTCCGCCCGTGCGGCGCCGAAGGGTGATCCGGCGGGACGCGAGGATGTGCCGGGCGGTGTCGAAGTAAACGGCTTCCAGGATGGCGGTGTGGGGCGCCCCGGCCCTGGCCACGCCGGGAAGGCTGTCCAGCGCGGGCACGGCGGCATCGTCGTCGACGTCGTACTTCTTTTCGATCTCAAGTCCCTGCGAAGCCTTCACAAGCTGTCCCTTCCGCATCGCGCGCCGGGGTCCGGTCCATGGCGTCCGGGCTCCCGCTGGCAGTCTATTGGCCGCCGCCGGGAAGCCGGGAGAGCTTGGCCACAGAACCGCAAACATCAAACGTCTAACCTTTAGACTTGTGGGATGTCCGCCCCGAATCCTCCCGCCGCCCAAGCGCCGTCGGCCCCCGCCCAGGCCGCCGCAGCCC
>NZ_BRCG01000006.1:0-222886 GCF_023708005.1 Pseudarthrobacter sp. NCCP-2145 | reverse complement strand
CTTCACCCGTCTGGACCCGATCAAAGCCAAAAACAACGCCATCAAAAAGCTCAACAACCTCGGCTTCAACGTCACCATAACCCCCGCTACCGCAGCCTGACAGCCATCACCTTCGTATTAGGATGGTGCTAGCCGTAAGCGGTACTCCAGGGTTACCAGCCCACAGACGAACCTCAGCATAGGAGTCAGCATGCCCATTGCAACCCCAGAGATCTACTCCGAGATGATCGACCGCGCAAAGGCGGGCGGCTTCGCATTCCCGGCCGTGAACGTGACGTCCTCGCAGACGCTGAACGCGGCCCTGCGCGGCTTCGCCGAAGCCGAGTCCGACGGCATCGTCCAGGTCTCCACCGGCGGTGCTGCCTACTGGTCCGGCGCCTCCACCAAGGACATGGTTGCCGGTTCCCTGGGCTTCGCGGCGTTCGCCCGCGAAGTCGCCAAGAACTACGGCGTCAACATCGCCCTGCACACGGACCACTGCCCCAAGGACAAGCTGGACGGCTTTGTCCTGCCCCTGCTCGCTGCCTCCGAGGCTGAGGTCAAGGCCGGCCGCAACCCGATCTTCAACTCGCACATGTGGGACGGCTCCGCCGAGACCCTGCAGGAAAACCTGCGCATCGCCCGTGAACTGCTGGAGCGCACCGCTGCCGCCAAGATGATCCTCGAGGTCGAAATCGGCACCGTGGGCGGCGAGGAAGACGGCGTTGAGAACGAGATCAACGAGAAGCTCTACACCACGGTGGAAGACGCCCTGGCCACCATCGAGGCACTGGGCGCCGGCGAGAACGGCCGCTACATCACGGCCCTCACCTTCGGCAACGTCCACGGCGTCTACAAGCCCGGCGGCGTCAAGCTCCGTCCGGAGATCCTGAAGGACATCCAGGCCCAGGTGGGTGCCAAGATCGGCAAGGACAGCCCGTTCGACCTCGTCTTCCACGGCGGCTCCGGCTCTTCGGACCAGGAGATCGCCGACGCAGTCTCCTACGGCACCATCAAGATGAACATCGACACCGACACCCAGTACGCCTACACGCGTCCGGTGGCCGACCACATGTTCAAGAACTACGACGGCGTCCTGAAGGTCGACGGCGAGGTCGGCAACAAGAAGACCTACGACCCGCGCGTCTGGGGCGCCTCCGCCGAAGCCGGCCTGGCAGCCCGCGTGGTGGAAGCCACCAAGCAGCTCGGTTCGGCCGGAAAGACCTTCTAGATGTCGGACGAGTTCCGCCGGAACCTGATGGGCCCGGAACCTACGCTCCTGCCTGCCGAGACCGAGGTCTACGAGCAGCTTGACGCGGGCCAGGAGGCCCTGGACCTCGTGGCCAAGCACCCCACATCCTCGCTGTTGTGGGCCGTGCTGGCCGAGGAGGCCTGGGCGGAGGGGCGCACCATCGATTCCTACGCTTACTCCCGGGTGGGCTACCACCGGGGACTGGACTCGCTGCGCCGCAACGGCTGGCGGGGCGTGGGGCCCATCCCGTGGGAGCACGAGCCCAACCGGGGGTTCCTGCGGGCCCTGTACTCGCTGGGCCGGGCCTCCGCCGCCATCGGCGAGGCGGAGGAGCCTGAGCGGATCGAGAAGTTCCTGAACGACTCCGACCCGTCGGCGAAGGCTGCCATCGAGGCGAAATAGCAAGCACTGAATAAAGTACGACGGCGGCAGGTCACCTTTTGGAGAAAGGGTGACCTGCCGCCGTCGTAAGCGGTGATTCTAATGGCATGGGCCCACATCCGCAGGGTGGCCGGCGCTGACTTGCGGGGTTAGGGCGCGGATGGGGATTTCTGCAGGCCCGTACGTGCCATGGCGTCGGTGTAGGCCACGCGCATGTCCTCGAGGTACTCCTCCTGGCGGGCGGGCGAACCGGCGAACGCACGGCCGCTGAGGGAACGCACCTTGTAGGTCTTCAGGCCGCGGCGCCACAGCAGCGGAACTTCGGTCTTCAGCAGCAGGTTGGCGAGGCGGTTGGCCTCGGTGCCGTGCGCCACGATCACCGACGCGCGGGGAACCAGCGCCAGGAACTTCAGGAGCGGCTTGAGGCCGGCGGAGATCTGGTCCGGGGTGAACTTTCCGTTGGGCTCTCCCGGGAGGTGCCACGGGTGGACGTTCCACGGCATCACGAATTCGGGACGCAGGCCCAGCTTCCACTGGATGCCGAGCATCCGGGTCACGGCATCGTGGTCCCCGGGGGTGATGAACCCGGACTTGTCAGCCTCGCCGATGTTCGAGTACAGGCTGATGATGCGGCACTCGTCCACATCGTGCATGGGGTCGACGTAGGGCACTACGGTGCCGGGCTTGGCGTCCTGCAGGGAATCGCACAGTTCATTGACGGCCGCGACGTTGGGTTCGTAGCGGCGGCTCAGGAGTTGCTCATGGAAAGATTCGGGTGCCAGGGCTGTCATGTAGTGCTTGATCTCCTGCGGGGATTGTTGTTGCTTCCGCCGGTGAAAATGGGCGCACGACGGCACAGCTCATCAACGGCGGTTAGTTGGGGTGGGCCGATTCCTGGTCGGCCTTTCCCAGTTTAGCAAGCCCCGCGAAACGAAACGCCGGTCCAGGGCAACCAATAAACGCGGTCCGCAGGGTTTCGCAACGTAATAACTGACTGCAGATTCCTGTCACGTCCATTGACAGCATTCGTTCAGGTTGGTTGGCTTTTGTCACAGCCGGCATATGGGGGATCACCGCTGGCTGGACACACCCTATGCACTCGAAAGAGGTACCGCACCGTGAGAAAAACCCTGGCAACCTTCAGGACCCTGGCAGCAACCGGAGCGCTGGCTTTGGCGGCAGTGACCGTCCCGGCGCCGGCCCTCGCCGTCGGCGAAGGCCCCAATTACGACGGCAACGGCCAGATCACCACATCGAAGCTTGCCACCTACGACCAGATGGTTGCGTTCCTCAAAGACCAGGACGCCCGCCAGCCCGCCATGGAGCTGGAAGTCATTGGCCAAACGGTCAAGGGCCGGGACATCCACCTGGTCAAGTACATTTCGGACCCCGCCAACCCCACCATCCTCTACCTGACTCAGCAGCACGGCAACGAACAGCTCACCACCGAGGGCGCCCTGGAATTCGTCAAGCACCTGGGCACCGGCAAGTCAGGGGACATCCTTGACGGCGTGAACATCCTCGTTGTTCCCATGCTTAACGCCGACGGTGCGATGGGGGACGTTAACTTCTCCCTGGACGACTACCTGGTCAAGGGCGACCGCAACATGACCCGCTACAACGCCGAGGAAGTGGACCTCAACAGGGACCACGTGGCCAAGGTCCAGCCTGAAACGCAGGCGCTGCACAACAACGTGATGCGCAAGTACCAGGTGGACTACATGATCGACCTCCACCACCAGGGCACGCGCAGTGAACGTGACGGAAAGCTGGTGTCCGGCTCGATCCTGTACCCCACCACGCCCAACGCCGATCCGGCAGTGGTGCAGAAGTCCAAGCAGCTGGGCGCGGTGGTCTTCGACAATGTCGACTCCACTGGCTGGGGCCACCTGGGCAAGTACGTGGGCGGCAGCGCCGAGACCATCAGCCGCAACGGCATCGCCGTGGAGTACGGCATTGCGACGCTGCTCTTCGAGATGCGCGGCATGTCCGACCACTACCTGGACGGCTACGCCCTGGGGCTGCGCAGTAACGGCTACCTGATCAAGCAGACCGTCACCACGCTGACGGCCACCGCCGCCGCCATCGCTGACGGTTCAATCGCCGACGCCGACACCTCCTTCTGGGACAGCCTCGCCACCCAGACCTCCCGCCCGGGTGAGGAAGCCGACGACGAGTAGCGGCCCACGCTGACGCTCCGCCGCGGTCCCTTCCTGCAGCAGCCCGCGCTGCGGGAAGGGCCGCGGCGGACCAACGAGTGGACAAAGTCGCCCATCGGCTAAACTTGGGTGGTAAGGGCCCCGGAACTCTTGCGTCGCTGTGCCGCCATCGGACCAGTGACAGCCGGTACATTCGGGGCATTCTCATGAACGGCGCTGCGCAGGACCGCCACAGTGTGGCCGGAACCTGGCAGCCCGAACGAATGGGGGAGGATCCCATGCCAGCAATTGTGATCGTAGGAGCCCAGTGGGGCGACGAAGGAAAAGGCAAGGCCACCGACCTGCTCGGCGGCCGTGTTGACTACGTCGTCAAGCCGAACGGCGGCAACAACGCCGGGCACACCGTCGTCGTAGGCGGTGAAAAGTACGAACTCAAACTGCTGCCGGCAGGCATTCTCAGCCCCAACGCGGTCCCCATCATCGGCAACGGCTGCGTGGTCAACCTCGAGGCCCTCTTCCAGGAAATCGACGGCCTGCAGGCCCGCGGCGCCGACACTTCAAAGCTCCGCGTTTCCGCCAACGCCCACCTGGTGGCCCCCTACCACCAGGTCCTGGACAAGGTCACCGAGCGCTTCCTCGGCAGCCGCGCCATCGGCACCACCGGCCGCGGCATCGGTCCGGCCTACATGGACAAAGTGGCCAGGCTGGGCATCCGCGTGCAGGACGTCTTTGACGAATCCATCCTCCGGCAGAAGGTGGAAGGCTCCCTCCGCCAAAAGAACGAACTCCTGGTCAAGGTCTACAACCGCCGCAGCGTCGTGGTGGATGAAATCGTGGAGTACTTCCTGTCCTTCGCCGAACGGCTCCGCCCGCTGGTCATCGACAGCACGCTGGTCCTGAACACCGCCCTGGACGAGGGCAAGGTGGTCCTGATGGAGGGCGGCCAGGCAACGTTCCTGGACGTGGACCACGGCACCTACCCGTTCGTGACCTCTTCCAACCCCACCGCCGGCGGCGCGTCCGTTGGGTCGGGCATCGGGCCCACCCGCATTTCACGCTCCATCGGCATCATCAAGGCCTACACCACCCGCGTTGGTGCCGGGCCGTTCCCCACGGAACTCTTTGACGAGATGGGCATGTACCTCCAGAAGACCGGCGGTGAGTTCGGCGTCAACACCGGACGCCCCCGCCGCTGCGGCTGGTACGACGCCGTCCTGGCCCGCCACGCATCGCGGGTCAACGGCTTCACGGACTACTTCGTCACCAAGCTGGACGTGCTCACCGGCATCGAGCAGATCCCTGTCTGCGTGGCCTACGACGTCGACGGCGTCCGGCACGACGAAATGCCCATGACGCAGACCGAGTTCCACCACGCCGTACCGATTTTCGAGTACTTCGAAGGCTGGACCGAGGACATCACCGGCGCCCGCACCCTCGCGGACCTCCCGGAAAACGCGCGCAACTACGTCCTGGCGCTCGAGAAGCTGTCCGGGACGCGCTTCTCCGCCATCGGCGTGGGCCCAGACCGGGACCAGACCATCGTGGTGAACGACCTCATCAACGACTGACCGGTCCGTGATCGGGTAGAAGCAGGAAATTACGACGGCGGCGGGGCACCTTTGCAAGGGTGTCCCGCCGCTTGCGTCCGCCCGGCGGGAGGGTCCTGCGGCAATTTACACAGGGTTAACGTGGTTGGTCTTGTGAGGCTGCCGGGAAGCCCGCGAGACTCGTTTGTACACCCTGTGACTGCGAGGAAGGACTTGCCATGGCCGGGAAATTCGAGGCATTTGTGGACTCTGATTCGTCTTTCAGGTTCCGGCTCCTGGCCCCTGACGGCGCAGTCATGGCCGTATCCGGCCCGTACCAGGACAAGGCCGCCCTCGCTGCCGGCATCGCCGCCGTCCGGGAGTGCGCCGGTACAGGTCTGGTCACCGATCTTTGTTCCACCCCCGGGGCCGCAACCCGCCAGGCACCCGCCCGCGTCCCTGCTCCGGCGGAGGAACCGGCCACGGCTGCACCACGGACCGAGTGCGACGACCAGCGCGTCCCCGCCGGAGGGCACACCTTTGTTCTCGCCAAGGGCCCGCGGCGGCAGGGCACCCGGCCCCGCTGGACCGCCTCGGTCCGCTGACCCGAAAAAGTTTTCAAAGTTTTTTCGGTGGCGCGTAACCCTTTACGTGCCTGCGGCGATTACCCCTATGTAGCGCCGGCCTGGAACTTGTCCCCCATCACGTTCCAGGCCGGCTCTTTCACTTTCCGACGGCAGGGGCAGCTGCCTTGTCGGACCGGCAGCATACGCGTGGCGGTCCCGGGCGGTGGTTACTCGGCGGTAAAGTGGGGCGGGGAAAAGGCGTTCCGCATGCCGGACGGCCTCTCCGCGCAATCACACCCCATCTTTGACCGAAAGCTCCGCGTCCGTGACTGATGCCCTGACAGACGAGGCCCTGGACGGCCCCGCCGGGACAGCGGTGTTCAGCGTTGTCTACCGGACGTATGCATCACAGGTCCTGGGCTATCTGACGGCCCGGGGAGTCGAGGATCCGGAGGCGGCCATGCAGGAAGTGTTCCTCTCCGTCCTGCCGCGCCTTGGCTCGGTGCACGGGGGAGCCGCCGGGCTGCGCACATTCATCTTTTCGGTGGCCCATGCCCGCATGGTGGACGACTACCGGCGCCAGAGCCGTACTCCCGCCAATCTCCCGTTCGAACCTGAGCTGGACAGGCGCGAGGATTCGTCGGCGGAAACGGAAGCGCTGGAGCGGATAGCACCGCAGGAGGTCCTTGGCCTGCTGGATGCGCTGCCGCAGGACCAGCGCGAGGTACTGGCCCTCCGCCTCGTGGCTGGACTTACCGTGGAGCAGTCCGCGGAAGCCATGGGCAAGAGCGAGGGCGCCGTCAAACAGCTACAGCGCCGGGCGCTCCTCAAGCTCCGGGAACTTGCGGATGTGAAGGAATACCTTAAGCCATGACACCACAGGCGCCCCACACAGCGGACACTGTGGAGGAACTGCTCCTTGAGGCGGGCTTTGGGCAGGACGCAGGCCTGCGCCGGACCCTCCTGGCAGTCGGTTCCCTGGCGGACCTTCCCGTGCCGGCTCCCACGGGACAGCTGGCTGCCCTGCTGGCCGCCGGTCTCTGCGCACCCGGGACGGACGCGCAAGGCAGCGATACGGCGGAAGGCACCCCGAACGACGAACCCGGGCGGCGCCGCCGGCTGCGCGCGCACCGGCCCACCGTCGTCGGGCTGGCACTGGTGGCGGGCATGGGGATGGGAGTTGGCACCGTGGCAGCCAGCTCCGCCAATCCTGCCCATACCGGCAGCCCCTCAGTCCAGCAGCTGCTTGAGGACTGGTCCCCCTCCTGGACTATCCGGACACCCCAGGCCGCCGCGCCCGGACCGCTCCAGGATGGCAGCAACGACGCTGCGCAGGATAACGGCGGGCCGGCGGGCGGCACCGCCCCTGGCAGTGAACCGCCGGTGGAGACGCAGCCTGCGGAGGAGTCCGGGCAGGCCACAGCTGTCCCTTTGCCCGGCCAGGGCGGGCAGGAACCCGGCGAAGGTCCCGCGGCCGACGGACAGGACGGGACCACGGAACGGAAAGAGGCCGCAGAAGCCGACGCGGCATTAGCGCCGGAACACACCCGTGGGCCTGATGCCGGGAACCGCAACGGGAGCCATCCGGACAACCCAGGACAACCGCCAGTGGATGCTCCCGGTGTGCCGGGAACAGCCGGACAGGGACCATCAGGCCAGGGAGCCGGCGCAGCCGCCGCAGATAACCCTGTCCCCGGGGCCAAGTGGCGGGACAAGTTCGTCCGCTAGCTTTACTGACGTGAGAGGTTGGGGACGCTGCGCAGCGGGGTGCACGCTTGCCGCCGCTGCCTCCGCGTAGGCTGAACCCATGGGCCACACGAACGATCCTGCAGTCATAGAACGCCTGATGCGCACCAAAGGACGCTGGGCCATTGTCGGCCTGAGCACCAACGAATGGCGGGCCGCGTTCGATACTTCGCTGTTCATCCGCGACCGGCTGGGCATGGAAATCATCCCCGTCAACCTGCCCGGCGACCCTGTCCACGGCGAACCCGGGTACCGCAGCCTCCTGGACATCCCGGCCGCCAAGCTGCCCATCGACGTCGTGGACTGCTTTGTGAATTCCCAGAAAGTTGGGGCCGTCGTGGACCAGGCGATCGCGGCAGGCGCGAAGGCGGTATGGATGCAGCTGGGGGTCGTCGATGAGGCGGCAGCCAAACGGGCCAAGGACGCGGGGCTGGACGTGGTGATGGACAGCTGTCCGGCGCAGCAGGCATGGAAGTTCAATCTCTGACAGGCTCTCAGCCTTAGCTCTTCAGCAGCTCCGGATAGTGCCGCTCCGTGACATCCGGGTGCGCCCGCATCCTGCCTTTCAACATGTTCATTCCAAACGAGGCCAGCAGGGGGTTCGCCGGATCATCCGTGATTCCCCTCGCTGCAGCCTTCAGTTCCGGCGGCAGCGGCACCGGGTGGATGACCGCGTCGAGCCGTGGCGACCAGAAGAACGGAACGGAGTACCGGTCCACCCCCGGCGGCGGTGCCTGTACCCGGTGGATGGTGGCCGCCAGGTAGCCTTCCGTGGCCACCTCAAGCATTTCGCCGAGGTTCACCACCAGCGCCCCCGGGAGCGGCTCTACCGGAACCCACGATGCCGCACCCGGCGGCAGGACTTCCAGCCCGCCCACGTCGTCCTGGAGCAGCAGCGTGACGAATCCGTAGTCTGCGTGCGATCCCACGCCCTGGTCTCCAGCGGCCTCCACCACGCCGCCCACATAGTGCACCAGCTTGCCCATCCATGCCGGCGACCCCTGGAACGGTTCGTCGAAGTAGTCCTCAGGAAGCTGCAGGGAAACGGCGATCCCCCTGAGCAGCTCCATCCCCACCCCGGACATCAGTTCAGCCCAGGCCATGGCCACGGGGCGAAGCTCGGGGAACGATTCATCGGGCCAGAGGTTGGGGCCCTGCAGCAGCCAGAACGGCTGGTCCTCCGGATAGTCCCTAACGGGCTGCCGCTCGGGCGAGTAGTCGATCTGCTCCCGCGCGTCTGCCTTTCCCTGGGTGACCTCGGTGCCCATGCGGGTGTAGCCGCGGAAGTGTGGTGAAAGCCGGTTGTCCAGTTTCAGGCGCTCCTCGAGCGGAAGGCTGAAGAAGCGCCTGATGGTGTCCAGAAGCTGTTCCGGTTGGCCGGGGGCCGCGCCATAGCCCGTGATCTGGAAGAAGCCCACATTGTGGGTGGCGTACCGCAGCTGCTCGATGAAATCCGCGCTGAAGGACCCGTCGGCCTGCCGCGCCGTGCCCAGGTCCAGAACAGGTATCAGCCCCTGATCGCGTGCCATCCTCGCAGACTAGCACCGGACGCGTTGGCTTTATAGGCTTCCTGGATGGACCCCGACGCACTGCGGAAAGTTTGCCTCTCATTCCCGGGCGCCTACGAGGATTACCCCTTCGGGCCGGAGACCGCTGTCTTCAAGGTGCGCGCCTCCAGTGCCGGCGGTTCCCCGACCCAAGGCAAGGTCTTTGCCTTGTCGTCGATGAGCCCGGACGGCTACGTGAACCTCAAGTGCGAGCCGGGCCTCGCGGTACAGCTCCGTGCCGCGCATCCTGAAATCACGGGGGCCTGGCACATGAACAAAACCCACTGGAACGGTGTGCGGCTGGATGGGGCGCTGCCTGACGACATGGTCAGGGACATGGTGGAGGACTCCTACGACCTTGTGGTGGCAGGCCTGAGCCGGAGGCAGCAGGAGCAGCTGGGATGGGCCCGGCTGAGCGGAGCGGCTGGTACGGAACGTGGCTGAGAAAAGGCCGGCCCGGGGCGGGCTCAACTATCCCGGGATCGGCAGCACCCAGCGCGCCACCGCCCCTGCGGGCTACCCGGAGGTCCTGGAGGAAGCCTTCCTGGGTTGCGGGATGGCGGTGTACCAGCGGGTAGCCGCCGGCATCCTGGGCTGGGAACTGCAGCGTCGGGCGGGGCTCCGCGTCCGTGCCGATTCACCCGTGGCGGCACCGGGGGTGCGGGTGGTCAGCGGCTTCGGTGCCGGGCCTTTCCGGCTGAACGCACCATGCCAGGTGGTGTGGGTTAGGAAACCTGCGCAGGAGCGGATTCCGCAGTCAGCCGGATTTGGCTACGGAACGTTGCCCGGGCATCCCGCCCGGGGCGAGGAATCCTTCGAAGTGGAGATCAACGGGCGCGGGGAGGTGTTCCTGCGGATCCGGGCCTTCAGCAAACCAGCCAACTGGTTCTACGCTGCCGGCGGACTGGTCACCCGTGCTGCACAGCGCCACGTGACGTCCCGGTACATTGAAGGGGCACGCACTCTCGCCTCGGAAGGAATGCCCCCGTGATCTTCATTGTCGTCAAGTTCAAGGTCAAGCCCGACTGGTCGGAGCGCTGGCTCGACCTGGTGGCCGGCTTTACCCAGGCCACGCGGCAGGAACCGGGAAACCTGTGGTTCGACTGGTCCCGCAGCGTGGACGACCCCAACGAGTTCGTCCTGGTGGAAGCTTTCAAGGACGACGCCGCCGGCGACCACGTCAACAGCCCCCACTTCAAGCAGGCCATGGCAGACATGCCGCAGGCCCTGGCAGAAACCCCCAGGATCATCAGCCGCCAGCTCGACGGCGAAGGCTGGGACCGGATGGGCGAACTCACCATCTGAGCCCATCGACTGCTCCGTATCTGGCGTTTTGGCCCTCCTAAACGGCAGTTAGGGAGCAGTCGATAGCATGAAGGCATGTGGATCGGCTGGATCGAATTCGACATCCTCTTGGGCGACGTCCAAAGCCTCAAGGAAAAGCGCTCGGTCATCAGGCCGCTGCTCGCAGAGCTCAGGCGGCGCTTCGACGTCTCCGTCGCCGAGGTGGGGGACCACGACCAGTACCGGCGTTCGCAGGTGGGCGCCGGGCTGGTGGCGGCTGACCGCGCCCATCTCATTGAGGTGCTGGACGCCGTCGAACGCTTTGTGGCAGCCCGGCCGGAGTTCGAACTGCTCAGTGCGCGGCAGCGTGACCACCATAGCGAGGACTAATCCCCGCCCCCACCCATCGATTGCTGAGTAATTGTCGTTTTCAGGCGCCAAAACGACACCTGCTCAGCAATCGATGGGGGATGTGGATAACTTCTGCGTGTCCCGGTCCATTCTGGTGTCATGGACCGATGAAGACCCCACGCCCCCTGCCGGAGGAGCTCCGCGGCCGCCCGTTCACCCTCGTCGACGCCTCGCTGGCCGGAGTGTCCTCACGCCGCTGGCGGCACAGTTCGATGGAACGCTTCGGCCGGGGCATCCGGATGGAAAGCGCGACGGCGGCACTCCCCTTGAGCGTCGGGGTGCGGCCTTTCATCGAAGTCAACGGGCGATGCGCCGCATCGCATGCCACCGCCGCGGAACTCCATGGCCTGCCACAGCGGCGGCAGAACGAAGGCCTCGAGGCCTACCACCTCATCCGGCCCGAAGGCGCAGCGCATCTGGCGCGCCCGCACGTCATCGTCCACCGGATGAAGCTCTTTAGGGGCGAGGTGATGTCGATGGGCGGACTCCCCATCACCACCCCTGCGCGCACCTGGCTGGACATGGCGGAGATGTTGGACTCCGCAAGGCCAAAGAAGCCATGGAGCTCATCCGGGCGGGCTCGGATTCGCCCCAGGAAACCCTGCTTCGGCTGGCGCTGATCCGGGCAGGCATGCCCGAACCTGAGCTGAACGTCGCCATCACCGACAACACCGGCCAACGGCACCATGAACCGGATCTGAGCTACCGCACATACCGGATCGGGATCGAATACGAGGGTGAACACCACGGCGAGGAAGGACAGATCGTGCGGGACATTGCCCGCTCGGAGCGCTACACCGCCCTGGGGTGGACTGAAATCAGGATCTCCAAGCGCCACATGCTCAACGATGCGAAACCTGCGGTTGCCAAAATCCGCACAGCGCTGGTGCAGGCCGGCTGGCGACCGGGGCGTTAAGCATCGATGCTCCCCACCGGCTCCCGGCCTTCGCAAGCTCAGGCCGGGTCCCTCGCCGGTGTGGGCCCCCGCACCTGCCGTTCTAAGGGTTCAAAACGGCAGGTACGGAGCAATCGATGGGTGGGGTGCCTAGCCGAAGTACTTTGGCAGGGTCCCTTCGTGGGCTTCGCGGAGGGCGTCCAGGGACAGGGACTCCACGCCGTTGATCTCCAGGGTGCCGCTGGCCGCATCCACCACACCGATACGCGTGTGGGCGAAGCCGCGGGCGGTGCACATGTCCGTGAAGCGGACTTCCTCCGAACGGGGAACCCCAACAATGGCGCGGCCCTGGGATTCGGAGAAGAGCGCCGTGAACAGGTCCACGCCGTCCCGGTCCAGGACGTCCTGCAGGGCAATCCGGGCACCTACGCCGTAGCGCAGCGAGGACTCCACCAGGGCTGCCGCAAGGCCGCCTTCGGACAGGTCGTGGGCCGAGTCGATCATGCCGTCGCGTGATGCGTTGATCAGGATCTCGCCCAGCGCGCGTTCGGCCTCAAGGTCAACCTTGGGCGGCTGCCCGCCCAGGTGGCCGCGCATGTTCGCCCACTCGGAGCCGTCCAGCTCGGCGCCCGTGGTGCCCAGCAGGTAAATGGCCTGGCCGTCTTCACGCCAGCCCGACGGCGTACGGCGGGCAACGTCGTCGAGCTTGCCCAGGACCGCCACCACGGGGGAGGGGTGGATGGGCGTGGTGCCCGTCTGGTTATACAGGGAGACGTTGCCGCCGGTGACCGGGATGCCCAGCACCATGCAGGCGTCGGACAGGCCGCGGATGGCCTCGGCGAGCTGCCACATGACGTCCGGGTCCTCGGGGGAACCGAAGTTCAGGCAGTCGCTGACGGCCATGGGTACGGCACCCGCGGTGGCCACGTTGCGGTACGCCTCGGCCAGGGCCAGCTGCGCGCCGTGGTACGGGTCGAGGTAGGTGTAGCGGCCGTTGGCGTCGGTGGCGAGGGCCACGCCCAGGCCGGTTTCCTCGTCGACGCGGACCACGCCGGCGTCATCGGGGAATGCCATGGCGGTGTTGCCGCCCACGTAGCGGTCGTACTGGTTGGTGATCCAGTCCTTGGAGCACATGTTCGGCGATGCCACCAGCTCGGTGACGGCCTTGGCCAGTTCTGCGGGGGCAGCGGGCCGGCCGGCGTCCTGGACAGAGCCGGTGAAGGTGTCAGCCTGCACGCGGTCCTGCCACTCGGGGCGGGCGTACGGGCGGTCGTAGACCGGTCCGTCGTGTGCCACGGTGCGGGGATCGACGTCGACGATCACCTCGCCTTCCCAAGTGATGATGAGGCGGCCGGTATCGGTCACTTCGCCGAGCCAGGAGTACTCCACGGCCCACTTGTCCATGACGGCCTCGAACGCTTCCACGTTCTCCGGGGTCACCACGGCCATCATGCGTTCCTGCGACTCGGACATCAGGATCTCGCCCGGGGTCAGGGTGGGGTCGCGGAGCAGGACGGAGGTCAGCTCAACCTGCATGCCGCCGTCGCCGTTGGAGGCCAGCTCCGACGTGGCGCAGGAGATACCTGCAGCGCCGAGGTCCTGGATGCCTTCAACGAGGGAACCCTTGAAAAGTTCCAGACAGCACTCGATGAGGACCTTCTCGGCGAAGGGGTCGCCCACCTGCACCGCGGGGCGCTTGGACGGCTTGGTGTCGTCGAAGGACTCGGAGGCCAGCACGGAGGCGCCGCCGATCCCGTCGCCGCCGGTGCGGGCACCAAACAGGACCACCTTGTTGCCCTTGCCGGAGGCGTTGGCCAGGCGGATGTCCTCGTGCCGCATGACGCCGACAGCCAGTGCGTTCACCAGCGGGTTGCCCTGGTAGACGGAGTCGAAAACCATTTCGCCGCCGATGTTGGGCAGGCCCAGGGAGTTGCCGTACCCGCCGATGCCTGCGACGGCGCCGTGCATGACGCGTGCAGTGTCTGGGTGGTCGATGGCGCCGAAGCGCAGCGGGTCCATCACGGCAACGGGGCGGGCGCCCATGGAGATGATGTCGCGGACAATGCCGCCGATGCCGGTGGCCGCGCCCTGGTAGGGCTCAACGAACGACGGCGAGTTGTGCGACTCGATCTTGAAGGTCACGGCCCAGCCGTCCCCAAGGTTGGTCACGCCGGCGTTTTCGCCGATGCCCACCAGCATGTCCTTCTTCATTTCCTCAGTGACCTTCTGGCCGAACTGGCGCAGGTGGTTCTTGGAGGACTTGTAGGAGCAGTGCTCGCTCCACATCACGGAGTACATTGCCAGCTCGGCGCCGGTGGGGCGGCGGCCCAGGACCTTGACGACCTCGTCGAACTCGTTCTGCTTCAGGCCCAGTTCGGCCCAGGGGAGCTCGACGTCCGGGGTCTTGGCCGCGTTTTCGACCGTGTCGATGTTGAACTTCTTGGTGGTTTCCGTGGTCACTTGGCGCCTCCCACAATCTTGTTCAGGACGGAGGTGAAGAAACCGAGGCCGTCGGTGTCGGACCCGGCGATACCCGTCTCACGGGACACAACAGTCTCGGGGCCGAAGCCGACCTCCACGGCGTGCTCGGGGTGCGGCATGAGGCCCACCACGTTGCCGGCTGCGTTGGAAATGCCGGCGATGTCCCGGCGGGAGCCGTTCGGGTTGAAGCCAACGTAGCGGAACACCACGCGGCCCTCGGCCTCAAGGGCGTCCAGGGTCTTGTCGTCGGCGATGTACTGGCCGTCCTGGTTCTTCAGCGGGATGGTGATCTCCTGGCCCGCTTCGTAGTCCAGGGTCCAGGCGGTGTTGCTGTTCTCGACGCGCAGGACCTGGTCGCGGCACATGAACTTCAAGTGGTCGTTCTTGATCATCGAGCCGGGCAGCAGGTGCGACTCGGTGAGGATCTGGAAGCCGTTGCAGATACCGAGCACCGGCAGCTTGGCGTCGGAGTTGGCGGCGTCGATGATCCTGGACATCAGCGGCGCGAAGCGGGCGATGGCGCCGGCGCGGAGGTAGTCACCGTAGGAGAAACCGCCGGGAATAACCACGGCGTCTACGTCACCGAGTTCGGTGTCGGCGTGCCAGAGTTCGACGGCGGTGCCGCCGGCGAGGCGGACGGCGCGGGCGGCGTCGCGGTCATCAAGGGTGCCGGGGAACGTGACGACGCCGATCCGGGCGCCGGCGAGCCTGCTGGCCACTGCAGCGTCGCCGGGGGCGTCTCCGATCAGGGGGAGTTCAGTCATGTCAGGCCTCGACGACCTCGACGTTGACGACGTCCTCGATCACGGGGTTGGACAGGAGGGTTTCCGCGGCGTCGCGGGCCTGGGCCAGGATTTCCTCGGTCACCTCGCCGTCGACCGTCAGTTCGAAACGCTTGCCCTGGCGGACAGAGCTGAAGCTGGTGAAGCCCAGGCGGGGGAGAGCGCCGACGATCGCCTTCCCCTGCGGGTCCAGAATCTCGGGCTTGGGCATGACGTCAACAACGATCCGGGGCATCCGGTAACTCCTGTGCGTGAGCTTGGGTAAGGGCGCAGCGGAGTGGTGCCGTCTCACGCCGTTCCGGGTCCGGGGCACGTTGTGTTAGACAGTGACGTCAGGCCGTGAGTTCAGACAATGAGGACGGGCGCTCCGCGAGCTTGCTCGTCCATTCTACCGGCCGAAGGGCCACAGCCTGTATTCGGCCGGTTGCGGCAGGACGGCCGCGGGCAGCCTGCCTGCCGGACGGGTGCCGGCAGCGGTTTCCGGCCCCCGTGCTGTGGAGTTGGACGGGCGGCATCACTAGGATTGGTGGATGGCTGAAAATTCGAAATCCGTGCTGTTGCCCGTGGTCGCCGCAGCAGTGTTTGCAGGGCTGGGCCGGATGGTGCTCCAGAAGATTAAAGCCGACCGTTTCGCCCGGGAGAACCGGGTGGCGGGGCCGGTGGATGAGAAGACCCGGCAGTGGATCAGCGACGTGGTCCGTACGCCGCGCCAGTAGCGGCGGAGCGTATTCCGCTGGGTTCAAGGGCGTCCTTCAGGGCGCCCTTTTTTCGTGCCCTTTCCCCCTGTGGCAGGAATCCGGCGGGCGGGCGTATGACTGGCGGAAAATTCAGTTTTGTGTCCTATGTCATATTCAGCTATCAGTCTGTACTCTGTGATCGGCTGGTCTCACGAAATGACAAAATCTGTAACTTCGCGTGCCATGCCGTGTCGTTTCGGGCCCCCAACCATGGCTGGGCCGGTACATCGTGAAAGGTTTGCACGTGAGATCTACTGGAAAAAGCCCCATGCGGGGCGGGGGATTCCGGAAGGCAGCGGCGCTTGCCGTGGGCTTGCCGCTACTCCTCACCTCGATGGCCATCACTCCCGCCACCGCGGCGCCGGCCGGGCAGGACAACGCAGTAACAGCCAAGGAGAATGCACCCGCCGACTTCAAGGACGGACGCTACATCGTTGTCCTGGCAGGCGCCGCAGCGGCCGCGTATGAGGGGGAGACGCCCGGACTTGGTGCAACCAAGCCCGAGAAGGGGCGGAAGCTGGACGCAGGCGGACCCAACTACCGGGCCTACGACGCACACCTCCGGAAGCAGCAGCGGGAGGTCGCTGCCAGCCAGGGGGTAACCCCGGGAAAGCAGTTCACCGCTGCCCTCAATGGTTTCACGGCAGAACTGACCGCCGCCCAGGCCATGGAGCTGTCCAAAGACGACCGCGTGCTGGTTGTGGCCCCGGACGTGGAGAACGCCCCGGACTACACCACCACCGACTTCCTCAAGCTGACCGGCCCCGATGGGGCCTGGGCAACCCAGTTCGGCGGCGAAGCGAACGCCGGCAAGGGAGTGGTTGTGGGCGTCATCGACTCCGGCTACGCCCCGGACAACCCCTTCCTGCAGGGGGAACCGGTCCAGCTGCTGACCGGACCTGCCCAGGTGGGCGTGCCCTACCGCACTGCTGAGGGCCGGATCGCCATGCTCAAGGCTGACGGCACCACCTTCGAAGGAGAATGCCAGAAAGGCGAGGGGACGGGAGCCTCCTTCGACGGCTCCCTGTGCAACTCCAAGGTCGTCGGGGCCAGGTACTTCGCCGACACCTTCATGCAGTACGTAGCCCCGGAGAACCGGGCGCCCGAGGAACTCATCTCGCCGGTCGACGTCGGAAGCCACGGAACCCATACCGCCACCACGGCCGCCGGCAACGCCAACGTGGAACAGGTGATCGACGGCGCAAGCTTCGGCAAGAGCTCCGGCGTTGCTCCCGCAGCCAAGGTCTCGGTGTACAAAGTCTGCTGGGAAGACACCAACCCTGACACCGGCGGCTGCTACTCCTCCGCCTCCGTCGAGGCAGTGGACGCCGCCATCAAGGACGGCGTGGACGTCCTGAACTACTCCATCTCGGGCAATAACAACAACACCACCGACCCCGTGGCCCTGGCGTTCCTCAACGCCGCCGCCGCAGGCGTCTTCGTCTCCGCTTCAGCCGGCAACTCCGGTCCCACGGCGTCCACCGTCAACCACGCCTCGCCGTGGCTGACCACGGTCGCCGCGTCGACGTTCCCCAGCGACCTGCTGGGCACCGTCAAGGTCTCGGACGGATCGCTGTACCGCGGAGCCTCCATCATGAAGTCGGAAGTGGCTGACAAGCCCGTGGTTGTTGCGGCGTCAGCGGCAGCGGCCGGGGTGGCCAACGCCAACCTTTGCGGCCCCGGCAGCCTGGATGCGGCCAAGGTGGCAGGCAAGGTTGTTGTCTGCGACCGCGGCGTGGTGGACAGGACTGCCAAGAGCCAGGAGGTGCAGGACAAGGGGGGCGTGGGCATGATCCTGGTGAACCTCACCAGCAGCTCCGAAGATGCCGATAACCACGTGCTGCCCACAGTCCACGTCAACGCGCCCAAGAGCCTTGAACTGAAATCAAAGCTGGAGGCAAACCCCGCGTTGACAGTCAGCCTGGTCAAGGGCGACCTCACGGGCCTGCCGCCGGCGCCTGCGCCCCAGATCGCCGGTTTCTCCTCCCGCGGACCCACCCTCGCCGCCGGCGGCGACCTGCTGAAGCCGGACATTGCGGCTCCGGGTGTGAACGTCCTGGCGGGCGTCTCCACCATCGGTAACGACGGCGACCAGTTCGGCTTCATGTCAGGCACCTCCATGGCTGCCCCGCACATCGCAGGGTTTGGCGCGCTGGTGCTCAGCAAGCAGCCCACCTGGTCCCCCGCCACGGTCAAGTCGGCCATGATGACCACGGCCTACCCGCTGGTCAACGCCGATGGTTCGCCGAACGCTGATCCCTTCCATGGCGGCGCAGGCCACATCGACTCAACCCGCGTCCTGGATCCGGGCCTTGTCTACAACTCGGGCATCAAGGATTGGCTCGGCTACCTCAATGGGCAGGGCGTGGACACCGGCGCACCGCAGGCCGACACCATCGCCGCCCGGGACCTGAACCTGCCGTCCGTTGCGCTCGGCAGCCTGGTGGGGGAAGTGCAGGTCAAGCGCCAGCTGACCGCGCTCGTTCCGGGTATGTACCGGCCGGAGGTCAACATGCCCGGCTTCAACATCCAGGTGGAGCCGAAATCGCTGAACTTCGCCAAGGCAGGACAGACCCGCGAGGTCACCCTGACCATCAGGAACGCCAGCGCTCCGGTGGGCAAGTTCAGCACGGGCACCCTTACCTGGAAAGGCCCCCGCACGGTCAGTTCGCCCATCGCCATCCGGCCCGTTGATGCACAGATCGCTCCGTCCTTCTCCTTCAGCTCGGCCACGGGCAGCGGGAGCGGCACGATGGAACTGGTGTCAGGTTCGGACAACCCCATCAACGTGGGCGTGGAGGGCCTGGCACCCCTGAGCCAGACCGCCATCACCAAGACACCCGGTGAATACGCTCCCCGGAACGACGACCACAACGCGCTCCTCCGGGTGACGGTACCGCAAGGAGCATCCTTCGCCCGCCTCGGTGTCCAGGCGCAATCGGACGACGTCGACTGGGACATGGTGGTCTACGCACCCAATGGCTCGGGTGGACTGACAGCCACCCAGGTGGCGACTGCTTCCGCCAGTGAGTTCCTGGACCTGGAGTCTCCGCGCGCGGGAACGTACTACCTGGCAGTCAACCTGTACTCCACTCCGGACAACGGACCGGCCAGCGCCTCCGTCCAGGCCGTTACCTTCGCGGGTGACGCCGGCAACCTCACTGTGGAACCGAACCCGGTCGTGGCTCCCAACGGAACTGCCACCTCGGCCACTGTGTCCTGGACGGGCCTCTCCGAAGGTGCCTACCTGTCCCGGCTCAGCCTGGGCGGCAACGGCATCAGGACCTGGGTCAACGTCCAGGTGGGCGCTGCGCCTGTTGCCCCTGCCGGGGCTCCGCAGGTGGCGTTCGCAGACGCCGTACCAGCGGTGTAGCGGCCTGACGCTAGAGAAGAAGACAGGATCCCGGGCGCTCAACCGCCCGGGATCCTGTCTTTTGTTTATCCGGCCTTAGCAGGGCCCTTAGGCTCCGCCCGCGCTCCCAAGCAACGCCGCCATGGCATTCCAGCGCGAGATTTCGCAGCCATCCGTGCGCGTGAACACAGAATCAACGGTGCGCCCATGAAAGATGCCCGTGACCACGGCTACCTGGGGCCCGCCGTACTGCTGGGTGCACAGCCGGGGTGGGCCGGGCTTGGGAAAGAAGATGCCCTCGCCGTACTTTTCCACCGCTGCCAGGGCCGCATCAGGGTCCGGCAGGGTGGTGGCCGGCTGGGCGCGGCCGCCGTCGGCCACCAGCCGGAAGACATGTTCGACGGCGGCAGGATCTTCCCGGAGCCTGACGGTCAGGTCGATCACGCCGGAACCGTCCTGGACAGTGCCTCCAGTTCCACGGCCAGCTTCTCCCGGAGGGCAGCCGCTTCCGCAGCGAAGGAGCGCTGGTGCTCCACGTACTCGGCCTTGCCCTGCGGCGTCTCGATGGGAATTGCGGGGTAGCCCCACTCCGCAAGATCGTAAGGGGAAGCCTGCATGTCCATGGCGCGGATCCGCCAGGACAACTCAAAACAGTCCATCACCAGCTCGCTGGGCAGGGCCGGCAGCAGCTTGTACGCCCACTTGTACAGATCCATGTTGGCGTGGAGGCAGCCGGGCTGTTCGAGGTGGCGCTGGGTCTCGCGGCTCGGCGCCAACTCATTCAGCGGGACGGCGTCCGGAGTGTAGAAGCGGAACGCGTCGAAGTGGGTGCAGCGGATCCGGTTGTCCTCCACCACCTTGTCCGTGCCGGCCGGCCCCAACCGCAGCTGCAGGTACTCGTGGCGCAGGTCGAACCTGTCCTGGTGGTACACCATGGCCCATTCGTGCAGCCCGAAGCAGCCGAACTGGGCGGGGCGTGCTGCGGTTCCGCGCAGGATGACGCCCGCAAAGGCGATTGCCTCGCTGCGGTCGGCAAGAAAGGCGTCCCGGTCAAAGGTGACCGCGGTACTCCCTTCCGGCAGCCCCAGGAAGGCAAGCTCGCCGTCGTCGAGCCGGCGGTAGTGCTTCCAGTCAAGGCGCCCAGCCGCTTCCCGGCCCAGCAGGACGTGCCCTGCGCCGGGGTGCCAGCGGCGCAGCTGGCCGGGTTTCTGGGTGTAGTAGGTGAAGAGGAAGTCTTCCACCGGGTGCTTTTTGCCTGCCGACCTGCGGGCCAGGTAGGGGTCCGCGTAGCGGCTGACGCGCAGTTGGTGTGCCTTCTCCAGCGCCTGCCATTCGTCCGCCGCGAGGAGCCTAGGCTCCACCGGCAACACCAAGGACATCCCTTGCAGCATCCCAGCTGCCGATCTCACAGCCATTGGTGCGCGAGAAGGCAGTGTCTACGGGGACACCGTCCACAACTCCCGTCACGGTGGCTTTCTGGGGGCCGCCCCACTGCTGCGTGCAGGCCTGCGCGGTTCCCGGGACGCTGGGGCTCAGCAGCCCCGCGTTTTCTTTCAAGGCGGAGCAGGCTGCATCCGCGGCGGGATGCACGCTCTCGGCAGCGGGGACTCCGTCTGTGCACACCAGGGTGTAGCTGGTCTCGGGTTCTCCCTCTGCGGTGGTCACGATGATGGACAGTTCGGCATTGCCCTGCCCGGGTCCGGAAGGCGCCGCTGAAGGTACCGGGGCGGGGGCGGGGACGGAGGTCTCAGTGTCGGCGGACGGGCTGGCGGATGGGCTCTCCGACGCGGTGGCGGAGGCCGTGGGAGTTGCGGAAGGTTCGCCGGAAGGGCTGCCGCCCCCCTGGTCCGGGGAGCACGCCGGGAGCAGCGTTGCTGCCAGCAGCAGGGCGAGCGCCGTTTTCCTCATGGACCGTGGCCTGTCCGTCATCCCCTTATTCTACTGCCGGTTCTGGTTCTGTCTCCTGGCCGGAGGTAGCCGCAATCAGCCCCATCATGGAGGTGTGCAGTTCCGTGACCTGGGCTCGGGTCAATCCCAGGCGTTCCATCATTGTTCCCGGGACCTTGAGGGCCTCCTGGCGCAGCGCGGCGCCCTTCGTGGTCAGTTCGACGGCGAGGGCGCGCTCGTTGCCGTCCACCCGCCGTCGCGTGATCAGTCCCGCAGCCTCAAGCCGGCGGAGCAGGGGTGAGATGGTGGCCGGTTCCTGGGCAAGGGCGTCGCTGATGTTCCGGACAGTGCGCGGACTCGCCTCCCACAGGCAGAGCATCACCAGGTACTGCGGGTGGGTCAGGTTCAGCCTTTCGAGGACGGGCTTGTAGGCACCCACAACGCTGCGCGCAGCCACCGTCAGGGCGAAGCACAACTGGTGCTCCAGGAGCAGGTCCTCGTCCTGCCCCGGTTCGGTGCCGGTCGCCGTCTCCATGCTCCTCCAATTGTTAGTGCACTAACTGTTAGCGTACACTTCCAGTAGCTATCATGTCAGGTAAGGAGCCGGGTTCATGGGCAAGGGCAACTCTGAAGGCAAGGAAAACGCGTCGCAGCGTTTCATGCGGGCCACAGGAAGGCTGCGGGCCATCTTTGGTCCGGCCAACCGTTCATCCCTTGTCCACGACATGACGGAGGAAAACCGCAGGCTGCTGGCCCAGCGTGAGGCGGAGACCCAGCAGTGGGAGACCGTCACCAGGCCCGATGGCAGCACCTACGTTGTACCCAGGAACCCGGAAGACAAGTCACTCCGCTGAGCCTGCCAATTTGGGGTCCGGGCGGGAGCCTTTTCCGGTCCGCAGGCATAAAATAAGGGCACTGGCTCCAGCACGGAGGCATGGACTCTTTCCCCCGGATAGTCGGGAAGGGGGTGGAAACAGTGGCACATGTAGTCAACAGGTTCATGGGCCTGACCGACAGGCTCCGGTTCTTCTTTGGGCCCGCCGCGCGGCTGGACCCCGATACGCCGGTGGTGCACAGGCACGATGCCTTCGAACAGGCCTCGGAAGAGGAACTCTCGCACTTTGTTGTGGAGACCGATGCTGCCGGCCATCACTACGCCGTACGACGCGAAGACCTCGAGAAGCAGGGCTGAACCGGTCCCGGTTGCTCCGGCCACCCCCGACAGCAGGACATAAAAAAGCCGGGCCCCTTTCCGAATGAACGGAAAAGGGGCCCGGCTTTTCGTTGCCGGCTAGCGGCCGGTGCCGCCGTACACGGTGGCTTCGCTTTCGCTGTCCAGGTCAAAGGCCTTGTGGATGACACGGACAGCCTCATCCAGCAGGTCCGCGTGCGTCACCACGGAGATGCGGATCTCGGAGGTGGAGATCATGTTGATGTTGATGCCGGCGTCGGACAGCGCTTTGAAGAACGTTGCTGACACGCCCGGGTGGGAGCGCATGCCCGCCCCGATCAGGGACAGCTTGCCGATCTGCTCGTTGTACTCGATGCTCTCGAACCCGATCTGGTCCTGCGCGGCATGAAGGGCTGCCAGCGCGTCGGCGCCCTCCACGATGGGAAGCGTGAAGGAAATGTCCGTCCGCCCCGTGCCATGGGTGGAGACGTTCTGCACGATCATGTCGATGTTCGAGTGGGCGTCGGCGATGACCTGGAAGATCGCTGCGGCCTTGCCGGGGATGTCCGGAACGCCAACAACGGTGACCTTGGCTTCGGAACGGTCGTGCGCAACGCCGGAGATGATTGGCTGCTCCAAGGCAACTCCCTCTTGTGTGGTGATCTTGTCTTCGGCGCTGGGGATGACCCACGTGCCTTCGTGCTGGCTGAATGAGGAACGGACGTGCAGGGGGACGCCGAACCTGCGGGCGTACTCCACGCAGCGCAGGTGCAGGATCTTGGCTCCGGACGCCGCGAGCTCGAGCATTTCCTCGCTGGAAATCCGCTCGATCTTCTGGGCGGAGGGAACAACGCGGGGATCAGCCGTGTAAATGCCGTCCACGTCCGTGTAGATCTCGCAGACGTCCGCTTCCAGTGCGGCAGCCAGGGCCACGGCAGTGGTGTCTGAACCGCCCCGGCCCAGGGTGGTGATCTCGTTGGTGGCCCGGCTCATGCCCTGGAAGCCGGCCACGATTGCGATGTTGCCCTTGTCCAGGGCGGTGCGGATCCGGTGGGGGTCGACGTCGATGATCCGGGCCTTGCCGTGGATGCCATCGGTGATCATGCCGGCCTGGGAACCGGTGAAGGACTGGGCGGAGGCGCCCAGTTTGTTGATGGCCATGGCCAGAAGTGCCATGGAGATGCGCTCACCCGCGGACAGCAGCATGTCCATCTCGCGGGCCGGCGCGGAATCCGTCACCTGCCCGGCAAGGTCGAGGAGCTCGTCAGTGGTATCACCCATGGCCGAGACGACCACCACAACTTCGTTACCGGCTATCTGTGCGTCCACCACGCGTTTGGCTACCCGCTTGATGCCGTCCGCGTCCGCTACGGAGGATCCGCCGAACTTCTGCACGATGAGCTGCTTTGTCACCGCACGGCCGGCGGGCGGCTCCTGCTGCTGCGTTGCGTTGTGCACTTCGGTAGTGGGCGTACTCATGCGCGTACCTTCACTGAATCAATTGGAGTCCGGCCAGACAGCCGTAACGCTGTGCTGGCCCTGACGCTGGGAACTAACGCCATCCATGGCGCGACTTCTTTTCCCAGTTTATCGCCGCCCGCAGCCCGGGGTTGAATTGTGACCATTTTCAGGCCCGGGCTGCGCCGTTGCGGGGCGCGTTTGCTTGCGACAGGTGCAGCCAGGAGTCCTGGCAGGGCGGCGGAACCTGTTGCGTTGTGGTGTGCCGGTTTGTTGCGCCGTGCCAGGTGGCGCCCGGTCAGGTCAGGGCGTTGCGGCGGCCCTCGAAGGCGCGTCCCAGGGTGACCTCGTCCGCGTATTCCAGGTCTCCGCCCACCGGAAGCCCGGAGGCGAGGCGGGTCACCGTGATCCCGATCGTCTTCAGCATGCGTGCCAGGTACGTGGCGGTGGCCTCACCCTCAAGATTGGGGTCCGTGGCGATGATGACTTCCTGGATGGCGCCGTCGTTAAGCCGGGTCAGCAGCTCGCGGATCCGGAGCTGTTCTGGTCCCACGCCCGCGATGGGATTGATGGCGCCGCCCAGCACGTGGTAGCGGCCCCGGAACGACCGTGTCCGCTCCACGGCCAGAACATCCTTCGATTCCTCGACCACGCAGATCACGGCCGGATCCCGGCGGGGATCCCGGCAAATATTGCAGAGTTCCTGCTCGGTGACGTTGCCGCAGACCGAGCAGAATTTGACCCGTTCCTTGACAGTGGTGATCGCCTCAACCAGCCGCTTCATGTCTTGCGGATCCGCCTCGAGAATGTGGAACGCGAGCCGTTGGGCGGACTTGGGGCCCACCCCCGGAAGGCGTCCGAGCTCGTCGATCAGCTCCTGGACAGCACCTTCGTACACGTTTCCCTCTTCAGCTTGGTGTGGTTTGCGGGTAAAGCCATGACTTGCAGGTGCGCCCCCGGCATGCCGGGGCCGCGGTCAGTACCGCGGCGCGATGGGGCTTCCGTCCGGGGAACGCTCCTCAATCAGCTTCCCGCCCAGAATACGCTCCACGGCGGCACGTCCGAACACTCCCGACTCTTCGATCGTCTCATCGTCGGCGCTGGGGATGTCCTGGACGTAGGTGGCGGCGGCTGCAACTGCCCTGGCCGGAGCCTTGGCACGCCCGGCCTCCGCTTCGGGGCTGTTGGACAGGCGCTGGTACAGGCTCTGCCGTGCTTCTGCTGCGGCAGCAGACGACGCCTGCGGAGACTTTGCCGGGGCCGCCTTCGCCGGAGCGGCCGGCGCAGCAGCAGCGGTCACCGAAGCCGCCGGGGCAACCGGCGCGGGGGATGATACTGCCGGCGACGGTGCTGCTGGAGATGCTGCTGCCGGGGCATGAGTGGCGTGTGCCGGCGTTGCAGCAGCGGGGGAAGCTGATGCCATGGCGTACTCGGGCGCGCGCACGTCCTCCGGTGATGAAGGCGCCTGTCCGTAACGGCCGGCTCCGGGGTGTCCGCTGCCGGGAGACGGGGCAGGTGCCAGGCCCCAGTCGGGTTCAGGACTGGAGCCGGCCTGAGTGACCGGGATGGAGGGCGGCACCTGGGCGGCAGCTGGTTCGTAGTGCGGCGTCGGAGCAGGCGGGTTTGCTGCCTCTTCGGGCCCATCCGCTGAGGCACTCCTGCCCACGTTGCTTTCCTCGCCGACCACCCAGACACCGGGTGCCTGTTCGACTGCGCGGGTCCAGGGATCGTGGGGACTTCCGGAGGCCGACGCCGGATCAGCGCCAGGCCGGCCATTGCCCTGGGCGGTGGTGCCGGAAGCGGAACCCGCCGGAGCGGAACCGACCACTGAGGAACCGGACCTGCTTGGAACACCACCCGTACCCGCACTGCCTGATACCGCACTGCCTGATGCTGCACTGCCTGATACCGCACTGCCTGAACCGGTGCTGTTCGAAGTGGTGCCGGCCGTTGCCGGCGGCCGGGAGTGGGCAGAAGGGTCCCAGTCCATGGGAGGTTCTTCGTCCAGCGGGGGAGCGTCCTCGTCCCTGGCCGGTCCCCAGTCGTCATCAGAATATGAGTAGTCGCCTGCCGGGGCAGCCGCAACGGGAGCCGGGGAGGCATGTGCAGGGGTGGGGACGCGTCCGGGCGCCTGCCCGGGGGCGGACCCGGCACCGCCCTCCGCAAACGGGCTGGCAGGGTTGGCCGAGACGGCCGCCTGATCCGCAGCGGGCTCCGGTGTGGCGGCCCCGGTACGGCCGGCGTTGTCCCTTGCAGCCGCGCCTTCCGTGCGCTGTTGTGCGTCCCGCCCAGGGGTGTGCAGGGCCGCACTGTCCGCGCCGTCCCGACCCGGCAATCCGCCCTGCTGGTTCCCACCACTGGCGCGGCCAGGGGTGCCGGGCTGCTGGACTGAGTCGTCGGGTGACGATGACGGCGCGGGGGCCAGGCCCCACGCGACGTCAGCCGACGTTGCCTGGGCCACCCGGGTGGCGGGCACTTTTGGGTTTGGGTCAGAGCTCGCCTGCGCGCCGCCACCGGCCGACGCAGTGATCTGGCAGTCGATGCCCACGGTTTTGTGGATGGCCTGCCGCAAATTGTCTGAATGGTCTGCCCGGCCGAAGGCGCCGGCAAGCCCGGGCGTGGTGAAGGCGAGGGTCAGGAGGTGGCCGTCGAACGCGGCAACCTGCGCGTTGGGTTCGACGAGCGCCCATGTGCTGCGCTTGATTTTGGACAGCGTTTGCAGGACATCCGGCCAGGCACGGCGCAGGACCTCAACATCGCCCATGGATCCAGCCGCCGGGGCAGCCGCCGGGGCAGGCCTATCCTGCTGGGCAGGGGAGGGCTGTGGCGTGGAAACCGGCGCCGGCCGGTCCGCCGGCTCCTGCCTTGTACCCTGTACCGGGCCCGGGGCTGCCCCGGAAGGGCCACCCTGTGCCTGGCCGGGAGCAGCGGACGCCGGCTCCGCCGTGGCGGGGCGGGGCACGTCGCCGCCGCGGCCGGCGGGAGGGGTGGATGAGGACCTGTTCGCCGCCGGATCCTCTACGGGCCAGTCATCGGTGCTGACGCGCGGTGCGGTCAGCGGGCCGCGGGGTGCACCAGCAGGGGAGGAAACATCCTCTGCCCGGCTGGCAGCATGCGTTGCCGGAGCGGCTGGTGCTGCCGACGCCGGCGGTGCTGCCGACGCCGAATCAGGAGCCGGCGCGGAAGGCGAAGCCGCCGGCGCGGCCGCAGGCGTGCTCGAAGCCCCCGATACTGCAGGCGATTGCGGGGCGCCAGGAGCCGCAGCAGCAGGAACAGCTTGGCCGCCGCCAGAAACCGCCGGCGCCGCCGGGGCGGCAGGAACAGCTTGCCCGCCGCCAGAAACCGCCGGCGCTGCCGGAGCCGCAGGAACTGCAGCCCGGGCGGGGGCCGGAAGCGCCCCCGCTTGAGGCGCAGGGGAAACATCCGCCGCGGTGCGGGGCGCACCTGGGGCGGCGGGAGCGCCGACGTCGTTCCCGGCGTAGTTCAGCCGGCGTTCCACACGGTCTATCCGGGCGGCCATGCCGCGCTCGTTCTGCTCGGAGCTGGGCAGCAGGATCCTGGCGCACAGCAGCTCAAGGTGCAGCCGCGGGGAGGTGGCGCCGGTCATCTCGGTCAGCGCCGTGTTGGTGACATCTGCTGCCCGCGACAGCTCGGCCGCGCCCAGGTTGTGGGCCTGGTTCTTCAGCCGGGCAATCTGGTCAGCGGGCATGCCGCGAAGTATGGTCTGGGCGCTTTCGGGCATGGCCTGGACAATGATGAGGTCGCGGAAGCGCTCCAGGAGGTCCTCCACGAACCGGCGGGGATCGTGGCCGGTTTGGATGACCCGGTCTACGGCCCGGAAAACGGTGGCGGCGTCGGAAGCGGCCACGGCTTCAACCACGTCATCGAGCAGCGAAGCGTGGGTGTAGCCCAGGAGGGCGACCGCGAGTTCGTAGTCCAGGCCGTTCGGGCCTGCACCCGCCATCAGCTGGTCCAGGACGGAAAGTGAGTCGCGGACGGAACCGCCGCCGGCGCGGATCACCAGTGACAGGACGCCCGGGGCCACCGGAACGTTCTCCTGGTTACACAGCAGCTCAAGGTAGGCCATCAGCGGCTCCGGCGGCACAAGCCGGAAGGGGTAGTGGTGCGTGCGGGAGCGGATGGTCCCGATGACCTTGTCCGGTTCCGTGGTGGCGAAGATGAACTTGATGTGTTCCGGTGGTTCTTCAACGATCTTCAGCAGGGCGTTGAAGCCGGCTGACGTGACCATGTGGGCCTCGTCGATGATGAAGATCTTGTAGCGGTCACGCACCGGGGCGTAGGTGGCGCGCTCGCGGAGGTCCCGGGCATCGTCCACACCACCGTGGCTTGCGGCGTCGATCTCGATGACGTCCAGGGAGCCTGAGCCGCCGCGGGCCAGCTCAACGCAGCTGGGGCACGTGCCGCAGGGGGTGTCCGTGGGGCCCTGGGCGCAGTTGAGGCAGCGCGCCAGGATCCGTGCGGACGTGGTTTTGCCGCAGCCCCTTGGCCCCGAGAAAAGGTAGGCGTGGTTGACCCGGTTTTTCCGCAAAGCGGTCATCAACGGCTCGGTGACATGTTCCTGCCCGATAACGTCTGCAAAGGAGTCCGGACGGTACCTGCGGTAGAGGGCGGTAGTAACTGTCACAGAGAAAACCCTACCAATCCGGGCCGACATCCTGCCGCCCTGTGGGGGAATAGTAAAGACCCCCCATGCACCCGCCAGAGCCCATTTACCCTTGCTACCTTCCGGTCCTGGGGGAGTTCAACAGGATGACGCCACATGAGGGGCCGTCAGACACTTTACCCGAACTTGCTGCCCGACTCGAATCGGCCTTCCGTCCGGCGCCAGCCTTCCACCGGCCAGCTCATGAAGGCAGGCTCCCCATACGGATGCGTTGCCCGCACGGCGGCGATGACCCCTTCCAGCAGAGGCCCTTCAACCACGCATTCGATCCTGTCCTCGGCGGCTTCTTCCGGCATGCCGACCCGTCCCAGGTACGGCTCCGCGCCGTCCAGGGGAGTAAAGCGGCCTGTCCCCGCCGTGACGAAGGAACAGTGCGAGTACTTGCCGATCCTGCCTGCTCCGGCATCGCCGATGGCCGCGAGGAGCGCCTCAGTGTGAGTACGGGGGACGTAAACCACCAGTGCATGCAGCTCGTTCATGGCTTCATCCTGCCGGAACCGGGCGGGGGTGGTGGACGAAAATCGTTGCTTATCCCGCCGGCGCCCTTGATCATGGGTATATACACCGATTGGGGCAATCTCAAGGTTGTGAGCTGCGTGGCCTGGCTGAACGGGGCCGGACCCGGCAGCTCAACGGTGTCCGGGGAATGGACGCGTTGGGGGCGTCCATTTCGTGGTTAAAATCGTCCGGGCCGGCGTGAACCCGGCCGGCCGGGAGTCCTCCGTCCGGACCTTACGGCCGTGCAGCCGGGGGTCAATTGGGCGATGCGGAAAAGATCAGGTAATCTAGTATCTGCTTTTGATTCAGAAGCAGCTGGAGAATTCGCCTAGCGGCCTATGGCGCACGCCTGGAACGCGTGTTGGGTTAACGCCCTCGGGGGTTCAAATCCCCCATTCTCCGCCGGTTAAGAACCCGGCTCCGGCACCTGCCGGGGCCGGGTTCTTTCGTTTGTTAGGGTTGCGGACAACGGTCACGCGTCTGCGCCCGGCACGCCCAGCCTGCTGAGTCGTTCCCTGGCGGCGAGTTCGCTGGGGCCCCTGCGTCCCAACGCCAGGCGTACGACGCCGAGAACCAGCTTGGTAGCGAGCCTCACCGGCAGCGTCACAGGACCCAGCCGTGGTACAGCCAGTCCGAGCATCTGGCGGTACCTTGGCTCCAGGCTGTACACCGCACCGGCAAACAGGATCCGATAGCCCGGCCGGAGCACCCGGTTCAACGGCGGGTTCCGGATGAACTCCACCGTCTCCGCCACCCGGGCGTCGACGCGAAGCTCACCGCTCTGGTACCAGCGGTCCAGTTGCCTGTGCATGTCCGCTTCGCTCAGCGGCGGGTCCTCCACTCCCATCAGCCGCCCCGCCTGTGCCCACTCCCGGACATAGGCGTCGGGGCCGCCGGGTATGGCGCCGCCCCAGATTTTGTGGGCTGTCAGGAACGCGTCCGTGAACGCAAGGTGGATCCAGCCGGCCAGTTCCGGGTCGTTCGCACTGTAGCCGCGCTGCGTTCCGAGGTTGTCGCTGTAACTGCCCTGGACGGCCTCGTGCAGCCGGCGCACCCGGCGTGAGGCATTCTCCGCGGCTTCGGTGGAACCGTAGGTCACGGTGAAAATCCAGCGGATCGTGTTGGCCAGCCTGCCCAGCGGATCCTCGCGGAAGTTTGAATGTTCGTGGACGCCCGCAAGCGCGCCGGGGTGAAGGGCCTGCATCAACAGTGTGCGGATCCCGGCCACGATGGGCGACATGGAACCATGCACCGCCCACACCGCCGAACCGGGCAGGTGGTAGCCAGGGTCGTCCCCCTTCGCGAGATCGAGCTGCCACTGCGGAACTCCGTCGGAGCCGTTACTGAACGTGTGGACAAGGCGTTTCTTAATAGGACTCAGGATGTTCTTCATTGTGCACAACCTCCTGCGGCATACCCCGCTGTTGGGCCAATCGTAAGCACAACCCGGGCTCTCGTGGTGCCTGCACGGACAACCTGGTTTCAGCCACCGGACAGCGGGCAACCACAAAAAAACCGCAGTGTCCCGCTGCAGGGTTCCCAGGGTCCCCGCCCGTATGTTCCCATGGGAGATACCGTCATGACAGGGGCGGCCAGCCACGTCCTGGAGTCAGTCTCATGGGCAATCACGCGGTATCCGGGAAGGACGCCACAGGCCCCAAAAGTTTGTGCCTGCCCGCTGTGCGTGCCGTGGCGGCCAGCGGGGTGCTGGCCATGGCCGTCTGGGCGGTGAACCCCTCCGGCAGTGCACCTGA
The DNA here is from genome assembly GCF_023708005.1 of Pseudarthrobacter sp. NCCP-2145. NCBI lineage: Bacteria > Bacillati > Actinomycetota > Actinomycetes > Micrococcales > Micrococcaceae > Pseudarthrobacter > Pseudarthrobacter sp. NCCP-2145. The sequence continues at coordinate 192,336 of NZ_BRCG01000006.1, read as the reverse complement.
AGCGGGGACCTTGACGGCCTCCGTCATCCGTCCCGGCGCAGGCATGGGTGCCGTGGGGATTCCGGCTGGTTCCGGTACCGGCACCAGTTCAGACCGGCACGGCAGCAGGGAGTCGGGCGCACCGACGCTGGACGGCCTCGTTGCCGGGCCCCTGACCGCGGCCATCCTGAGCGACCCCCAGGTGGAGATCGCCTTTCCCCGTCCGCTGGTGAGTGGCCACGGGGAGGAGACCCCGTCTGCCCTCGCCGTGGAGCTGACAGCGGTGGGCAGGCCGCCGGCGGGGTATCTGATGGCTCCCCTCAAGCAGCTGGCTCCGTCGTCGCCCTTCGGTTTCCGGGTCAGTCCGTTGTCCGGAGCAGCAGGCGATTTCCACCTCGGCCAGGACTATGCGGCTCCCTGCGGCACCCAGGTCCATGCGGCTGACGCGGGAGAGGTCCGCGCGGCGGGCTGGCATCCCTGGGGCGGCGGCAACCGGGTTGAGATTGACCACGGCAACGGGCTGATCACCACGTACAACCACCTGGAGTCCATCGCCGTCCGCAGCGGGGATTCCGTCAGCGCCGGGCAGGCCATTGCGCGGGTGGGCTCCACCGGATGGTCGACGGGATGCCACCTGCACTTCGAAACGATCCTCGACGGGCACCACGTGAGCCCACAGAAGTGGCGCCTGATCGCGCTCAGGCCCTTCGGCGGTGGACCTGCTGACCTGCGGTCCTACCTGCCGGGCACTGACGCTCCGTCCACCGGGCCCATACGCTGGACCATCCCGGTGGGCCAGGGCAGCGAGCCTCCGCCGGCTCCCCGCTGGGTCAAAGCGACGACGACGACGGCCGGGTCTCCGTCTTCGCCAGCGTCCTGGCTGTCGACTCTGAGGCCCGCGGACTCCGGAACGCCGTCACCGACTGCATGGGCCGGGTATGGCACGCCGACGCCATCCGCGACGGAGACTGGGACTGGTACGCCGACGCCATCCGCGACGGAGACTGGGACTGGTACGCCGTCGCCGTCCCCGACGGAGACTGGGACTGGTACGCCGTCGCCGTCCCCGACGGAGAGTGAGACTGGCACGCCGTCGCCGTCCCCGACGGAGACGGGCACACCGACCCCGACGCCGACGGAGACGGGCACACCGACCCCGACGCCGACGGAGACGGGCACACCGACCCCGACGGATCCGGGAACGGGAACACCGACACCGGTTGAGCCGGCACCCGCGCCGGTTGAGCCCGCGCCCGTCGAGCCTGTACCCGTGCCGGTTGAGCCTGTACCGGTCGAGCCTGCACCCACGCCGGTTGAGCCTGTACCGGTCGAGCCTGCACCCACGCCGGTCGACCCTGTACCGGTCGAACCCGCACCCACGCCGGTTCAGCCCGCACCGGTCGAGCCCGCACCCACGCCGGTTGAGCCCGTACCGGTCGAACCCGCGCCGGCACCCACAGCGACTTTTTCCGTCGAACCGGTTCCGGCACCGAGTGAGACCACCGAACCGGTGCCGCTGCCAACCGGCACGACCGCGACCCCGGAGCCCTAGGATCCACGCGGAGGTTCACCCAGGAAACTCCAAGCCCGGACCAGTACACTGGTTCGCCGGTAACGAATTCCAGGCATGAACAACTCTCCGAGGACGCAACCTGTGACATCCCTGTACCCGATCCCCCTGACCCTGAACGACGGCACCACCACTGACTTCGGCATGTTCAAGGGAAAAGTGGTGATGGTGGTGAACGTCGCCTCCAACTGCGGGTTCACGCCCCAGTACGCCGGCCTGGAGACGCTCTACGAAAAGTTCAGGGACCGCGGGTTCGAGATCCTTGGCGTCCCGTGCAACCAGTTCGCCGGGCAGGAACCTGGCAGTGACAGCGAGATCGCCGAGTTCTGCCAGCGGAACTTCGGGGTGACATTCCCGTTGACCGTTAAGGCGGACGTCCGCGGCAGGAGCCAGCACCCGCTGTATGCGGAGCTCACCAAGTTCAAGACAGGACTTCTGCCCGGACTGGTGAAGTGGAACTTCGAGAAGTTCCTCGTCAACCGGGAAGGGGAAGTGGTGGGACGCTTTGCGCCCACAGTGGAACCCGACTCGGCAGAGGTGATCGACGCCATCGAGGGCGCCCTTGGTTAAAAAACCGCCGCTGCGCCGAACGCAGCCACGCAAAAGCGCAGTTCTTTCATCTTTTTCCACATCAGCCACGGCGATTTACCCAAAGTTTGCCAAATGTCTGATTGGATAAACCTTACTGAAGGGTACAAGGGAAGCGCCGTTTCCCACCGACCACAGAGGCAGCAATGGAGCACATCGAGGCCGAACATCCCCGGCCACGCCACTTCCTTCTCCACCTGAGCGATCCCCACTTGATGGGAGGTCCGGACCCCCTTTACGGCGTCGTTGACAGCGAAGCCAGGCTCATTCAGCTCTTTGAAGAGGTCAAGGCCTCCGGTGCACGGCCCGAGGCCGTCATCTTCACGGGAGACCTCGCCGACAAAGGCGATCCTGAGGCCTACGTCAAACTCCGGGCGATCGTCGACCCCGCCTGCGAAGAGCTTGGCGCCAAGGTCATCTGGGCGATGGGCAACCACGACAACCGCGCCAACTTCAGGACGGGCCTGCTGGACGAACCCGCCCATGACGGGCCCGTGGACAAGAGCTACTTCATCAACGGGCTCCGCGTCATCACCATGGATACCACCGTGCCCGGATACCACCACGGTGAACTGAGCGCCTCCCAGCTTGAGTGGCTCACACGGCAACTGGACACTCCGGCCCCCGACGGCACCATCCTGGCGCTGCACCACCCGCCTGTTCCATCAGTCCTGGATCTCTCCGTCCTGGTGGAGCTGCGGGACCAGGCCTCGCTGGAGGCTGTGGTCCGGAACTCGGACGTCCGCACCATCCTTGCCGGGCACCTGCACTATTCGACCACGGCAAGCTTTGCCGGCATCCCCGTCTCCGTGGCCTCAGCCAGCTGCTACACCCAGGACCTGAACGTCCCCGCTGGGGGCACCAGGGGCCAGGACAGCGGCCAGTCCTTCAACCTGGTCCACGTCTACGAGCACACGATCGTTCACTCCGTGGTTCCCATGGGACGTTCGACGACGGTAGGCGAGTACGTCTCCCCGGAAGAGACAAAGCGGCGCCTGGACGCCGCCGGGGTCCGGATTCCGGAAAGCGCCAAGCAACGGAGCAGCCCAAAGCTCGGGCTGCCCAGCAGCCGCTAGGAGTAAAGACAAAGGTCCGTGCCGCCAGCGGCACGGACCTTTGTCTTCCGGCTATTTTTCCCAGGGCGCCTTGATAGGGAAGTACTTGTCCAGGAAATCGGTGACCTGTGCAGCGCGCTCGTCGGCAGGCACTTCCGGGAAACTGCCGTCGTTCAGGCAGAAGAAGTCCATGTTCCGCTTGGCCAGGAGCTTGGGCAGGTACTTCAGTCCCGACTTCATGGTGGTATCAACGTAGCGGACCTTCGCCGCCGTCTGGGTTACTGCCCGGCCGGTGAGCAGTGCGTAGTAGTGGTAGAACGAGTTGGTAACGGAAATGTTGTCCGCTGCCCGGAAACGGCTGGCAGCCGTTTTCCGGAACTCCTCCGGGAACTCCCGCTCCATCTTCGACACAACGCTGCGGCGCAACGGTGCAGCACAGTGCTCCAGGTGTCGGGTGGTGATCCGCCCGAACCGGTTCCACAGCAGCTTCCGGTTGACGCGGGCTGCGTTCTCGAACCCGCTCCGCTCAACGGCGTTCTCACCCAGGCCGATCCGGGTTTCCGCCTCGACAAACTTCGTGATGCCGCCGGGCGTGAAAAACAGGTCCGGGCTGACCGGCCGGCCGAAGAACATGTCGTCGTTCGAGTACAGGAAGTGCTCCGAGAGGCCTTCGATGTTGTGGAGCTGGCACTCCACCGCCTGCGAATTATGCGTGGGAAGCACCGAGGGGTCCGAGAAGAACTCTTCACTGCGGACAATGGTCACCGAGGGATGGTCCGCCAGCCACTCAGGGGCCGGTGAGTCCGTGGCGATGAAGATGCGGCGGATCCACGGGGCGAACATGTACACGGACCGGAGTGCGTATTTGAGTTCGTTGATCTGCCGGAAACGGGCCTCGTGGTCGTCGCCCTCGCCCAGGACAACGTCCTTCTGCTGGGCGCGCCGGGCGGCAATGTACTCGGGGGAGCTTCCGTCCACCCAGGAGAACACCAGATCGATGTCGAAGCTGATGTCGCTGGCGTGGTCGGCGAACATGTTCTCGATGGTGGGCCAGGTGTGGCCGTAACGCTCCACGGTGCCGCGGACGGCATCCTGGCGGAGCAGGGTCCTGCGCGTGAGGGAGTTCTCGATCGGCAGGGTGATTTCATTGGCCTTGAAGGACCACAGCTCAATCTGCACACCTGCTGACGAGCCGAACTCGAAGCCGCCGTTGGGTTCCACGCGGGGCCGGTACAGGCGGAAGATGCGCGCCTGGCGGTTGGTGGAAAGCTCGCCGTCCGCAACCAGCAGCGAGGTCTTCTTCTTGGCATCCACCGTCATGGAGTAGAAAGGCTCGTCCCGGCAGGCTTCCACCAGGGCCGCCCGCAGTTTCTTCCGGTCTTTCCAGTCCAGGGCAATGACCGGCCGGTCGTTGTTGCCCCTGACCAGCAGGTACGCCAGGTCCGCGTTGGCCAGCACGTTGCGCACGAACAGGAGGTCCTCCACCATGGCCTGGTAAGGGGTCCTGGTCTGGTTGATCAGCGCGATGCGGCCCTTATGCGTGATGACATCAGGGCGGGGGTTAAGCCGCTGCTCAGCTTCGGGGGAAGTGATCTCCGCGTGGAATTGTTCCTCTACGGAGGCCTGGCCTCCGTAGTAGACCTCGTCTTGAACCGGTGCTTCTGTAATGGTCGTCTCCGTGCTCGTCAAAGTATGCGTTCCTACCTGCATGATAGCCGGGCGGCCTAAACAGCAGGTTTCGGGCAGGATGCCCGGGGCCGGGGAACCGGCCTAGGCGCCCAGCGCCTCCCGCCAGCTGCGCAGGAAAGCCCCGCCGGCGTCGTCGTGGATAACGGACGCCCCAAGCCCCAGGTCCCCGGCCGTCAGGACCGGGTACGGTTTCTCCGGGATGCCGTCGGCCGGACGGACGTCCACGTGCTTGACTGCGTGGTCGTTGTGGTGGAGCCAGTCGGCCATGGCGTAGTCGGTGCGCGAATCGCCCACAGTCCGCCACGCCGCCGGCGTGATGCCCTGCGCGGCCAGCAGTTCCACTGCCCGGCTGGCGCCCAGGTCCTTCCCGAGCCGTACCGACTCGATGTCCGTGGAGATGATGGTGGGATCCACGCGGTAGTCCACCTCGTCGTCGGAATTGGGGGCGTGGTGGTCGAGCCGGACCACACCCAGCCCGTGCCGGGCCATCAGGTCCATCGCGTCGGCGTCAAAGAGTTTCTGCTCTGCAAGGTAGTCGGCACTGGGTACGTCTATGTGCTGCTCCACGGACACCATGGCGCGCTTGGTCTCGTCAAAGAACATGTGCTCGGCATAGTCCTCCGCCACCATGCGCCGGATGTCGTCCCCGTAAGCTGTGGGCACGGCGAGCTCCCGGTCCACGTGGATGGGGCCGGGTCCGGCCGCGGTGTAGCTGAACCAGACGGCGCCCTTTTCGCAGATGGCGTGGATGATGGTCCCGGCCGGGATTCCGGCGGCGATCATGGGTTCCATTACCTGTTCCCGGATGAAAGCGTCGGAGCGCCCCGTGTTGAAGACAACGGGGATTCCCGCCGCCGCGAGGGCAACCAGGTCATCGATGATCTCCCGCTTCACGTCCCGCGTCACCGGGCTGGCCACCGGCCCGTCCACATCGAGCAGCAGGGCCAGCGGCGGAATGGCAGGCGCGTGGATTCCGGGTGCGGACACGGCGGGGGACTCGGATGCTGTCATGCCTCTATTCTGTCAGCTGAACCTTCCGCAGCGCCCACGACGGCCTGGACCGGCAACCGCAGGTGCTGGCGGGCCATGGTCACTGTTTGGCCACAACCTGCGGGAGGAACCGCCGGGTACTTTCGCTGGGCCCGCAGGATGCCTAGTGTGGCAAGGTGATATTTAAAGCTGTGGGCGAGGGCCGCCCTTACCCCGACCATGGTTATACGACGCCCAAGGAATGGGCGTCGCTCCCGCCGCGTCCGGTCCGGCTGGACGAACTGGTGACCACCAAGCGCACCCTTGACCTGGAAGCACTGCTGGCTGAAGATTCCACCTTTTTCGGCGACCTGTTCCCGCATGTGGTGCAGTACCAGGGAACCCTCTACCTGGAGGACGGGCTGCACCGGGCCGTCCGCACCGCCCTGCACCAGCGCACCGCAATCCATGCCCGTGTCCTGGTGATAGATGGCTAGGAAGAAGGAGCAGGACGTCAGCGTCCTCCACGGCCACCACGTCGTCAGCGGCCCGGAACTGCGTGCCACGTTTGGGGCAGCCCAGGCCGACGAAACAGCCCGTGTGCGCCGGCGTGTGCTGCACGGGGTTGTCCTGGTGCTCCTTGTGGGGCTCATCGCGGCGGCCATCATCACGGCGTTGGCGATCATCAACGGGCAGCTGAAGATCCCCTCGGCGGCGCCCGCGGAAGAGGCCGTCTCCACCTGCCCGGCCGCAACGTTCGACTACACTCCGAACGACCAGATCAACCTGAACGTGTACAACTCCACCAGCAGGCCCGGGCTGGCACGTTCAGTGGCGGATGAGTTCCTGGCCCGGAAGTTCGTGGTGGGCGCCGTGTCCAACGTTGACGCGGGCTACCGCGGCGCCGCCGCCGTGATTTCGGGAGCGGCCGGGCAGTCTGCCGCGTTCAGCGTCCAGCGGAACCTGCCGGGCTCGGACTATTTCCAGGACAGCCGGACAGACGGGAGCGTGGACGTGATCCTCGCCCAGGACTACAAGGCGCTCACGCCGCCGGAACTCGTTGACCAGACCCCGGGAACCCTCAGCTGTCCGCGGGAAAGCCGCCGCATCGCGGATGACGACAAATGGCCCGTCTTTCCGTCGGCGGCACCCTCCCCGTGAACGTCGGCGGGTGGATCAGCCGGCCACAGCCGGAAGGGGACTTACCCTCACGGGGCGGCCGTCGTCGTCGAACCTGGCGCCGGCACCCAGCTGGATGAAGCGGACGGTCCTGGCCACGCGTGCTTCCAGTTCGGCGGGCTCGTCGCTGCCCCTGGCTGCGCTCGAGGACAAGGTGCCCAGGATGAGCTGTGCCTGCTGGTTGATATCGGCCGCCGGCAGGTAGCCCTGCTCCATTCCATCCCGCAGGATGCCCTGCAGCAGGACGCTCAGCTCGCCAACATGGTCGGCGAGCTTGGCGAAGGACGACGGCGACAGCACGGCTCCCATGGCGGGTCCCGGCGGCAGGTGCCGGCGGCTGAGGTCGACCACCTGGGCGCGCACGTACAGGGCGAGCCTGTCAACGGGGTTGTCCAGCCGGCCCAGGGAGTCCCGCAGCTCGGAGAGGAACTTCTCGGTCTCATCGAGGGCATAGGAGATCAGCAGCTCCTCGATGTCCGCGTAGTAGTTGTACACGGCAGTCCGGCCCACGCCCGCGTGCCGGGCCACGTCCGTCATGGTGAGGCCGGGCAGGCCATGGGAAAAGAGGAGTTCGCCGAAGGCGGTGAGGATGCGGCGCTGGGTGTCCGCTCGCTGCTCGGCGTTGCTGGCCGCTGAAATCCTGGGCATACAGACACTTTACCGCGATGTGTCAGTAAACGCGCTGGGCATTTCCCGGGCGCCCTCCTAGGCGGGGCAGCCGTCCGGCCCGCACGCCCCGCCATCCGCGGAATTGACCAGTACCAGCGGGTTGGCGTCCTGCCATGCCTGGTCCAAGGCTGCAGAGAACGTCTCGGTCGGCTGGGCCCCGGAGAGGCCAAACTTCCGGTCAATGACGAAGAACGGCACGCCGCTGATGCCCAGGGACCGGCCCTCTTCGACGTCAAAGCGGACGTCATCCGCGTACTTGTCGGTGGTGAACAGCTCGTCCACCTCGGCCCGGCCGATGCCCAGCTCCACCGCCAGGGACGTCAGGTATTCGCGGCTGCCGATGTCCTTGCCATGCTCGAAGTGGTCACTGAGCAGGCGCTCCTTGGCGGCGTCCTGCCTGCCGTGCGCGGCAGCGAGATGGATCAGGCGGTGTGCGGTGAAGCTGTTGGCCACGACCACGGAATCGAAGCGGTAGTTCAGCCCTTCACCGCTGGCTTCCCGGGCCACATGGTCGAACATCTGTGAAACCTGTTCCCGCGGCATGCCCTTGCGGGTGCTGAGGTAGTCCAGTTCGGTTCCGTCGTAGTGCTCAGGAAGGGCGGGGTCCAGCTGATAGCTCCGCCAGGTCACCTCCACCGCATCCCGGTGCGGAAACGCCGCCAGGGCGGCTTCAAAGCGGCGCTTGCCGATGTAGCACCACGGGCACGCGACGTCGGACCAGATCTCAATCTTCATACCTGGGACAACCCGGTGGCGCGCGGCGTCATTCCGGCGGCCGTTGTTAGGTACCCCACAGTAGGGCTTGTGCTGCGGCCCTGTTAGGGCGATAGTCGGAGCAAGGTTAAGCAAACGCCCTCGGAGAGCTGTTCCGAATCGCCATGCGGACCGTCGAACGGATCCGATGGAAATGCCAGGACACCTGGGGATCCCGGCCTGTCAAAATCCTGGAGGCCAGGAATGCGGATAGGACTTGTTGCGGGACCGTGGATCCCGATTCCACCTGTGACCTACGGGGGCATTGAACGGGTAGTGGACAACCTGGCCCGGGGGTTCGTGGCAGCAGGCCATGAGGTTCTGCTGGCAGCGCCCTCGGACAGCACCTGCCCTGTCCCGCTCGTGGCGGGCATGCAGGACTCGGCGCCGCATGAACTGGGTTCCACCACCTCGGAACTCAGCCACGTCGTCAGGGCTTACAAAAGCCTTGGGAGCGTGGACATCATCCATGACCACACAATGGCGGGGCCCCTTTACGTGAATTCTCCCCAGGGGACGCCAGTGGTGACCACTATCCACGGCCCACTCAACGCGCATGCTGTGGACATCTACGGGGCCATCGCGCGCCGCCGGGCCGCCATCATCGCAATCTCCCGGGACCAGGCCTCGCATGCTCCGGAAGTGCCGATCACCCGGGTCATCCACCACGGCATGGACGTTTCCTCGGTGCCGGTGGGTGCCGGCGATGGCGGGTACTTGTGCTTTGTAGGGCGGTCCTGCCCGGACAAAGGGCTGCTGGAAGCCATCATGATCGCGCGCGAGGCCGGCATGCCGCTGCGGATCGCGGTGAAGATGCGCGAACCCGCCGAACTCAGGTACTTCCACGAGGTCATTGAGCCGCGGCTTGGGCCAAACGAGGATTTCGTGGGGGAGGTGGATGACGTGACCAAGTACCGGCTGATGGGCGGGGCGCTGGCCTTCCTGAACCCTATCCAGTGGTCCGAGCCGTTCGGGCTGGTGATGATCGAGGCGCTGGCCACCGGCACGCCTGTCATCGGGACAAAGATTGGTTCTGCTCCGGAGATTGTCGACCACGGACGTACGGGCTTTCTCGGCAAAACCAGGGACCTGGCCGGGTTCGCCGGGGCTGCTGCCGGGCTGGACAGGACTGCCTGCCGCAGGGTTGTGGCGGAGCGCTTCAGCGTGGAACGCATGGTGGGCCAGCACCTCCGGCTGTTCACGGAACTGATCGAAAGCAGAATGCCTGGAGGGGTTCCGGATACCGCACACGTGCACCAGAATCTATAAGGGGCCGGCGGTCCTCCCAGCCCCGGCAGCGTCCACTCCCTGAAGGAAGGAGTCCTGCCATGACCGCGTGGAACGAAGACACCGAGGCAGGTGCGGCCGAGTCCGGTTCCGTGACAGTGCTGGAGGGGTCCTCATTCTGCATCTCGTCCGGGACCGGGGACATCAGTGCCGACGGCGGCACGAACGGTGTTTTCTTCCAGGACACCCGCATCATTTCCCACTGGGTGCTGCGGGTCAACGGCGTGCTGCGGGAGCCGCTCTCGGCCCAGCGGCCAAAGCCTTTCGAGGCCACGTTCGTTGGCCGTGCGAAGTGGCCGGACGGCCGGTTCGACAGCCCCCTGGTGGTCCGGCAGGTCCGCCACATCGGGCCGGGCCTGCAGGATGACATCACGCTGGAGAACTACTCGGCGGAGCCCGTTGAATGTGACATTGAGCTTCTTGTGGCCGCTGACCAGGCTGATCTCTTCGACGTCAAGGGCGGACGGATTCCCGGTACCCACGAAACCACCCGGTCTGTCCGGGACGGCCAGCTGGTCATCGAAAGCGTCCGTGACGGGCAGCAGCGGGGAACGGCGGTGCGTGCCCGGGGAGCCGATGTCAGCCTGGATGGTCTTCGGTTCCGGGCAACGGTCCCTGCCCGCGGCAAATGGTCCACCAGCATCATTGTGGTACCCCTGATCAACGGCCAGGGGCCCGCCGAAGCCTTTACCGAGACCGGGCTTCCGCATCATCGGGAAGGCGTCCGGCGGCACCACCGGTGGGAGCAGAACGTTCCCGTGATTACCGTGGCGGACGCCAACCTGCAGGCTGTCCTCAACCGCAGCCAAAGTGACCTGGGTTCACTCCGGATTTTTGACCCCCATCACCCCGAACGGGCAGCCGTGGCGGCGGGTGCGCCATGGTTCATGGCTCTGTTCGGACGGGACTCCATCCTGTCCTCCTACATGAGCCTTATGGTTGATCCACAACTGGCTGCCGGAACGCTGCAGACACTGGCAGGCCTCCAGGGGACGAAAGTTGACAAGGACTCGGAGGAAGAGCCCGGGCGCATCCCGCATGAAGTGCGGCTTGGCGTCACCGCGGGCCTGGCAGTTGGCGGAACCGCCTATTACGGAACCGCCGACGCCACGCCGCTGTTCGCTGCCCTCGTTGGCGAACTCAGCAGGTGGGGGCTGTCGAAGGACGTCGTGGAACCTTTGCTGCCCCACGTGGACCGCGCACTGGAGTGGATCGAGCATTACGGTGACCGCGACGGAGACGGGTTTGTGGAGTACCTCCGTCCCAATGACCATGGACTCATCAACCAAGGGTGGAAGGACTCCTGGGACGGCATCAACTTCGCGGACGGAACCATGGCAGAGGCGCCCATCGCCCTCTGCGAAGTCCAGGCATACGTCTACAGCGCCTACGTGGGCCGGTCCCTGCTGGCCCGCTGGACCGGCGACCACGCCCTGGAACAGCACTGGGAGGGCCGCGCGGAGCAGTTGAAGGCTGCTTTCAACGAAAAGTTCTGGCTGCCGGACAAGGGCTATTTCGCTGTTGCGCTGGACAAGGACAAGCGGCCCGTGGATGCCTGTACGTCAAACATGGGGCACTGCCTGTGGATGGGCATCGTGGACGAGGACAAGGCGCCGTCCGTCGTGGAGCACCTGATGTCGCCCCAGATGTTTACCGGCTGGGGTATCCGCACCCTGGCCTCCGACATGGGCGCGTACAACCCGGTCAGCTACCACAACGGTTCCGTCTGGCCCCACGATTCGGCCCTGGTTGCCACCGGGCTGATGCGCTACGGGTTCGTTGAGGAAGCCCGGCGGCTCGCCACCGGCATCATTGACGCCGCTGAGCACTTCGACGGCAGGCTGCCCGAACTTTTTTGCGGGTTTGACCGCGGCGAATTCCCCGGCCCCGTCCCCTATCCGACGGCATGCTCACCTCAGGCGTGGGCTGCTGCGGCACCGATACAGCTGATCCGCGCCCTGCTCCGGTTCGACCCCGTGTTCACGCGCGGAGTGGTCCACCTGGCGCCGATCCTGCCCGAGGATATGGGCGACTTCCAGGCCGCGAACGTCCTGCTGGACACCTCCCGGGTCACCATCAGGGCCCACGGTACCGGCGGCAGCATCGACGGCCTGCCGCCGGGCCTCAAGCTCATCGCCGAACCGCGCCCGCACTTGGCCTACCCGCCCCGGAACGCCTGAGATCGGGCAGGCGGAGCCGTGGACCGGCCGGGCAGTCCTTCAGGGAACCTCCCGCTCAAGCACGAAGTCGTGTTCAACCGCGCTGCCCAGCCGGAACGACTTGGTACCCACTTTCCGGAACCCGGACTTCTCATAAAACCGGATGGCCCGGGCGTTCTGGCTGTTGACTCCCAGCCAGACGCCCCGGCCGCCGGCTTCCGCCGCTGCCCGGAGGCTGGCGTGCATCAGCTCGGAGGCCGCCCCGAGCCCGTGGTGTTCAGGGTGGACGTAGCATTTGCTCAGCTCCACCGACGGCATGATTCCCAGTGCCGAAACGACGTCCGGGTCCTCGGCCGGCCGGTTCACCAGCAGGCTGTAGCCGCGCAGCCCGCTGCCGTCGATCACCAGGATGGTGGTGTCCGGATCGGCCAGGTAGTCCTGGAAGTGCCGTTCGCTGAGCGTGTTCGCAAGGTGCGCTGCGATGTCATCAGGTGACGCCGACGGCGGGCACGCCAGCGGAAAGGTGACGGCCGCCAGCGCAGCCAGCGCGCCGGCGTCGTCCGCTGTTGCCTTTCGGATGGAAGAGGTCATGCAGGGATTTTACGTCCCTGCCGACTCTTCGCGGTTACTGCTTGAAGGCGGCGTCGAAGGAGGTGTTCGACGCCGGGAAGTCGAACTTTTTGAGGGCGGCGAGGGCTTCGGGGGCGCCATGGAGGCGGTCCATGCCGGCGTCTTCCCACTCGACCGAGATGGGGCCGTCGTAGCCGATCGCGGACAGCGCGCGGAAGGACGCTTCCCAGGGGACGTCGCCGCGTCCGGCGGAGACGAAGTCCCAGCCGCGGCGGGGATCGCCCCAGGGGAGGTGGGAGCCCATGACGGTGTTGCGGCCTGTCTGGCGGACCTTGGTGTCCTTGCAGTCCACGTGGTAGATCCGGTCCTTGAAGTCCCAGATGAAGGAGACCGGGTCGATGCCCTGCCACATCATGTGCGAGGGGTCCCAGTTCAGGCCGAACGCTTCCCGGTGCCCGATCGCTTCGAGGGTCCGGACGGTGGTCCAGTAGTCGTAGGCGATTTCGGAGGGGTGGACCTCGTGGGCGAACCGGACGCCGCATTCGTCGAAGACGTCCAGGATGGGGTTCCAGCGGTCGGCGAAGTCCTGGTAGCCGGCGTCGATGACCTTCTCCGGGACGGGCGGGAACATGGCGACGTACTGCCAGATGGAGGAGCCGGTGAAGCCGACGACGGTGTCCACGCCGAGTGCCTTGGCGAGCCGGGCGGTGTGCTGCATTTCCTCGGCGGCGCGCTGGCGGACGCCCTCGGGGTCGCCGTCACCCCAGACCTTCGGCCCCACGATGGCCTGGTGGCGGAAGTCGATGGGGTCATCGCAGACGGCCTGGCCCTTGAGGTGGTTGGAGATGGCCCAGACCTTGAGGTTGTACTTCTCCAGCAGGGCGAGCTTGGACTCGACGTAGCCGGGCTCGTCCCAGCGCCAGGCGTCCAGGTGGTCTCCGGAGACGGCGATTTCCAGGCCGTCGTAGCCCCAGCCCGAGGCGAGTCTGGCAACTTCCTCGAGCGGCAGGTCGGCCCACTGGCCGGTGAACAGGGTAAACGGGCGGGGCATGTCAGGCTCCTTCGGTGGTACCGGCTGTGCCGGCTGCCGGGGTTGCGGCGGGGGAGAGTTGGACCAAGGTGCTGTTGGAGGCGGCGGATTGCTCCACCGCGTCCAGGATGCGCTGGACTTCCAGTCCGTCCTCGAACGACGGCGATGGCGCGGTTCCGGAGCTGACGGCCAGCAGGAAGTCGCGCACCTCGTGCGTGAAGGTGTGCTCCCAGCCGATGATGTGGCCCTGCGGCCACCACGCATCCACGTAGGGGTGCTCCGGCTCGCTGACCAGGATCCTCCGGAAGCCCTGCTCCCGGGCGGGGGCGGTGGCGTCCAGGAACTGGAGTTCGTTGAGGTTTTCCAGGTCGAACCGGAGGGCTCCCTTGTCGCCGAAAACCTCGAGCTGGAGGGAGTTTTTCCGGCCGGTGGCCACCCGGGATGCCTCCACTGAGGCGATCGCTCCGGAGGCGAGGGACAGCGTAGCCCAGGCGGCGTCGTCGACCGTTACGTCCTCCAGCCCGCCTGCCTGACCGCCCGTGCCGGGGCGGCGGTTCACGAAAGTGTGCACACGGCCCGAGACTTCCGTGACCCGGTCATCGAGCAGGAACAGGACCTGGTCGATCGCGTGGGAGGCGATGTCGCCGAGCGCGCCGGAGCCCGCGGTTTCCTTCTTCAGCCGCCAGGACATCGGCGCCTGGTCATCCGCGAGCCAGTCCTGCAGGTAAGCGGCGCGGACGTGCCTGACTGTTCCGATCCTGCCCTCGACGATGAGCTCTTTGGCCAGGGCGAGGGCCGGGACCCTGCGGTAGTTGAACCCGACCATGGACTGCACGCCCTTGGACCGGGCATGTGCTGCGGCAGCCGTCATTGCTTCAGCCTCGGCCGTTGTGTTGGCCAGCGGCTTTTCCAGCAAAACGTGCTTGCCGGCATCCAGGGCGGCAATCGCGATTTCCGCGTGCATCCAGCCGGGTGCGCACACATCGATGATGTGGATGTCGTCCCGGTCCAGGACAGTCCGCCAGTCAGTGGCGGTTTCGGCCCACCCGTACTTGGCTGCGGCCTCCGCAACGGCTGCGGCATCCCGGCCCACCAGGACCTTCTGCTCGAAGGCGGGGACGTCGAAGTAGCTGGCGACGTTCCGCCACGCATTGGAGTGCGCCTTGCCCATAAAGGCGTAGCCGATCATGGCCACGCCCAGCGGCGCGGTGGTGCCTGCGTCCGGGCTCATGCGAAGCCTCCGAGGGTCAGGGCTTCCGGTGCCCAGTCTTCGGGCAGGGGTGCCGACGCCGGTGCGGAGCTTGACACGTCCACGAACGTTCCTGAAACCTCGGACTCCGAGATGGAGACCATCGCATCCAGCACGTGGTACGCCAGATCGCCTGTGGCCCGGTGCGGGACACCGGCGCGGATCGAACGCGCCATGTCCAGGACGCCCATGCCGCGGCCGTTCGCAGGCCCCGTGGCCGGGATTGTGGTCCAGTCCTCGTCGCCCGCGCGCCAGAGCCTGACGTCGCCGTCGAAGTTGTTGGGGTCCGGCAGGGAAAGGGTGGCCTCCGTCCCGGTGATCTCCACGAAGCCCATCCGCTGGCGGGGGGATTCGAAGGAGAAGACGCTGTGGGAGGATGCTCCGCTTTCGAACTGGGCCATCGCTGAGACGTGGGTGGGGACCTCCACCGTAAATTCCTCGCCGGCCTTGGGGCCGGAACCGATGACGCGGACGTCTTTGGCTTTGGACCCGACGGCGGCCACCTTGCGGATGGAGCCGAATGCCTGGACCAGGGTGGTGAGGTAGTAAGGGCCCATGTCGAACAGGGGGCCCGCCCCGTACTGGAAAAGGAACGCCGGGTTGGGGTGCCAGGACTCCGGTCCGGGCGTCTGGAACGTGGTCATGGCCGTCAGTGGGGTGCCGATGTCGCCGCGCTGGATCAGGCGCAGCGCGGTCTGGAGGCCTGCGCCGAGGAAGGTATCGGGGGCGCAGCCCAGGCGGAGGCCTGCGGAGTCGGCCGTCTTGAGGAGCCCCAGCCCTGAGTCGCGGTCGAGGGAAAAGGGCTTCTCGGTCCAGACGTGCTTGCCGGCGTTGACGGCTGCGGTGGCCACCTCGACGTGCGCTGCCGGGATGGTCAGGTTGACGATAATTTCGACGTCGGGATGGTGCAGTGCCTTTGCCACCCCGCCCCACTCGGCGATTCCGTATTCCTTGGCCCGGGCTTCGGCGGCCTCCTCGAAGAGGTCGGCAATGACGTGGACCTTCAGGTCAGGGAACGTGGTGAGGTTGTCCAGGTACTGCTTGCTGATGTTGCCCGCGCCGATGACGCCGACGCCAACCGGGCCCTTGGCCGTGGAGGGGGTGCTCATGCCTGGGCTCCTTCGGTGCTTGCGGCGGCCTTGAGGAAGGCAAGGCTCTCCGCGATGCCCTCGAAGATGTCCCCGGCATAGTCATCGAATTCCACCACGCCCACTTCCAGGGAAGTGGCCGCGGCGATGACGTCGAGGACGGGAACCCGTCCCCTGCCTGCAGGCTGCTGCGCCTTGGTGTCCGTAGTGAGGGGGCCGTCCTTGATGTGGATCAGCTTCACCCGGTCGCCGAGCCTGGTGAGGATGTCCACGGGGTCCTGCCCGCCGACAGCCACCCAGTAAGTGTCCACTTCAAGGACCAGTTCCGGATCGAGCAGGCCGGCGAAGTATTCCAGGGCGGTCCGGCCCTCAATGGTGGACTCCAGTTCCCATTGGTGGTTGTGGTAACCAACCCGGATGCCGTATTCGGCACCCTTCTTGGCGGCTTCATTCAATGCCGCTGCCGTGGCCTGGATGTCCTCAGCTGTCTGCCAGCGGTCGGCGGGGATGAACGGGTCGATCACCGTGGTGATGCCCAGGCTTTTGGCCGCCGCGAAGATCTGGTCTTGGTCCTGGCTGAGCAGCGGTGCGTGGCCGGACGGTGCCGTCAGTCCGTTCTCTTTCAGGGCGGCCCCCAGTTCCTTTGCGGTGGCCACGAAGTTGTAGGGCTCCACCTGGGTAAAGCCGATGTCCGCCACCCTGCGGATTGTCCCTGCCAGGTCCTCCTGGATGGCGTTGCGCAGGGTGTAGAGCTGAATTGAGTAGGACAAGGTGTCTCCTGGTTGCTTGGCCGTACCGGCAAGTGTGATGCAGGTCTACCTGCAAAGCTAGGAGTACTTTTGCCGAACGTCAAGCAAAAGCTGCTGCCGTGACATAAATAAGTGGATCTGCTATCCATGTCCTATGAACAAGACGACCGGTCGGCAGGTTTCCGCCGAGGCCCAGGCGTTGCCGGGGCGCGCCGGCGACATCTTCCAGCTGCTGCGGGATGGCAGGGCCCGCACCCGCGCTGAGCTGGCCGGCATTACAGGCCTGGCCAGGTCCACCGTGGCCGCCCGGATCGATGCCCTGATCTCTTCCGGACTTGTTGGCCCGGCAGGTGAGGCAACCTCCAGCGGCGGCAGGCCGCCGTCGCGCTTTGCCTTCAACCCGGCCGCCCGCGTGGTGCTGGCGGTGGACGTCGGAGCCACGCATGTGGCGCTGGCCGTCACGGACCTGGGCGGATCGGTGCTCGCTGAACGGCGGGTGGACCAGCAGGTGGCGGGCGGGCCGGAGAAGGTCCTGGGGCTGGTGGTCCGCGAGGCGGCGAAACTTCTGGCGTCGGCATCCCGCGGCGTGGCGGACCTGGCGGGTGTGGGGATCGGGCTGCCCGGACCCGTGGAGCATGACACCGGCCGCCCCGTCAAGCCGCCCATCATGCCCGGCTGGGACGGGTTCGATGTGGTCCGGTTTGTCCAGCGCTCGCTGCCGGTCCCCGTGCTGGTGGACAACGACGTCAACATCATGGCGCTGGGTGAGCGAACCGCCCACTGGCCGGACCAGGACAATTTCATCTTCGTGAAGGTGGCCACCGGCATCGGCGCGGGGATCATCAGCAGCGGCCAGCTGCAGCGCGGTGCCAACGGCACGGCCGGCGACCTTGGACATGTCCGCGTCCCCCGGGGGGACCACGTCCTGTGCCGGTGCGGCAACCATGGCTGCCTCGAAGCCCTCGCGTCAGGACCCGCCATTGCCACTGGCCTTCGCAGCGAGGGGCTGGAAGCGGCGACGGGGGCGGACGTGGTCAGCCTGGTGGCCCACGGGAACCAGCAGGCTGTCCAGGCACTGCGCCAGGCAGGCCGGGACGTGGGCGATGTGCTCGCCACTGTGGTGAACCTCCTGAACCCGTCGGTCATCGTCATCGGCGGGAGCATCGGGGAATCGGGCGAGCACCTGGTGGCCGGCGTCCGGGAGGTTGTCTACCGGCGCTCGCTGCCCCTTGCCACGTCGCAGCTCCGGATCGGGCTGTCCCATGCAGGGGACAAGGCCGCGATCCTCGGCGCCAGCCAGCTGGTGACCCAGCATGTCCTTTCCCCGGCGGTTATCGAGGCAACCCTCGCGGGGAACGCCATGGCGGGCTGAAGACCGGCTACGGCGTGATGGTCCGGACGGGGGCGCCGGCCAGCCAGGCGGTGACATCCTCGAATGCCCCGCCGTAGAACTGGCGGTAGCTTTCCCGCGTGACGTAGCCGAGGTGCGGCGAGAGCACCGTGTTGGGTGCGGTGAGGAGCGGATGCCCGGCCTGCAGCGGTTCCTGGTCGAACACGTCCAGGGCCGCCCCCCGGATCCAGCCCTCGCTGAGGGCCCTGAGCAGTGCGTCCTGGTTGACCAGCGGGCCCCGGGCGGTGTTGACCAGGATGCCTTCGGGTCCCAGCAGGCGCAGCTCCGGTTCACCCACGATGTTCTCCGAGCGTGCCGAGAGCCGGAGGTGGAGCGTGGCGACGTCGGACTGGCGGAACAGCTCCTCCTTGGACACCAGCCGCGCACCGGCCTCCTCCGCCGCCCCGGCCGTCAGGTTCTGGCTCCAGGCCAGCACCTCCATCCCGAAGGCCTGCCCGTAGGCCGCAATGCGGCGCCCGATCTTGCCAAGTCCCACAACACCAAGGGTTTTTCCTGCCAGCTCGAATCCCACCGAGGTCTGCCAGGTACCGGCGCGCAGGGAGTTCTCCTCGGCTGTCAGGTTCCTGGCGATGGCCAGCAGGAGTGCCCACGTCAGCTCGGGAGCGGCGGTGGGCGAACCCGGAGTTCCGCAGACGGTGATGCCCTGCTCGGCAGCCGCGGCAACATCAATGGAGGCATTCGCCATCCCGGTGGTTACCAGGAGTTGGAGGCCGGGAAGTTTCTCGAGCACTTCGCGCGGAAAGGCGGTCCGCTCGCGCATGGCAACCACAATGGTTGCATCCGCCAGCGCGGCCACCAGGGCCTCGGCCGAGGCGAAAGGTTCACGGTAGGTAACAACGCTGACCCCCTCCGCTTCCAGGGCTGCCCAGTCGGCAAAACCATGGGCTACATCCTGGTAGTCATCAAGGATGGCGAGGCGGTGCTGCATGGCGGTGTCCTTCGTCCCGGGTCTCTCTGGCGTGAAGTTCATCGTAAGGCAGCAGGTCCTGCGGGGACGCCTGGAACCGCTGAACCGCCGGGCGTGATAGCAATGGGAGTGATGAAACCACCCCCAGACCGGTCCCTGGCCCTGTGAGCGGCCGGATCCTCGCCCGGGTTCCCTCCAGTTGGATCCTGCTGGCCTGCATCGGCCTGCTGGCGCTTAATCTTCGGGGACCGTTCATAGCCGTTGCCCCGGTGGTGGACCTGATGCAGGCCGACCTGAAGTTCTCGCCGGTGATGCTGGGGCTGCTGACCAGCATCCCGATCCTCTGCTTTTCCCTGGCCGCACCCCTGGCATCATTGGCAGCCAGGAAGTTCGGCGCTGAGTTCGCAGTGACGCTGACCATCCTTGGAGTGCTGGCCGGCGTCCTGGTCCGTTCCTCGGGAGGGCCGGTCCTGGTGATGGCCGGCACGGTGGTGCTCGGCCTGGCCATTACAGTAGGCAATATCGCGGTGCCCCTGATTATCCGCCGCGACTTCGCGCCGGCCCGGCAGGGGACTGCGATGGGCGTCTACACGGCAGCCCTGAACATCGGCTCGTTCCTGACGTCGGTGGCCACGGCACCGCTGGCCGGCGTGGCGGGGTGGAGGTTCGCGCTGGGATCGGTGGCGGTCCTGGCGGTGGCAGCGGTGGCGTTCTGGATCCTGGCAGTGGGTGGGCGAAACGCATTCCTCGTCTCGCCCGAAAGTGCAGCGGACAGCAGCCTGGCGCCCGTCCGGGGCTCGCGGTGGATCACTGCCGGGCTGACGGCGGGCTTCGCCGGGCAGGCGTTTTCCTATTACGGGGTGACGGCCTGGCTGCCCAGTTACCTCAACGACGAGCTGGGAATGTCCGCAACCGAGGCCGGCGCAGCTTCCTCCATCTTCCAGATCCTCGCCATCGTGGGCGGTCTTGGAGTGCCGTTTGCCGCCAAATACATGAGCATGACGTCCTTGGCGGTCACCTTGGGTGTCCTGTGGATTACCGTGCCCGCCGGTCTGCTGCTGGCACCCGGATTCTGGTGGCTGTGGTCCATTGCCGGCGGCATCGCCCAGGGCGGCGGCATCACCGTCATCTTCATCGCCATCATCCGGCTGGCAAGGGACCAGGCGTCGGCAGGACGCATGTCCGCCGTGGTGCAGGGCGCCGGCTACGCAATCGGAGCTGCCGCCCCGCCGCTGTTGGGCTTCATCCACGACGCCTCCGGCTCCTGGACCCCGGCCCTGCTGGTGATCCTGGCGTCCGTGCTGACGTTCTTTGCCAGCACTGCCCTCTCCGTGCGGCAGGTGCCAAAGGGCCGCTGAGCCAGGCGCCGCCGTCGTACGTCCTTCCGCTCCAAGGGACGCTCTCTCACTTAATGCCGCTTAACGACGATCGCTCTCTCACTTTCCTGGGGAAAGTGAGAGAGCGATCGGGAATTTCCTGCATCAAGTGAGAGAGCGTCCGGGGGGTGTTCCGTCGCCGGGCCAGCCCTCCGGATTTCGGAGGGGCCTGTTGCGGAGGGCGTGCCGGCCCGGCGAACGGAATTCTGGTTATGCGGCGGCGAGTTCCTCGACCGTGGCCTTCTCGCGGGCCTCTGTCAGGTACCGCGCGTAGGCGGGCAGGGTGAGGAAGGACGGGAAGTCCCGGGCCATGGTGACCTCCTCGAAGATGTCGCGGGCGTCCTCGAAGCGGTCGCCGTCGAAGCGTTCCAGCCGCGCGAATTCCTCGTCCAGGAGTTCCTCGATCCAGTGGTGGGTGACGATTTCCCCGCGGTCCGTGATGGCGCTGGCGAACATCCACTGCCAGAGCTGCGAGCGGGAGATTTCCGCGGTGGCGGCGTCCTCCATGAGGTTGTGGATGGCCACCGCGCCGTTGCCGCGGAGCCAGGATTCGATGTAGCGGATGCCCACTTCGATGTTGTTCCGGATGCCCTGTTCGGTGATGGTGCCGGTGGTGGCGGCAACGTTGATGAGGGCCCGGTCGTCGGGGACCACGTCCTCGCGGGTGCGGTCCAGCTGGTTGGGCTTGCTGCCCAGGATGCTGTCGAACACCTCGCGGCAAACGGGCACCAGGTCAGGGTGGGCCACCCAGGAGCCGTCGAAGCCGTCGTTGGCCTCGCGGGTCTTGTCCGCACGGACCTTTTCGAGGGCGTTGGTGTTGGCGGCTTCGTCCTTGCGGTTGGGGACAGCTGCGGCCATGCCGCCGATGGCCATGGCGCCGCGCTTGTGGCAGGCACGGACCAGCTGTTCGGTGTAGGCCCGCATGAAGGGCTGGGTCATGGTCACCTGGCTGCGGTCCGGCAGGACGAAGCGCGGGCCGCGGGTGCGGAAGTTCTTGATGAGGGAGAAGATGTAGTCCCAGCGGCCGGCGTTGAGTCCGGCGGCGTGGTCCCGCAGTTCGTAGAGGATCTCCTCCATTTCGAAGGCCGCGGTGATGGTTTCGATCAGCACGGTGGCGCGGATGGTGCCCTGCGGAATGCCGAGCAGGTCCTGGGCCAGGATGAAGATGTCGTTCCACAGGCGGGCTTCGAGGTGGTTCTCGATTTTCGGCAGGTAGAAGTACGGGCCTTTGCCCTGGGCCAGGAGGCGGCGGGCGTTGTGGAAGAAGAACAGGCCGAAGTCCACGATGCCGCCGGCGATGGGTTCGCCGTCGATCAGCATGTGCTTCTCGGGCAGGTGCCAGCCGCGGGGGCGGACCACGATGGTGGGGAGGTCGCCGGCGGGGCGGAGCTTGTATTCCTTGCCCTCGGGGGAGGTGAAGTCGATGCGCCGCTCCAGGGCATCGGTGAGGTTCAGCTGGCCCTTGATGACATTCCGCCAGGTAGGGGTGGAGGAGTCCTCCATGTCCGCGAGCCACACCTTGGCCCCGGAATTCAGGGCGTTGATGGTCATCTTCTTGTCCACCGGACCGGTGATTTCCACGCGGCGGTCCTCCAGCCCCGGGGCCGGGGGAGCGACGCGCCAGGACGGGTCGTTGCGGATTTCCTCGGTCTCGCGGAGGAACCGCGGGTCCTGCCCGGCAGCGATCTCCGCCCGCCGCGTCCGGCGTGCCTGCAGCAGCTCCTGCCGCCGGGCCGCCGTCGTCCTGTGCAGCTTGGCAATGAAAGCCAAGGCATCCGGTGTCAGCACTTCGTCCTGCCGGCAAATCGGCTGGGCAGTCATGGTGATTCCATTGATCGTGAAACTGTCAGTGAAGCTGTTCATCTCGGTCTCCTGGTGCATGGCCCATCTGGGTAGCAGTAGGTGTCGTTTTGAGCCCTCAAAACGACACCTACTGCTACTTACTTGGGAAAGATTTAGTGGAACTGGCCCTCTTCGGTCGATCCGACCAGTGCGAGGGTGGATGCGTTCGGGTTGAGCGCAGTGGCGATGTCGTCGAAGTAGCCGGTGCCGACTTCGCGCTGGTGCTTGGTTGCGGTGTAGCCGCGGGATTCGGAGGCGAATTCCTTCTCCTGGAGCTCGACGTAGGCGCTCATGCCTTCCCGGGCGTAGCCGTGGGCGAGATCGAACATCGAGTAGTTCAGGGCGTGGAAACCGGCCAGGGTGATGAACTGGAACGTGAAGCCCATGGCGCCGAGTTCACGCTGGAACTTGGCGATGGTGGCGTCGTCCAGGTGCTTGCGCCAGTTGAACGACGGCGAGCAGTTGTAGGAGAGCATCTGGTCCGGGAACTCGGCCTTGACGGCCTCGGCGAACTTGCGGGCAAGTTCGAGGTCCGGGGTGCCCGTTTCCATCCAGATGAGGTCGGAGTACGGGGCGTAGGCCTTGGCGCGGGCGATGCAGGGTTCGATGCCGTTGCGGACCTTGTAGAATCCTTCGGCGGTGCGCTCGCCAGTGATGAATTCCTGGTCGCGCTCGTCGACGTCGGAGGTGATCAGGGTGGCTGCCTCGGCGTCGGTGCGGGCGATGACCACGGACGGGGTGCCGGCGACGTCGGCTGCGAGGCGGGCCGCGTTCAGGGTGCGGACGTGCTGCTGGGTGGGGATCAGCACCTTGCCGCCGAGGTGGCCGCACTTCTTCTCGGACGCGAGCTGGTCCTCCCAGTGAACGCCTGAGGCGCCGGCCTGGATCATGGACTTCATCAGTTCGTAGGCGTTGAGCGGCCCGCCAAAGCCTGCCTCGGCGTCAGCAACGATCGGGACCATCCAGTCCTCGACGGTCTGGATGCCTTCGGAGAACTCGATCTGGTCCGCCCGGAGGAGGGCGTTGTTGATGCGGCGGACCACCGTGGGAACCGAGTTGGCCGGGTAGAGCGACTGGTCCGGGTAGGTGTGGCCGGAGTTATTGGCGTCGGCTGCGACCTGCCAGCCCGAGAGGTAGATGGCGCGGAGGCCGGCTTTTACCTGCTGCACGGCCTGGTTGCCGGTGAGGGCGCCGAGGGCGTTGGTGTAGCCGCCGGTCTTGTGCTCTTCGGTGAGCTGCTTCCACAGCTTCTCCGAGCCGCGGCGGGCCAGGGTGTGCTCTTCGGAGACGCGGCCGCGGAGGCGGACGACATCGGAAGCCTTGTAGTCCCGGGTCACACCTTCCCAGCGCGGGTTGGCGGCCCACTCGAGCTCCAGGGCGGCGGCCTGCTCTGCGGGCGTCTGCTGGGTGGGCTCAAATGCTGCAGTCATCGTTGATCTCCTTGATTGAGCTCCGGAATCGGTAGGCGGGAACTGCGCCTTTGCAGTTCCCGCCGGCTTCCGGTGCGGTGTTTCTTTCCGTGATCACTACTTTTCAGCACTTTCAAGCACCTTTCTAGAGAAAAAGTATGGAAAGAAATGCACTTCTTCACGTATCCTTCAGAAATGACGCCTGGAAGCTGGAACAGAGAAGTCACGCCGCAAGCACCCTCCGCCGCGTCCGCCGGCCTGGACGTCATCAGCCTCGGCCGGCGGGTCAGGCATCTGCGCAAGCAGGCTGGACTGACCCTCGATGACCTCAGCGCCGCCGTCGGCACGGCGCCCAGCCAACTGAGCCTGATCGAGAACGGAAAGCGGGAACCCAAGCTGGGGCTGCTCCAGCACCTGGCCTCCGCGCTCAACGTCAGCATCGACCAGCTTCTTGGTGCCGAGCCGCCCAGCCGCCGAGCTGCCCTGGAGATCGAGCTGGAACGCTACCAGCGCAGCCCGCTGTACGAGACGCTGAACCTGCCCAAAATCCGCATCAGTTCGCGGCTTCCGCTGGATGTGCTGGAGGCCCAGGTGGGCCTGCTGCATGAGCTGGAACGCAAGATGAACGAGCAGGTGGCCACCCCAGAGGAAGCCCGCCGGGCGAATGGCGAACTGCGGGCGATGATGCGTGAACGCGGCAACTATTTCCCGGAGTACGAGGCCGAGGCGCAGAAGGTCCTTAAGGCCGTGGGCTACGCCGCCGGTCCGCTCAGTCAGCACGTCATCGCGGACATCGCCGAGAATCTTGGATTCACGCTCCACCACGTGGGTGACCTGCCGCATTCAACGCGGTCCGTGACCGACCTGAAGAACCGCAGAATTTACCTCACCCAGAACCAGCGGACGGACCATGACCCCCGGTCGGTGCTGTTGCAGGCGCTGGGCCACTACGTCCTGGGCCATGAAACCCCGAAGAATTACGGCGACTTCCTGGCCCAGCGCGTGGCAACAAACTATTTTGCCGCCGCACTCCTGCTCCCCGAGCAGGCCGCCATGGAATTCCTGCACAAGGCCAAGGCCGCCAAGGAGATCGCGGTGGAAGACATCCGCGATGCTTTTGCCGTGTCCTACGAAACGGCCGCCCACCGGTTTACCAACCTGGCCACCCAGCACCTGGGCATCACCACGCACTTCCAGAAGACCCACCAGAGCGGGATCATCTACAAGGCCTACGAGAACGACGGCGTGGCGTTCCCCCAGGACCACACCGGCGCCATCGAGGGCCAGCCGTCATGCAAGGCGTGGACGTCCCGGGCAGTGTTCGACGTCCCGGACAAATTCAGTGCCTACAGCCAGTACACCGACACGCCCTCGGGGACTTACTGGTGCACCGCCCGCACCGAACGCTCCGCCACCGGGGAGTTTTCGCTGAGCATCGGGGTCCCGTACCAGCACGTGAAATGGTTCCGGGGGCGGGAGACGACGGCAAGGGCCAAGTCCACCTGCCCGGATCCAAACTGCTGCAAGCGACCGCCAGCCGAGCTTGCGTCGCACTGGGCCGGTAATGCATGGCCTTCCGCGCGTGCCCATTCGCACCTGCTGGCCGCCATGCCGCCCGGGGCCTTCCCCGGTGTGGACGAGACCGAGGTGTACAGCTTCCTTCAGGCGCACTCGGGGAGCTAGCCAGCGGGGGCAGTCGTGGCGACGTTAGCCGTCTCCGCGCCGCCGGGTGCCGAGCGCATGTCCAGGCAGATGATGTCCGTCAGGATGCCGCTTACTGCCCGGTACGATTCCGGCTTGCCGGACCACCGGCCGGAATCGTGGAGAAAGCGCAGGAACGTCGTCAGCGAATAGGTGGCCACGATGCCTTCATAGACGGTATGGATGATGAGGGACGCCAATCTTGCTGCGACCTCGGCCGGGTCGAGGGCAGTGATGGAACGCTTTTCACCAGACTCAGGGTAGAAGCGGAAGAAGAGCTTCAGGCTCGCCAGCACCTCTTCCACGTCTGTGCTGAAGGGGCGCTGGACGTACCAGCAGATGAAGGCCGGGGCCAGGGTTTCCAACTCCCGGACGTTGCCCGATGAAGGGGTGGCCACTTGCGGCGCGGAGGCTTTGAACGGGTCACCTGGTTGGTTCCGCACATGATTCGTTCGTGCCGCCTGCCGTCCCTGCTTTCGTGCCACCTTGATCCTCATCTCGCTTGCTGTTTCCGATTAGCTCAAACGTAGGGAGGCAGCATCCCGCACCGCCAGAACATAAAAGCTGTATGTGGAAAGCCCGGAAGCCGGGCCCTGCGGGCGACCTTGTGATAGGGCGTACCGGGTTTTCTTGCGTTAAGTGAGAGACCGTCCGGCGGGCCTCCGGCGCGCGCGAGACCAAATCGAGTGCAAAGCGTGATCCTGCCGGCATGGTCCTCCGCCGCCGTCGCTGTTTCACTGGGAGGAGGCGGATTCCCGCCTCGGCGCGCCGGGGAGGCAACAAAGATGTTTCGTTTTCAGCGGATGATCGCGTGGGGTGCCTTGATGGGACTGGCAGGGTGTGGGGCGCCAGCCCCGCCGCCGGCGCTCCCGGAGCTCCTCACGGCCGACGGCGTCGAGCGCGTATCGGTGGACCGTGCGGACTACGCCGCTGAACTGCGCTCCTTCCGGGCGTCCGCGTTCTTCCTCGGCGAAGCATTGCTGGCCGACGGCGGCGACGGCTCAAACGGGAATGTGGTGTCCTCGCCCGGGAGCCTCCTGATTGCCCTCGCCATGCTCCGTGCAGGTGCCACCGGTAAGACCGCGGCCGAGATGGACAGCATCCTGCAATTTCCTCCCGAGACGCGCGATGAGGCCATGAACGCGGTCCTCCGCTCGCTCGAAAGGTTCGAAGGTGACCCCGGTGCGGTGGATGAGGAGAACCCGCCGCAGAAGCCGGTCATGCACTCGGCCAACGGCCTGTTTGTAGATACAGACGTGCCTACCGGACAGCCCTTCCTGGACACCCTGGCCCGGCACTATGGGACCGGTGTTTATCCCATGGATTTCAGCGATGAGGGTGCAACCAAGCCCGCCATTGATGCCTGGTGAACAGGAACACCGGCGGCAGGATCAAGGAAGCCCCGGCGGAGTACGACCCCAACAACACTTTCAGCCTGCTCAACTCGTTGTACTTCGCCTCTGCCTGGAGCACACCGTTCGACCCGAACGCCACCTCGGACCTGCCCTTCACCACAGCCGCGGGGGAGGAAATCGACGTGCCCGCCATGCACAACGAACTTACGATGAAATATGCGGAAGGCACCGGCTGGCAGGGTGTGGATCTTCCCTATGCCGACGGTTTCGTCATGCGGCTGGTCCTTCCCGACGGCACGGCCGCTTCCCGTGACACTCCCGCCCCTGCGGCCTTCGACGCGGAGAAACTGACGGAAATCGCGGACACGTTCGATACCGCCCGGCCCGAATCAGTCCAGATCCAGCTGCCCCGCTGGGACCACAGGTCCAGTTTTGACCTCCGCAAGGTCTTCGAGGCGCTGGGACTGGAGAACATGCTCGGCACCACGGAAGACTTCAACAACATCCAGCCGCAGATGATGATTACCCAGGCCGCCCAGGCTGCCAACATCACGGTGGCCGAAAAGGGCACCATTGCCGCCGCTGTGACCCAGATCAACGGAGAGGCCACCAGCGCTCCACCAGAGCCCGAGCGGACCATCGAGTTCGACCGGCCGTTCCACTACCAGATCGTTCACGGCGAAACCGGGCTGCCGCTGTTCATGGGAACTGTGGCCGACCCCAGGTGAACGTCGTGGGATCGGTCCGCCGCCGTCCCCCTCCCAGACGACGCTCCATCAGCTAATGCAGGAAAAGCCGGAACCCTCTCGCGCGCAGTGCAAGAGGGTTCCGGAAAAACGCGCATTAAGTGAGAGAGCGTCCGGAAAAACGCGCATTAAGTGAGAGAGCGTCCGGGGCTGGGCGGCGAAACTAGCGGGCGCCGCCCTGCCACAGCGCATCGAACGGGGCACCGGAGGCCACGCGGTTCCGGATCCCCGCGGTGACAAACTCCTTGGCGGTGCGGGCAGCGTCAAGAGGCGACGCGCCCTTGGCGAGTTCGGCAGTCACTGCGGCCGCCAGCGAGCAGCCGGCGCCGGAAACGGCCACCTCGCCCACCTTGGGCGCGCTCAGCACTTCCAGGGTTTCACCGTCGTAGAAGACGTCGACGGCGTCCGGGCCTTCCAGCCGTACACCACCCTTTGCGAGCACGGCTGCACCGCTGAGTTCGTGGATGCGGATAGCGGCAGCCTTGAGGGACTCGACGTCGGTGATTTCCAGGCCGGACAGCGACTCGGCTTCAAAGTGGTTGGGCGTGACAAAGGTGGCCAGCGGCAGGATCTGCGCCTTGAGGGCCTGGTCCGTATCAAGGGCATGCCCCGGCTCCTGGCCCTTGCAGATCAGGACCGGGTCGAGGACAACGTTCCCGAACCGGTTTCCGCCCAGGGCATCGGCCACGGTGGCGATGGTGGCGGGGCTTCCCAGCATCCCGATCTTGACGGTGTCCAGCACCGGCCGGCCGGGCACGGACTGCCCGTCCGGGGCCGGACCGTACGCCGCCGTGGTCGCCTCCAGCTGGTCCGCGATAACCTGCTGGTCCACCGGGACAAAGCGGTGGTTCCAGTCGTCGTTCGGGTTGAACGAGACGATGCAGGTCAGGTTGGCGATGCCAAAGACGCCGAGCTCCTGGAACGTCTTCAGGTCGGCCTGGGCGCCGGCGCCGCCAGTGGCTTCGGAACCGGCGATGGTCAGGACGACGGCGGGAGTGTCAGCGGGGGACTGGGCGTCAAGGGAAGCGGAAGTCATGGCACCATCCTGCCATCCGGCGTCGAACGCCCGCTTTGTGGTGCTGTACAGCATGTGGCCGTGCTGCTGGTCAGGGTTCCAAGGCCGCGGCGGGGCCGAAAGTCACCCTGCGCGGCCGGCTCATGCGCCCCTGGCGATCTGCTGGAGCGCTCGGCCCAGTTCGGGCTGGCTGTAGACGAAGCCCGCGTCCAGTAGCTTCTCCGGCTGGACCCAGCGGCTCTTCAGCACCAGTTCCGCCTCCGTCCGGATCAGGATGGCTCCCAGCCGCAGCAGCCAGGCCGGAGTGGGGATGCCGAACCTGGCTCGATAGGCCCGGCGGACCATGCGCATCAGCTCGCGGTTGTCCACCACATCCGGAGACGCCACATTCACGGGGCCGCTGAGGTCCTTCCGGGCATGCACGAAGCGCACGCACCGGTAAAGGTCCTCCACATGGATCCAGCTGAACTTCTGCGTGCCGGGGCCCATCCGGCCGCCCAGGCCCAGCCGGGCAAGGGTGGCGAAGGGCCGCAGTGCTCCTCCTCCGGGGCCCAGGACGATCGAGATCCGCAACGGGATCTTACGCGTCCCCGGGGTAACGGCGGCTGCAAGTTCGGCTTCCCACGCGCGGGCAACGTCCACTGAAAATCCCGTGCCCGGTTCGCCGTCACGTTCGGTTTGCGGGCCATCCATGGCATGGCGGTAGATGGTGCCGGTGCTCGCATTGAGCCAGGTCGACGGCGGCTGCCGGCACAGTGCGACGGCACGGCCTAGTGCCGCTGTAGTGGAAACGCGGGACTCCCGTATGGCGGCCTTGTTCCGGGCGCTGTAGCGGCAGGAGACGGAGCGTCCGGCGAGGTTCACGAGGAGCTCCGCACCGTCCAGCACCCGGGCCAGGCGGGCGTCGTCGTCATCCCACGTGGCCGACGGCGACCCCTTGGCGCCTTTGCGGCCAATGGTGCGCACCGACCAGCCGTCCTTCTCGAACCGGGTCCGGAAATACCTGCCGATGA
Organism: Pseudarthrobacter sp. NCCP-2145; assembly: GCF_023708005.1. NCBI lineage: Bacteria > Bacillati > Actinomycetota > Actinomycetes > Micrococcales > Micrococcaceae > Pseudarthrobacter > Pseudarthrobacter sp. NCCP-2145. Next base: position 162,978 of record NZ_BRCG01000006.1, on the reverse strand, counting down.
ATCCGGAAGCTCCGGCCAGTACCACCGTTTTTATGCCGCTCATGGTCCCCCCACTGTGTTGTTTCGATCGTCAGCCACGGATGCTGCGGCTCAGGCTCAGGAAGTCGTCCAGGATCCTGCCCACACCGGGAACCCGGGCCAATGAGAGTCCCCGTGTGATCAGCGGGACGGCGCCGTCCACCAGGCGCCTGGTCCGCTGCTGCCCGTCGGAGGTGTCGTAGACCCAGAAGAGGGTGACGGCCATGTAGAAAAGCCACAGCAGTTCCGGAAGATCGGACCTGAGCTTTTTCGGTGCCGGCGGTTTCGCGGCCTCAACCGCCGTGCGGAAGATGTCCAGCGACGCTTCGCGCGCCGCCGTTGACCCGGCGGCGAAGGGATTGACCGGGGACGTCGGGCGGATGGCCGTGGCGATGAAGTCGCCGCCAAACCGGTGGTAGGGCGCCATGGCGTCCAGGCCCGTGTGAAGGGTGGCCCTGAGCCGGCTGGTGAGGTCGCCGGCGTCCTTGAGCGCTTCGGCCGCCCTGGCCGCATGCTCAGCCTGTACCTGCAGGTACAGCTCCTGCACCAGATCGTCCTTGGACGCGAAGTAGTAGTAGGCGTTGCCCACCGAGACGCCCGCCTCGGCTGCGATGGCCCGCATGGTGGTCTTGGCGAAGCCGATTTCCCGGAACATGCGCAGTGCGACGCCGGCCACCAGCTGTCGCGTCTGCTCGCTCTTTACGGTCATGGGCTTTTCTCGAATTGAACGTGTTCAAGAAAACTACCACAGATTTGAACGCGTTCAGATTGGGCCCATCACGCCGCCGCACGGCAGTCTCCCGCACAATGGGAGAATGGGGGGACAGTGCTAATACAGCCGGTGTTCCCGCTCCCCGGGCGCCGAGCGAACCACTACGAACGGACCTCCGCCATGACCCCAGCTTCAGGCCACCACACCATGCCCCAAAACCCTCCAGTTCCGGACCGCCCACGGTTCGCCTCGATCGGGTCCCCGTACTTCGGCATCATGCTGGCGATCATGGCGGTGGTGCTGATCCTGTCCAACATCGGGGCGTCCAAGGGAGTGGCCATCGGGCCGATCATCACCGACGGCGGCTTCTTCCTCTTCCCGCTGGCGTACATCCTTGGCGACGTCATCAGCGAGGTCTACGGCTTCAGGGTGGCACGCAAAGCCATCCTCACCACCTTCGGGCTGTCCGTCTTCGCATCACTCTGCTACTGGGCGATCATCGCCCTGCCCGGATTCGACGACGAGTTCGGAATGTCCAAGCAGGCAGCCCTGGAGGGCGCGCTCGGTCCCGTCCCGCAGATCGTGCTGGCGTCGCTGCTGGCGTTCCTGGCCGGGCAGACCATCAACTCCTGGATCATGGTGCGGATGAAGGCACGCTCCGGCGAGAAGTCCCTGTGGGCCCGCATCATGGGCTCCTCGGTGGCCGGCGAGTTCGTGGACACGCTGATCTTCTGCAGCATCGCCGCCTCGGTCATCGGAATAACCGACGCCGCGACCTTTGTGAACTACGTGGTGGTTGGCTTTGTGTACAAGACCCTGGTGGAGTTCATCCTGGTCCCCGTAACGTCGCTGGTGATCCGCTGGGTGAAGAAGCGCGAACCGAGCTACGGTGCCCCGGCGGCAGCGGTGACGAACGCAGCTTAGGCGCCGCCCTTGAGCGTCCCGTCGAGCAGGGCCCGCAGTTCCCGGAAGTGCCGTTCCGTGGCCTTCGCGTGGAAGGCAGAGGTGTCGGCCATCGAGTAGCCATGCGATGCGCCCTTGTAGACCTCGTTGGATGACGCAAGGCCGGCCGCGTCGAGGGCCTTACCCAGCCGGGCCACGGCGTCGGGGCCCATGCTCTGGTCGTGGTCGGCGTGGCCGAACACGAACCGTGCCGTTGCCCTGTCCAGCCCCAGATGCGGGCTGTCCGGCTCGTCTGTGGCAAGACCGCCGCCATGGAATCCGCCACAGGCTGCCACCACGTCCGGGTGGGCCGTGGCGGTGCGCACCGCCAGCCTGGCTCCCATGCAGTAGCCGAACGTGCCGATGGGGCCCGGCGCAACGCCGTCGAGTGTTCCAAGGGCCGCCACCCAGGCGTCAATGTCCGGCAGCGCCTTGTCCGTGGTGAGGCGTCCCACCCGGGGAAAGGCAGCCTTGCCGGCCGCCTGCCTGCCCTCCGGCGTGGTCATGTCACCGCGCGGTGCCAGCTCCGCGGCCGTCCCTTCGCGGTAGAAGACGTTCGGTGCCAGGACCACATAGCCCCAGTCGGCGACGCGCTGGGCCATGTCCTCTATGCGCGGGCGCAGGCCAAAGGCGTCCATGTACAGGATGACGCCGGGAAACGGGCCGCTGCCCGTGGACGGGCGGGCCACCAGGGCTTCGGCAGTGCCGTCGGCGGCGGGGATCTGGATCAGCATCGGGTCAGGATACCGGAACAGCTGGCGACGGCGGCCTTCCGGGCAGGTCAGGAGTAGTACTGCCCCAGGGTCTCCGCCTTGAAATCGAAGAAGGTCCCGTCCTCGATGGCGAGGCGGGCGTCGTCCACCATCTTCACCACGAACCGTTCGTTGTGGATGGAGATCAGCGTGGCGGAGAGCATCTCCTTTGCCTTGAAGAGGTGGTGGATGTAGGCCCGCGAGTAGTTGGTGCAGGCGTAGCAGTCGCACCCGTCCTGGAGCGGGCCGAAGTCGCGCTTGTACTTGGCGCCGGAGAGGTTGAAGCGTCCCTGCGGGGTGTAGAAGGCGGAATTGCGGGCCACCCGGGTGGGGGAGACGCAGTCGAAGGTGTCGGCGCCGTTCTCGATAGCCGTGAAGATGTCGTCCGGTTCCGAGATGCCCAGCAGGTGGCGCGGCTTGTCCTCGGGCAGTTCCTCGTTGCACCACCGGACAATGGTGCCCAGGTTCTCCTTCTCCAGTGCCCCGCCGATGCCGAACCCGTCGAACGGCATGGCGCCGAGGTCCCGGCACGCCTTGCGCCGCAGGTCCTCGTACTGCGCACCCTGGATCACGCCGAACAGGGCCTGGTACGGCTTGCCCGCCCGGGACGAGGTCAGCCGGAAGTGCTCCTCGATGCAGCGCAACGCCCACAGGCGGGTGCGTTCGAGGGATTCCTCCTGGTACCTGCGGGAGTTCTGCAGGGTGGTCAGCTCATCGAAGGCGAACATGATGTCCGCGCCGATCTGGTGCTGCACCTGCATGGAGATTTCGGGGGAGAACCGGTGCCTGTCGCCGTTGAGGTGGCTCTTGAACCACACGCCGTCGTCGTCAATGTGGGCCAGGCGTTCCTTTCCGGGGGCGACGGCGTCATCCGGCCCGGACGCATCCACGGCTTTCATGTCGATGACCTTCTTGAACCCCGAGCCCAGGCTCATCACCTGGAATCCGCCAGAGTCCGTGAACGTGGGCCCGGACCAGTTCATGAATGCGCCAAGGCCGCCCGCCTCGTCGAGAATGTCCGCGCCGGGCTGCAGGTACAGGTGGTAGGCGTTGGCCAGCACGGCCTGCGCGCCCAGGTCCGCCACGGCTTCGGGCAGCACCGCCTTGACGGTGGCTTTGGTTCCGACGGCGATGAACGCGGGCGTCTGGATTTCACCGTGCGGCGTGGAGATGGTCCCGGTCCGTCCCAGGAACCGGCCGCCGTTGGAAGCCACCTGGGCAGCGGTCGGCGGGCAGTTCTCGCTGAGCCGGGTGCCCACCCGGAAGGAGAATTCCGACTGCCGGTCCGCCGCGGCGCCGGCCGCAGTCCACGGCGCCGTTCCAGTAAGGGCCGTTTCAGCCGCGGCGGCAGGGAAAGGAGCTGGGGCAGGGTTGGCTGGCACCGTACCAGTGTGCCAGCTTTCCGTCCCGTCCCGGCAACCGGCCCTGTCAGCTGACCGGTTCGGATGCCGGGTAGTTCCCAGCCCGCCAGGCATCCCAGGAGGAGCGCACGGATTCGAGCCTTGCGGCGCCCAGGTCGTAGGTGGAGACGATGACCAGCGAGCCCTCGCCTTCCTCGCGCACGTCCTTGATCGCCGGGTGGTCGGCCACCACCAGGAGCCCCTCCCCATGCTCGGCATAGCTGTGGACAGTGAGGCCCACCTGGTGGCTGGTCCGGTACCAGACCTTGCCGCTGATCTCCTCGCCGGTCCCCAGTTTCACCTGGTAGTTTTCGCCCGGCGCCGGGACGTCGGTCAGCCCGAGCTTCTCGATGGCGGAGCCTCCTCCTTCCGTGAGATGCAGGAAGAGGGTGTGGCGTTTGCCGTGCGGATGGCGTTCCAGGGCGAAGCGGAGCTGCTGCAGGAACGTGAGCCAGCCCTGGGTGATGTCCTCGTCCCAGGCAGCCCATTCGGAGTCGTGGTCCAGTGCCCCGCGGGTCACGCTGACCTGCGTTCCGTTGGGCACGGGTTTCAGCTCAAAGATGTCCCCGCCATGGACGGTCAGGCTGGTGTGGTCCGGGGACTCCTCAACATCGCCGGAGAAGTAGATCTCCTTGATCTCGGAGTCCAGGTCTTCTGCCTGCCAGCCATGCCACTGGGCTACTTTGGACGGTTCACGCAGCATGGTCCAGACCTGCGGCGCGTCGGCGTTGATCACTACGCTGAGATTGTTCGTCATAGCCCCGAATGTACAACTCCGGCACGGCGCCGGGTAGGGGGCAAATTACCCAACCAGGCACCGTACCGGCGGGAGGGGTCCGACGTCAGGCGCGGACGGCCTCAAGCTCGTTGCTGATGCGCCGCTCCAGCTCGACCATTCCGATGGTTTCGGAGCCCCCGTGGGCCCGCAGGAACAGCAGGGACTCGAGCCGCAGCAGCCGCCATTCGCGTTCGGCGTCATGGTTGGAGTTGTCGATGGAGCGGAAAATTTCCTTGTCGTACAGGTTGGGCTCATTGAGGGAGCGCTGCCGTACCTTGGCTGCCATCCTGGCCTTGAACGGGTCCGTCTCCTGGTTTTCCGGGGTCCGGATCAGCTTCTCGTACACCTCGGCCCGTTCCGGCTGGCCGTTCTGGCGGCATATATAGCTGGAGAGCGCCAGGGATGCTTCCACGGATGACCACCGGCCGGGATTCCCGTCGAAGGGAAGGACGTTGAGGAGGTCGGCCACGGCAAGGGCGCCGTCTGCGTCCTTGAGGGTGATGAACAGCTCATGGGCGAGGTCGCTCAGGTCCTTCAGGCAGCTGCCGGACTTGAAGTTGACGCCCTTGGCCAGCCGGTCGGACAGCAACAGGACGCCCATCGCGTCAGGATGGGCCTCCGCGGCAGCTTCCACAACGGACTCCGGGGTGCCCTGTGGGGCGGGAATCAGTGCCAGGTCCTCTTCGCTGGGTCCGCTGAGGGCCGGCGGGACCGGCGGAAGGGGAGGAACGACGACGGCGGGAGCGGCGGCAGCGGGCGCCGCCTCTTCGCGGAGCTGCCTGGGCTGCTCCTGCCCTGCGTCTTGCCCTGCCTTCTGCCCTGAGCCGGTCGCAGGGCGGGCCGCCCGCGGAAGCTGGGTGACGGCGTCGGGGTTTTCGTCCACCACCGTCACGGTGGTGCCCACCGCGATGCGCAGGGTTCCGCCGCCGGTAAGGCTGGCGAGCACCAGTGCGGGGGCTCCGAAGTCGTCCCGCTCCAGCTCGACCTGGTGGACTTCCGCCGTGCGCCCGCCGTCGGGCAGGACGATGTGGGTGCCGGTGGTCAGAGATCCAGCCTGCTGTTCAAGATGGTGCCTGGCGGCTGGTGTTTCGGTCATGGGAGTCCTTAAGTTCTCTTGCGGTCCGCCCTACAGTCTACAAAGGCGGGCACCTAAAATCGGGGACCCCCAGGTTCCGGCGTGAGTGTCAGAAGCCAACGCCGGCAAAGGCCAGCGCTTGGCGGATGAGGCTGCCGCGGCCGCCGACGAACTCCATCTGGACGCCGGGGCTGAGGACTTCCTCGGGGGTCATCCAGGTCAGTTCCAGGGCGTCCTGGCGGGGCTCGCATTCACCCGTGACCGGGATGACGTAGGCCAGGGCCACGGCGTGTTGCCGCTCGTCCGTGAAGCCGGTCTGGGACGGTGCGGGAAAGTATTCCGCCACGGTGAAGGGCACCGGGCTGATGGGGAGCTGAGGGAACGCCAGCGGTCCCAGGTCCTTTTCCATGTGCCGCAGCAGGGCAGCGCGGATGGTCTCGCGGTAGATGACGCGGCCCGAGACCAGGGAGCGGACCATGGTCCCGTCCTCATCCGCCTGGAGCAGGGTTCCCACCTCATTGACGAAGCCCAGCGGGTCCAGCCTGACCGGCACAGCCTCCACGTAGACCATGGGCAGCCGCCCGCGTGCCTCAAAGAGGTCTTCTTCGGAGAGCCAGCCGGGATTCGGGTCAGGGGTGCGCACGTTCATGGTTAAGTTCTACCCCATGGGACGCTGCGTGACGGGTGGAACTCAGCTGCCGGCGGAATGCGTCGGGTCATCCGGTCTTCCCGTGGAGGTCCTGTCACGCGTGACGCTGGGAGATCCAGAGCGTCGCCGGCACGTGCGCAGCTGCCCCGGCATCCGGGTTGGCAACGTGGAGGGTGCGCGCGAAGGCTTCCTCCGTGATGCCGGCCTGGATACCCGCTGAGGCGAGGCGTTCCCGCAAAGGTTCCAGTCCGCCGTCGTACTCAAAACCCAGGCCGGAACGCGGCGCCCCCGAGGCCGGCCGGACCATCAGGACCCCGCCGTTCTTGGCGGTGAAGTCGGCGGTGTCGTCCTGGTCCGGAACCGGACGCGGACGCGCGCCCACCTGCTGCAGGGTGCGGGAGGCAGAGGCGGGGTCCTCCGTGAACCAGACCCCGACGACGGCCAGGGCAGGATCGGCGTCGGCACACTGGGCGCCGTGGGCGGCTTTGTCCGCAAGGAAGCTGAAACCGTCGGGAGCCGTGATCCGGCAGGCGTCGCCATGGTCCGCGGCGACCAGCTCTGCGGGTGTGGTGCCATCTTCCGCAGCAGCCAGGTTGGTGCGCCGGGCGAACTCCGCAAGGTCCCCCACCTCCACTGCCAGCGCGGTGCTGCCGTCTTCCGCGGCCCCCTCGGGGACGGCGTGGAGGGCCAGGCGTCCCAGCCCGGCGTCGAAAACCTGCCAGCCGGCGTCGTTCTCGGTCCGGACCATGCCCAGGGCGGTGAGGAGCCTGCCCCAGGAATCCAGCCTGGACGTGAAGTGGAGGGGGCGCACACGGAGCATCTTGGTTTCCTTAATCCTCGGTATCCAGGGACCTCTAGGCCCATGATGCCACGGCGCCGGCGCTTGTGGAGAGGGGCTGCCGTGGTGCCGTGATGCGGGGGCAGAATAGGGCCATGACCGTTGAACTTGAGGAGCTGCTGCTGCCGGACGCGGCGGCGTGGCGCCGGTGGCTGGAGGCAAACCACAGCACCAGTCCCGGGGTGTGGCTGGTCCTGCACAAGAAGGGCGGAAACGTCACGGAACTGGATTACGCCGCGGCGCTGGATGAGGCCCTGTGCTTCGGCTGGATCGATGGCCAGGCGCGCCGCCGTGATGAGCAAACGTCGCTCCAGCGGATGACACCGCGCCGGCCCAGGAGCCCGTGGTCTGCCAGGAATGTCGGCCATGTGGCGCGCCTGGACGCGGCAGGCCGGATGACCGATGCCGGCTGGGCAGCCGTGAATGCGGCGAAGGCCGATGGCCGCTGGGACAATGCGTACGGCGGCCAGGCGGTGGCGGAGGTCCCGGCTGACCTGGCGGCGGCCATCGCCGCGGTTCCAGCCGCCCAGGCGATGTTCGATGTCCTCACCGGGACAAACCGGTTCGCAATGATTTACCGGGTCAACTCCGCTGTCCGGCCTGCCACCCGCGCGAAGAGGATCACTGACTTCGTGGAGATGCTGGCGCGCGGGGAATCGCTCTATCCGCAGAAGAAGCGTCCCGGCGGCGTGGCCTGACCGTACGGGAAGTGGATCCAGGAATCCGTGCCCGGTTGGGTTCCTGCCGGCCTGCCTGTAAAATTGACGGTTCACTTGCGCTGGTGCCGTTCCCCTGCTGGGGAGCGGCACTTGTGCGTTCAGCGACGGATCGAAAACCATGCCCCGAAAAATCCTCGGACCTGTACTCCCTGCCCTTAGAAACCGGCCCCTGCTCTGGGTGGTTGCCGCCGTGGCCGCTGCCCTGGCCCTGGTGGTTTCCCTGCTGCTCGCCGGCAACGTCCGGACGGGGCCGGCCGCCGTTGCCGGCCGCGTCCTGGACGGTGTTGCGTCGGCGCAGGCAACGGCCAGGGACTCCACCGGCAGCTACGCGACGCTGTGGCTGGACGGCGGGGACACCACGCTCGTGGACCGTGGCCGGGCGCTCGACGCCGAGGGTGCGGAGGATGTGCGGAGCATTGAGTGCGGTGCGGGCTGGCTGGCCGGAGCGCGCGTGGACGGCAAGGTTTTCCTGCGCAGCAGCGCGGCCCCGGACACGGTTGGGGATGCTGCTGCGGCGCGCCTTCCTGACTGCATCAGCACCGAGGCGCGCGATGCCCTGCTGGCTGACCTCGGCGTGGACCGGACGTGGCCCGCGCCGGCTGCGGACCGCTTCGAGCCGCCCGCGGGGGAGTACCGCCCCGCCTACCACCTCACCCCGGACCAGCGCTGGATGAACGATCCCCAGAAGCCGTTCTTCCTGGACGGCCAGTGGCACTACTACTACCTGTACAACGCCGATTACCCGGAAGGGAACGGCACCGAATGGTTCCACGCCACCAGCACCGACCTGGTCAACTGGAAAAACGAGGGCGTGGCCATCGGGAAGTACCGCAACGGACTCGGCGATATCGAGACCGGCACAGCGGTGGTGGATACGGAAGGCACCGCGGGATTCGGCAAGGGAGCCGTGATCGCGGTCCTTACCCAGCAGCATGACGGCGTCCAGCGGCAGTCACTGTTCTACTCCACGGACAACGGCTACAGCTTCGAGAACTACGAGCAGAACCCGGTGATGGAGAACCCCGGCGAGGAGCACTGGCGGGATCCCCGCATTGTCCGCGACGACGCCAACAACCAGTGGCTGATGCTGCTGGCCGAAGGCCACAAAATCGGCTTCTACACGTCCCCGGACCTCAAGGACTGGACCTATATTTCGGCATTTGAGCGCGACGGGCTGGGCATCCTTGAGTGCCCGGACTTCTTCCAGTTGGACGTCGACGGCGATCCCTCCAAACGGACCTGGGTGCTGGCCGCCAGCGCTAACGGCGCGGACGAGGGCCGCACTACCGGGCTGGCGTACTGGACCGGCAGCTTTGACGGAAAGGGCTTCACGCCCGACGGAGACCACCAGTGGCTCGACGGCGGAACGGACTTCTACGCCGCCGTCACCTGGGATGATCCGCGCCTGACGGACGGCCAGCGGAAGGCCTCGCGGCACGCCATAGGCTGGGTGAACAACTGGGCGTACGCCCGGGAATTGCCCACCGGCGATTGGTTCGGGGCGGCCTCCGTGGTGCGTGACATCCGGCTGGTGTCCGACGGCGGTCGCCCGTTTCTGGCCTCGGCGCCCACCCCTGCGCTGGCGTCGCTGGAGGGGAGCCCGGAGCGGATCCCTGCGGGAACGGCCCGCGAAGGCGCGGGGGAGCCGTTGCCGGTTCCGGACAGCGGTGCGTTCAAGGTGGACCTGGAACTGGAAAGGCCTGCATCCGGGCGCGGTGAAGCCCGCGTCCTCCTGCAAAGCGCCGGCAAGGTTTACGCCACGGTGGGCTACGACTTCGGGACCGGGCAGGCCTTTGTGGTCCGGGACGGGGATTCGGTGGCGCAGGCTGCCGGCGGCCCGGCGGAGGGGTACCGGACGGTGAGCTCAGCCAGGGGCAACACCGACGCGGACACGGTTCAGCTGACCGCCTATATTGACCGGTCTTCCGTGGAAGTCTTCGTGGACGGCGGCCGCGAGACGCTGACCTCGCTGGTCTTCCCGCCGGCGGGGGCCAAGGACGTCCGGCTTGCGGCTTCGGGTGGTGCCGTCGGCATCAGGGGCGGCACCGTCACGCCGCTTGCCGCCATCCGCTGAGCCGGACGTCCCATGGCGAACGTGGGCCCACGCCTGTGCGCGGGCCCACTGTTCAGAAATGGAGCCTGTTCAGGAATCGAGCGGGAATGCCACGCCTTCACCCACCACACGCAGGCACAGCTCCATGCCCGGACGGGCGATGGATGCGTTCCAGTGCCGGATGGTGATGATCTCGCCGCCGCCGGGGTAGCGGTGGTCGGGGGTGGAGGCCAGCTGCGGCGGGACCGAGAGCTTCAGCCGGACGGTGGTTTCCGGACCAAAGTAGTCCGTGTCCACCACAACCCCGCGGATGGCCGCGTCCTCGGCAATCCGGATCTGCTCCGGCCTCAGCATCAGCTGCACCCGGCCCTGCGCCGGCGGCCTGCGGACGGGGATGGCACCCAGGGAACAGGTGGCGAGCGATCCCTCAAGCCAGGCATCCAGGATGACGGCATCTCCAAGGAACTCCGCCGTGGCACGGTCCGCGGGGCGGGTGTACACCACGAACGGGTTGCCGATCTGGGCGAGTTTGCCGCCGCGCATCACGGCCACCTGGTCCGCGAAGGACAGTGCCTCGGCCTGGTCGTGGGTGACCAGGATGGTGGTGACCCCCGCCTCGTTCAGGACCTTGGCCACGGCACGGCGGGTGGCCACCCTGAGTCCCGCGTCGAGTGCTGAGAAAGGCTCATCCAGGAGCATCAGTTCCGGCTCGCGCGCCAGGGCCCGCGCCAGGGCCACCCGCTGCTGCTGCCCGCCGGACAGCTGGTGCGGGCGGCGCTTGGCCATGGCCGGGTCCAGGGACACCATTTCCAGCAACTCGCTGACCCGTCCGGCCACCGCCCGCCGGCCGCCCGGCAGGCGGTCCTGGTCCAGCCCGAACGCGATGTTCTGCCCCACGCTCAGGTGCGGGAACAGGGCGCCATCCTGGGCCACGTACCCAATGTGCCGTTTATGCGCCGGCACCCACACGCCGTCGCCCGCCACCTTGGCGCCGTTCAGCGCGATGCTGCCCGTGTCCGGGTGCTCAAACCCGGCAATCAGCCGGAGCAGGGTGGTCTTGCCCGATCCGGAGGGTCCCACAATGGCAGTGGTTCCGCCCCTGGCCACGGAAAGGTTGACGCCCTTCAGGACGGCCTGGTTGCCGAAGTTCTTGGTGACGTCGGTGATCTCCAGGTGGCTGTTGGTGGTGGGTGCCACGGACGGGGCCACCCGCGGCTCAGGCAACCTGGAAGGGGCTTGTTCTGTCACTGTCCGGCTACTTTCTTGGACTGCTGGAAGAGGAGGTACGTCATGGGCGCGGAGAGCAGGATCATCAGCAACGCATACGGCGCGGCGCCGGCGTAGTCGATTTCGCTGCTCTTGCTCCAGAATTCGGTGGCCAGGGTGCGTGTCCCGTTGGGGGACAGCAGCAGGGTGGCGGTGAGTTCGTTGGCGATGGCCAGGAACACCAGCGCCGCACCGCCTGCGGCGGCCGGCGCCGTGAGCCGCAGGGTGACCCTGATGAAGGACACCAGCGGGGGCTTGCCCAGCGCCTGTGCCGCCTCGTCCAGTTCCTTGGGCGCCTGGGCCAGGCCTGCCCGGAGGTTGACCAGGGCCCGGGGCAGGAACAGCAGCACGTACGCCGCCACCAGCACCCCTGCCGTCTGGTAGATCCCGGGAACCACCCGGATGCTCACCGTGACGAAAGCCAGGCCCACCACGATTCCGGGCAGCGAGCTGGTGACGTAGTTGGAGAGCTCCAGCGACTTGCTGAACCAGCCGGGATGGCGGACAGCAAGGTAGGCCATGGGGAACGCCACCACGGTGGTGGCAAGGGCGCCCGCCAGGCCGTAGCCGAGCGTTGTGAGCAGCGCCGGGAGGAACTCGTCCGCGGCCCAGGCTGCCGTTCCGCCGGAAGCCACCCAGCGCAGCACAAAGAACAGGGGCAGGCCGAAAGCCAGTGCCGTCAGCGCCAGCAGGAACAGCTGGGCGGGAACCTGGTACACGTGCAGCGGCAGGCGCAGCGCCTTGGCCTGTGCTCCGGGGCCGATGCGTGCGTACCGTGCGGTGCCGCGGCTGCGGACCTCGGCCAGCAGCAGCAGGAGGCAGAAGAACACCAGCACGCTGGCGAGCATGTTCCCTGCCGCCCCGTTGAAGGTCGACTGGTACTGGACCATGATCGCCGTGGTGAAGGTATCGAAGCGGATCATGGCGAACGCCCCGTACTCGGCCAGCAGGTGCAGGGCCACCAGGAGCGCGCCGCCGGTCATGGCGATGCGGAGCTGGGGGAGGACCACCCGGAAGAACGTGCGCCAGGCTCCGAGGCCCAGCGCGGCCGCGGACTGCTCAATGGCCGGGTCAAGCCGGCTGAGGGCGGCGGCGGCGGGAATGTAGACCAGCGGGAAGTAGGAGAGTGTGGCAATCAGGACTCCGGAGCCCAGGCCGCCCAGGGAAGGAATGGCGGAAACCCAGGCGTAGCTGTTGACGAACGCCGGGATGGCCAGCGGCGCAGCCAGCAGCACGGCCCACACCCGCGCGCCCCGCAGCGTGGTGCGTTCCACAAGCCAGGCGCCTGCAACCCCCAGGACCAGGCACAGCGGGACGGTGAAGAGCATCAGCAGGACGGTGTTCAGCAGCAGTTCGGCCACGCGCGGCCGGAAGATGAGTTCGACGGCGGTGTCCCACCCCGTTGCCACGGTCATGTAGGCCACGTAGCCCAGCGGGACAAGCGAAAACAGGGCAATCAGCACCGCCAGGGCGGACACCGCAGAAACGCCGAAAGGCGGGCGGGGGCTGATGCCCCGGCCCGCCGTCGTCGTGCTCCCCCGCGGGGGAGCCGATAGATCAGGAGTCACGAAATCAGAGGAGTCCTGCCGAGGTCATCAGTTCGGTGACCTTCTCCGAGTTCAGCTTGGCAGGATCCACGGTGGGGGCCTGCAGCTCCGCGATGGGAACGAGCTTCTCGTTTGCAGGAACGTCGGACGCGATGGCGTACTCGAAGGAGGTGCCGTCCTTGAGGATTTCCTGGCCCTTCTTGCCGGTGACGTACTTCAGGAACTCCTGGGCAGCTTCCTGGTTCTTGGAGGTCTTCAGCACGCCGCCGCCGGAGACGGACACGAACGCGCCCGGATCCTGGTTCTTGAAGTAGTACGGGGTGACGTTGTTGGAGTTCTCGCCGGTCTTGGCCTGGTCACCGTAGTAGTAGTAGTGGTAGATCAGCGCGGCATCAACTTCGCCGGCGTTGACGGCCTTCATGGCGGTGCTGTTGCCCTTGTAGGCCTTGAAGTTTTCCTTCATGCCCTTGAGCCATTCCTCCGTGGCGGCCTCGCCCTTGAGCTCCAGGAGCGCCGAGACGATGGCCTGGAAGTCGGCGCCGGACGGGGAGGCCGCCCACTTGCCCTTCCACTCCGGGGTGGCCAGGTCCAGCATGGACTTGGGCAGCTGGTCTTCGGTCAGCTTGTTCTTGTCATACACCAGGACGGTGGAGCGGGCAGCGATGCCGGTCCACTTGCCGGTGGACGGGCGGAACTCTTCAGGCACCTGCGCGATGGTGGCTTCGTCCACGTCGGCAAACAGGTCGGCGTTCTCCACCTGGGTCATGGCCGGGGAGTTCTCCGTCAGGAACACGTCAGCCGGGGAGGCTGCGCCTTCCTGGATGATCTGGTTGGAGAGCTCGGTGTCCGAGCCCTGGCGCATGGTCACCTTGATGCCGGTCTCGGCGGTGAAGCCATCGATCCATTCCTTGGTCAGGCTCTCGTGCTGTGCGTTGTACACGGTGATTTCGCCGTTGCCCGCACCAGCGGTGGCGTCGGACGAGCCAGTGGCTGCGGGGGTGGTGCTGCCGCCGCAGGCGGTCAGTCCAAGTGCTGCGGTGGCGGCGAGTGCGATGCCTGCCAGGGCGCTGTTGCGGATCTTCATTGAGGGACTGCTTTCTGGGGAAACGTCGGGCGGACGGGGTCCTGTTGGGCGTCGGGGAAGGATGCCCACGCTTGGAACTGTAGGGTAGGCAAACCTAAGCAACAAACCAGAAAGCGCTTTAAGTGACAAGGGTCACAAGAATTACAAAACTATTGCGTGTCCTAATTGCCGGCGTCATTACCGGCGTCGCCGGTGTTGCCGGGGAGAGCTGCCGCGGCCTCCAGGGCCATCCACGCCTGCAGCTGGGTGGAAAGTTCGACGGCGGCGCCCGGGGGGTACGTTGCGTCCGCCGGTTGCGCGGCGTGCTGGGAGAAAATGACGGCGCCGCGGTGACCGTCCGCAGCCTCGCCGGCCTGCACGGAGCGCTTTCCGGACCAGAAGGCCTCAGCCGTTCCTGCCACCAGCCGGGCGGCGGTGGTGCGGGTCTGCGCCGGGAGCCTGCTGTCGGCTGCGGCGAGGGCAAGGTAACGGCACAGGATCCCGGTGAACAGGCCGCCGTCGCCCGATCCCTCGCAGCGCAGCACCCGGCCCCCGCTGCTCGTCATGGCGCCGGTGGCTGGTGCGTGGCCGGCTGTTTTCGTGGGTGAGGGGGCCTGTGGCTGTCCGGCGGGGGACGGGAGTGTGAGCAGCCGGTCCACCGCGTCCACCACCACGGCTGCCCTGTCAAGGTCTGCCTCCCTGCCCATTTCCAGGAAAGCGCCCAGCACCGGGCCCTGGTTGTAGGTGTAGACCGCGCGTTCCACCAGCACTTCCCCGGACGGGCCAAGCCGTGCACCGTCCAGGTACAGGCCCTGGTCCGGGTCGAAAAGGGTGGCATCCAGCCAGTCCAGCAGCGCCCTGGATTTCTGAGGGTGGCCGGTCCGGGCAAAGTGGAGCGCTATGGGCGCCGAGGCCGGGGTGTTTTTGAAATCCCGCTTCTTGCTCCAGAAGGCACCGCCGTCCAGGTCATCCGTGCACGCGGCCTCGAACTGGAGCGTGAGGGACCTGCGGACGCGGGCGTTGCGCCGGCGTCCGGACCTGCGTGCTTCTTCGGCGAGGGTGTCGAGCCGGTGGGTGGCGAGTGCCAGCCAAGCCATGTCGTCGTAATAGCTGTTGACGAAGGTGAAGGCGTTGCGCAGGCGGATTCCCGTCACCAGCCGGGATGCCAGGCGGCCGGCGCTTGGGTGGCCGGAGCCGTTGAACCTGGCGTCCGGCGTGCCGCCGTTGGCCAATTCCCGCCGTCCCGCATCAACCAGGCAGTCAACATAGTGTGCCTGCCACCAGTAGTGCCAGGGCCCTGCCAGCGCTCCCTTGGGATCCTTGCGCCATGCGGGGGCAGGCCACTGCACGGCACCCAGGTGGGTGCCCGGCAGGAAGAACAGCCTCCGCCCGAACAGTGCGGTCACCGACTGTGCCGCCTGGTTGGCGCGGGCATCCCAGCCCAACGGGTCCTGGCGGGCGGGGGCGGGGTCCAGGCGGGTCATGCTTTCCACCCTAACGCGCGGCCCCGGGCCGGTCCCGGCCGGCGGCTGGTGCGGGTCGCCGGTATTTCAGTTAACATTCACTAACTAACACCGGGCGGCCGGCAGCCGCTGCGGGCCCGCATCAAGGAGGATGTATGGACGTCAAAGGCGCTGTTGCACTGGTGACAGGGGGAGCCTCGGGCCTGGGGGCGGCTACGGCCCGGCGGCTCTTCCGTGACGGCGCCTCCGTGGTGGTGGTTGACCTCCCGTCCTCCGGCGGCGCGGCCCTGGTAGAAGAGCTCAATGCGTCCGGGACTCAGGGGCGTTCCGCCGTCTTTTCCCCCGCAGACGTGACGAACGAAGCCGAGGTGCAGGCCGCCGTCGACACCGCTGCCAGCCTGGGGCCGCTGCGCATTGTGGTCAACTGCGCCGGGATCGCCACGCCCGGGAAAGTCCTGGGCAGGGACGGCGTGCTTCCGCTCGAGGCCTTCAACCGCGTCATCCAGGTGAACCTGGTGGGCACCTTCAACGTCCTGCGGCTGGCAGCGGCGGCGATGGTGGCCACCCGGCCGGCGGTCACGGAACTGGGCGGCCCGGAGCGCGGCGTGATCATCAACACCGCCTCCGTTGCCGCCTTCGAGGGGCAGATCGGCCAGCCCGCCTACGCGGCTTCCAAGGGGGCCGTGGCGGCCATGACCCTGCCGGTTGCCAGGGAGCTGGCGCGCTCGCTGGTGCGCGTGGTCACCATCGCGCCCGGCATCTTTGAGACACCCATGATGGCCGGGCTGCCGCAGGAAGCCCAGGATTCTTTGGGAGCGCAGGTGCCGCATCCTTCCAGGCTCGGCAGGCCCGGCGAGTACGCGGCCCTGGTGGCGCACATCGTGGAGAACGCCATGCTGAATGGGGAGACCATCCGCCTTGACGGGGCCATCCGGATGGGACCGAAATGATGGGGGCTGACAAGGCGGGCTCCGAAACAGTGCGGGACAGCATGCCGGACCTGCCCTCAGCGGACTTTTTTGATTTTGAGTCCCTGCTGGACCGGAAGGAACGGGACAAACTGGCCGAGCTGCGGGAGTTCCTGGCCGCGGAGATCGCACCCCATGCGGGCGACTGGTGGAACAAGGCCGAGTTCCCGGCGCATATCCTGCCCAAACTGGCTGCCCTGGAACTGAGCACTCCCGCCGAGCGCGGCTACAGCCATCTGTTCGCCGGCCTGGTCATTGCCGAGATGACGCGCGTGGACACGTCGATCGCCACGTTCTTCATGGTCCACCACGACCTGTTCGTCCAGTCGCTCTATGACTTCGGCAGTGAGGACCAGAAACAGCGGCTGCTGGCCGACGCCGCCAGCCTGCGCATCACCGGTGCGTTTGCCCTCACCGAACCCAACCACGGTTCGGACGTTGCCGGCGGGATGGAGACGCGGGCGCGGCGGATCTCGTCGGCCACCGGAGAACCGGACGGCGGCGGTGACGCCTGGGTGCTGAACGGGGCAAAGCGCTGGATCGGCAACGGGACGTTCTGCGACTACATGCTGGTGTGGGCCCGCGACGAGGCTGACGGGTCCGTGCGCGGCTTTATTGTGGACGCCACCCTGCCGGGCGTCAGCCGGACCCGGATCGAAAACAAGATCGCGCTCCGGACGGTGCAGAACGCGGATATTGTCCTGGCGGATGTGCACGTGGCCGAGGCAGACCGGTTCGCGAATATCGGCAGTTTCGCGGACACCAGGGAGCTGCTGCGGGGTTCGCGGATCATGGTGGCGTGGCAGGCCGTGGGCCAGCAGCTTGCCGCCTTCGACGTCGCCCGGCAGTACGCCGTGGAGCGGCGGCAGTTCGGCCGGCCGCTGGCCCAGTTCCAGCTCATCCAGCAGCAGCTGGTGACCATGCTGGGCAACGCCGTGGCCGGCATGGGGATGATGGCCGGGCTTGCCCGGCTGCAGGATGCAGGCGCCGCGGACATGCCGCAGGTGGCACTCGCGAAATCGTACGTGAGCGCACGGATGCGGGAGACCGTGGCACTGGGCCGGTCCATCCTGGGCGGCAACGGCATTGTCACCGACTACCGGATGGCGAAGATCTTCTCCGATGCCGAAGCCATCTACACGTACGAAGGGTCTTTCGAGATCAACACCCTGATCGCGGGCCGCGCCGTCACCGGAATGTCAGCCATCGCCTGACGCAGCCAGTCGGCTGGATCAGCTCAATCAGCGGAGGGCAGCTTCTCGCCTGCCTCCACGCGCACATCCAGCGAGTTGTTCTTCACGGGCATGGGGCACGTGCCGTAGGGGGTGAACGCGCTGGGATAGTTGATGGCGCGGTTGAAGTCCAGGACCACGGAATGGTCCGGCCGCGGGCGGGGCACGGCGAGCTTCCGCCAGTCGTCCGTGGTTTCCCCGTTGGTTTCGTCATGGAACGTGACGGTCAGCGCCCCAAGCTTCTCCTCTTCCGCCTGCAGCCGGAACTCGTGCCCGCTGCCGGGAACACGGAACACCACCTCACCCACGGTCCGGTGGACGCCGTCCACCAGGGGGTTGGCGGTGGCGATGGGAACGTCCACGGGCTCGGGGTACGGCTCGAACCGGCCCGCCACCTCCCACTCCGGTTTGTATCCATAGGTGGGGACGCCGGTGAACTCCGTGAGTACCGGCGAGGCCGCGTCCCGGGTCCGGATGGCGTAGCGCCCGGCCCGCCTGGCCAGTTCCACCACCACTTGGTCCCCGCCGGGGCCGCCGAACTGGACCCACATCAGGGACTCCTCATCGGCCAGGGCCGCCGTGATGGTCCCGGTTACAGCGTCCCCTGACTCCACCAGGGACAGCTTGTCCGCGGGCACTGCGGTAAGTGACGCCGTCGTACCATCCGTTGACCAGAGACCGGGTGCCAGTTCGACGGCGGCAGGGGAGTCCTCCAGCCACTGGAAGGAGGTGAGGGTGAGCCAGCCGTGGCGGGCGGCGAGGGCCTTGTTGCGGTTGTCGCGGAAGCGCTGCCAGCGTTCCAGCTTGGCGGCCGGGAGGGTGCCCATGGTTCCTTTCAAGCGTTTCGGGTTGCCCCGGCTACAACCGCTCCGCGCCGTTGTTCATTCCGGCGCTTGCCTTGTCCGGGCCGGGGAGTACCCTCGGAACCAGAGGGACCGGGTGCTTCACGGCCCCCGCACCTGCTTTTGACACCACTTCCAAACTGTCTGCTTTCCAGAGGGGGAGGCCATGAAGATCGCGGTGCTTGGCACAGGCATGGTGGGACGGACCCTCGCGGGGGCGTTCACCGCGCTGGGGCATGTCGCGGACAGCGGAACACGGGATCCAGGCGCCACCTCGGCCAGGACCGGGCCGGACATGATGGGTGCGCCTGCTTTCAGCGAATGGCATGCCGCGAACCGCCACATCCCGCTGATGACCTTCGCCGAGGCTGCGGAGGCCGCTGAGCTGGTGGTCAATGCCACGAACGGCGCGGGAGCGCTGGACGCGCTGGGGTCAGCCGGGGCAGCACGCCTTGCCGGCAAAGTGCTGATGGACGTTTCCAACCCCCTGGATTTCTCCCAGGGCATGCCGCCGGTGCTGAACCCGGTGAACACGGACAGCCTCGCCGAGCGGATCCAGCGGGCCTTTCCCGGCGCGCGGGTTGTGAAGACCCTCAACACGATGAACGCCGGACTGATGGTGGACCCGCGCCGGCTCGCGGACGGAGACCATTCCGTTTTCCTGTCAGGGGATGATCCGGACGCAAAGGCGGTGGTCAAGGGTCTGCTGGAGGAGCTGGGCCACCGCGATGTGATCGACCTGGGCGACATCACCACGGCCCGCGGAGCCGAGATGCTGCTGCCGCTGTGGCTGCGCCTCTACGCCGCCCTGGGCACACCCAATTTCAATATCAAGGTGGTCCGCGCGGTTGAATAGGTGCCGTGGACATACTTGCTGGCATAAGTGGTGACTGGCTCAAAGCCCTGACGTGGATCACGGCCGTGACAGCCGGGGTGGCGGTCCTGCTGTGGCGGCCGCGGCGGCCCGACCTGGCAGGGCTGGCCTCCGTGATGGTCTTCATGGCAGCCAGCGCGGGCGCAGGGATCTACGTCCTGAACCACCTCGGCGACGGCCGCTGGGGCGGTGGGCGGCAGTCCCGGCTGAGCCCGCCCCCGCTCTCCGATGCGCCCATGGTGGGGCAGTTCCTGGAACCGCTGGAAGGGATGCTGGGCGGCGTCACGGACGGCGTCAACGAGTTCGTGGACTTCCGCTCCGCCCTGCCGGTGGCACTGGATTTCTTTGCTGCCGCGGGCTGGGCCCTGGCGCTTTCCGTGCCCCTGGCATTGGTGGCCCTGGCGGCCGGCGCCCGGGCTGCCAAGCGCCGCACCGCGGAAATTACCGCGTACCGGGCCGAAGTTGACCAGCTCCGCCAAGAGCTGGACCACGTCAAGCGCCATGTAGGTTACCCGGTGCGCGACATTATCTGAGACGGATTCCCCCACGGCGCCGCACTGCGGGTAGCATCTTTAGCTAGTTACGTGGCTCACAGTATCCAGCGCAGTGTACGAGCCAAGTCCGAACCCTCGAAAGATAGTTTCCATGGCTCACACTGCAACGAATCCCGAAACCGATCTTGCCTCCGAACTGAGGGCAGACGTCCGCCGCGTGTCCACCCTGCTGGGTGAATCGCTCGTCCGCCAGCACGGTCCCGAACTCCTCGACCTCGTGGAGCAGGTCCGCCTCCTCACCAAGGAATCCAAGGAAGCCGCCCGCGGCGGCGCCGATGCCACCGGCCCGTGGAGCGCACACGACGTCGTGGCCCAGGTCCGCGAACTCCTTGGCTCGCTGCCTATCGAGCAGGCCACCGACCTGGTCCGTGCCTTCGCCTTCTACTTCCACCTTGCCAACGCCGCTGAACAGGTGCACCGGGTGCGCGGCCTGCGGACCCGCGCCGAAAAAGACGGCTGGCTGGCCAAGACCGTAGCGGACATCGCAGAGCAGGCGGGCACCGGTGTGCTGCAGGAAGTGGTCAACGGGCTGGACGTCCGCCCCATTTTCACCGCGCACCCCACCGAAGCCTCGCGCCGTTCGGTGCTGGACAAGATCCGCAAGCTCTCCGACGTCCTGGCCCAGCCCAGCGCCGAGGGCACCACCGCCCGGCGCCGCCAGGATCGCCAGCTGGCCGAGATCATCGACCAGATGTGGCAGACCGACGAGCTCCGCCAGGTCCGGCCCACTCCGGTGGACGAGGCCCGCAACGCCATCTACTACCTGAGCAGCATCCTGACGGACGCGATGCCGGAGATGCTCACCGAACTCTCTGAACTGCTCGGCGAGCACGGCGTGAGCCTTGCTTCCCAGGAAGCGCCCATCCGCTTCGGCTCCTGGATCGGCGGTGACCGAGACGGCAACCCCAACGTCACCGCGGCAGTCACCCGCGAGATCCTGCAGATCCAGAACCAGCATGCGGTCCGGATCAGCATCGGAATGATCGATGAACTGATCTCCATCCTCTCCAACTCCACCGCGCTTGCCGGCGCGGACCAGGAGCTCCTGGACTCCATCGAGGCGGACCTGAAGAAGCTGCCCGGCCTGGACAAGCGCGTCCTGGAGCTCAACGCCCAGGAGCCCTACCGGCTCAAGCTGACCTGCGTTAAAGCCAAGCTGATCAATACGGGCAAACGGGTGGCTGCAAACTCCAACCACGAGCACGGCCGCGACTACAGCGGAACCGGCGAACTCCTTGCCGACCTGGAACTCGTGGAACTCTCGCTCCGGAACCACTCGGCGTCGCTGGCTGCTGACGGCGCGCTCGCCCGGGTCCGCCGCGCCATCGCCTCCTTTGGACTCCACCTGGCCACCCTGGACATCCGCGAACACGCGGACCACCACCATGACGCCGTCGGCCAGCTGATGGACCGGCTGGGCGGGCCCGGCGTGCGGTACGCGGAACTCAGCCGCGGGCAGCGGCTCGAGGTGCTCGGCTCCGAGCTCGCCTCGCGCCGGCCGCTCTCCGGACACCCCATTAAGCTCGACGGCGCCGCCGACGGTACGTACGACGTCTTCCGTGAGATCCGCCGCGCCCTGCGCGCCTACGGCCCGGACGTCATCGAGACCTACATCATCTCCATGACCCGCGGCGCCGACGACGTGCTTGCCGCGGCAGTCCTGGCCCGTGAGGCCGGCCTGGTGAACCTCTTCGGCGAGAAGCCCTACGCCAAGATCGGGTTCGCGCCGCTGCTGGAGACCGTGGAGGAGCTGCGGGCCTCGGCCGAAATCGTGGACCAGCTGCTGTCCGATCCCTCCTACCGGGAACTCGTGCGCCTCCGCGGCGACGTGCAGGAGGTCATGCTGGGCTACTCGGACTCCAACAAGGAATCCGGCGTGATGACCAGCCAGTGGGAAATCCACAAGACCCAGCGCAAGCTGCGCGACATCGCCGCCAAGCACGGCGTGCGCGTGCGCCTGTTCCACGGCCGCGGCGGATCCGTGGGCCGCGGCGGCGGACCCACCTATGACGCCATCCTGGCCCAGCCCAACGGCGTCCTGGAAGGCGAAATCAAGTTCACCGAGCAGGGCGAGGTCATCTCGGACAAGTACTCGCTGCCCGAACTCGCTCGCGAAAACCTGGAACTGTCGCTCGCCGCCGTGCTGCAGGGCTCGGCCCTGCACCGCGATCCGCGCACCTCCGCGGACCAGCGGGAACGGTACGGGCACGTCATGGAGACCATCTCCGACGCCGCTTTCGACCGGTACCGAAAGCTGATCGACCATCCGGACCTGCCGGCCTACTTCATGGCTTCCACCCCGGTGGAGCAGCTGGGCTCCCTGAACATCGGGTCGCGCCCGTCCAAGCGCCCGGACTCCGGCGCCGGGCTCGGCGGGCTGCGCGCCATCCCTTGGGTGTTTGGCTGGACGCAGTCACGCCAGATTGTGCCCGGCTGGTTCGGCGTCGGCTCCGGCCTGAAGGCTGCCCGCGAGGCAGGCAACACCGCGCAGCTGGTGGAGATGTGGGAGAACTGGAACTTCTTCCGGTCGGTGCTGTCCAACGTGGAAATGACGCTGGCCAAGACTGACCTGGACATCGCAGGCTACTACGTCTCCACCCTGGTCCCCGAAGAGCTCCACCACATCTTCCGCGCCATCCGCGAGGAGTATGAGCTCACCGTGGCCGAGGTCCAGAACCTGACCGGCGAAAACCTGCTCCTGGACGCCCAGCCAACGCTCAAGCGCTCGCTGGAAATCCGGGACCAGTACCTGGACCCCATCAGCTACCTCCAGGTGGAGCTCCTCCGCCGTGTCCGTGCGGAAGCTGCCGAAGCCGCGGAGAAAGCCGACGGCATCACCGGCGCAGAGATCGACGAACGGCTGCAGCGCGCCATGCTCATCACCGTCAACGGTGTGGCGGCAGGCCTCCGCAACACCGGCTAGCCCCGACGCTCTCTCACTTAATGCAGGTTTTTCACCAACGCTCACGCACCGGTGAGAGAGCGTTGGCAGTTTCCCTGCAGAAAGTGAGAGAGCGTTGCAGGGGCTTGGGGGACAGGGAAGCCGCCGGGATAGGCTGGAGGGCATGCCTTCCTTCCAGACCCGACTGAAAATCACCGGGCTGCGGCCGGGCAACCCGCCCGAGGCTGTCATGGACACCGCGGTGGAAGCCCTGGGGACCCGGCACCATGTGGAGGCGCACCAGCTGCAGCTTGCCGGGGGAGTGCCGCAGCTGAACCTGCGCTTCCTCGTTGACGCCACAGAATACAGCGGCGAGAACCGGCAGGCGCGGGATTCGGCAGCCATGATGCGTGACGCCGTAGAACGCGTGGCCCTGACCGGATCCCTGACGGTGCTGCGCCGCAGCCGCGGCCGCTGGACACCGGTTTAGCTGCCCGCTGGACGCCGGTTTAGCGGCCGGTGTAAGACGGCGCTTCAGGCTTCGGGAGCCAGCGGGCCAGGTTCCTCCACGGGGGACGGATTGCCGCGCCGGCGCGTGGCAATAACGCCGACGGCGGCCCCCACCACCAGGCCGAGCACCACGCCGATGAGGGAGCTGGCCCAGAACGGAAGCCCTGTGGCCGAGCCGGTGAAGTAGCCCAGGCCCACCAGCCAGCAGGCCCAGAGCACCGCCCCTATTCCTGCGCACAGGCTGAAGCCCCGGACGGCGACATTGGCGATGCCTGCCGCGGCAGAGGTGGCGAGGCGGCCGCCCGGGATGAACCTGGCGCCGATGATGGTCCCGTACGTGGAGGAGCGGCCGGCCCGGGCGATGGCGTCATGGATCCCGCGGTGGATCCGGCGGCCCCACGCCCAGCGGTCCAGCACGTGGCTTAGCCGGCGCCGGAAGAGCTGGAATACCACCATGTCGCCGACCCAGGACGCCAAGGCGGAGAGGAACCCCACCAGGAAAACATTGGTCCGGCCGTCCGCGGACAGGGCACCGCCGGTGATCACCACCATTTCGGAGGGGATCAGGGGAAAAATGGCGTCGCCGAGGACCACGGGGATGATCCAGAAATAGATCGCCGACCCCCAGCTTTCAGCGCTGCCCAAGTCCATGGCCACAACGTACCGCAGATTTGGCCGGCCGGCCCTGCCCTTACGGTTCGGACTTCGGTGTACGACTAAGGTGCTGCCCCGCCAGGAAGTACCAGTAGGGCCAGGCGACCCAGGCGGCTGCTCCCGCCGCGACGCCTGTTCCGCCGATGCCGTAGCGGATCCAGAGGGGAAGCTGCTCCGCCCAGGTCAGGCCGGCCACCGGCAGCGCCACCAGCAGGGTGCCTCCGATGGCCTGTCCCAGCCGGGCGAGGTTCCGCGGGTAGGCGCCGGAGGCCAGGAGCGCCCGGTGCGCCAGCAGGAACCACCCGGCCTGGACCGTCATGGCCGCAACAGAGACAACTGTGGAGCTCTTGAAGTCGAGCTGTTTGATAACAAGCAGGAACGAGCTTGCGGATCCGGCGGCGCAGGAAGCGGTGACCACCCATTTGCCGGCCTCAGAGGCCCGCGTCCGCGGCAGCCGGCGGTGCACCTGCAGGATTACGGGGATGGCCGCCAGGTTGAACAGGGCACCTGTTGCGTCATTGATGGTGCCGAAAACGTAGGGGCCGTTGCGGGGTACTTCCACCGCATACATGGCACCGAGGGTGGCCACCCCCACTGCGCCTAGGCCTGCGGCGGCGTAGGCGGCCCTGGCGGCGGTGCGGTCGCCCGGGATCCAGGCCAGTGCGTCCATGATGGTTCCTTGCCTTGCCCCAGGTACCCCTCAGGATAGTCCTCTCCGCACCGGCCATCCAGAGGTAGGCGGCGGATCAGGCCTTGCCCGGGTGTGCCTCGCTGAGTTCCAGCCCGCTGCGGTACTCCACGGGCTTGCCGCTGATGGGATCCAAGAACCGGATGCCGCGGGCCAGGAGCTGGAGGGGCCTGGTGTAGTCGTCCGGAGCCTTGTCCAGCAGGTCCGGGTAGAAGGCGTCATTGACGATGCCCAGCCCCAGCGACGCCATGTGCACCCGCAGCTGGTGCGTTTTTCCGGTGTGCGGCTCGAGCCGGTAGCGGGCCAGCCGCCGGGGACTGCCCGGTGCCGCGGCAGAGGTGCCCGCCGCACCCGGCGCAGCGCCGCCGTCGAACGTTTCCAGGCGTTCGATCCGCGTTTCCGCGTTCGGTTCGCCGTCGATGACTTCGGCGAGGAGGTAACTGCGCGACTTGGTCATCCGGTTGCGGACCACCACCGGGAAGCCGACGGCGGGATAACCCTCCGCGGGCTCGGCGGCGGACACGCACTCGTAGTCCTTCTGGACCTGCCGCTTCTCGAAGAGGACCTGGTACCTGCCGCGGGTCCGGGGATTGGTGGAGAAGAGCAGGACCCCGGCCGTCATGCGGTCCAGCCGGTGCATGGGTATCAGATCCGGCAGCTCCAGCTGGTTGCGCAGCCTGACCAGCGCCGACTCCTGGATGTAGGTGCCGCCGGGGGTGGTGGGCAGGAAGTGCGGCTTG
The DNA here is from genome assembly GCF_023708005.1 of Pseudarthrobacter sp. NCCP-2145. Lineage (NCBI taxonomy): Bacteria > Bacillati > Actinomycetota > Actinomycetes > Micrococcales > Micrococcaceae > Pseudarthrobacter > Pseudarthrobacter sp. NCCP-2145. The sequence continues at coordinate 137,760 of NZ_BRCG01000006.1, read as the reverse complement.
TCCACCACCAGCAGGTGCTCGTCCTGGTGGAGGATGGTGATCTCCACCGGAATCCGCGTCTCCGGCGGGAGGCTGCGATAGTACCAGATGAACGTGTGGTCCTGCAGGGGAGTGGCGCGGTCCAGTGGCACCCCGCCCTCGCCAACGATCTCGCCGGCGTCGAACCTGTCCTCGATGCCCTGGGGGTCGATGTGTCCCCAGCGGTGCATCATGTAGTCCATGGCCGTGTCCCAGGGCCCTTCTCCGGGGAGGCGCAGCCGGGTGGCGTTGACGCCGTCGCGCACGGGGAGGGGGGATTGCATCACCGGACCATTCTACCGGCGGGTGCTGCCGGCCCGGGCGGAGCCCCCAGGGGCACACCCGGCACCGAACACAAAAAAGTTATTGACAATAAAAATTGTCGGTAGCGATACTTGAATCATGTTGGAGATAGCCGTCATCGAGGATCCCGCCGCGGCCGAGGCGTCGCTGGATCCGATCCGGACCCGGATCCTTCGCGAACTGGTGGTGCCGGCCTCGGCAACCCAGCTCGCGGTGCGGGTGGGGCTGCCGCGGCAGAAGGTCAACTACCACCTCAGGGCCCTGGAAAAGCACGGCCTGGTGGAGCTGGTGGAGGAACGGCGCAAAGGCAACATGACCGAACGCATCCTCCAGGCCACAGCGTCGTCCTACCTGATCTCTCCCCAGGCGCTGGCCTCGGTGTCCCCGGACCCGGGCCGCTTTTCCAGCCATTTTTCAGCATTCTGGCTGCTGGCGCTTGCGGGCCGCATGGTCCAGGAGATGGGAAAGCTGATCGCCGGCGCGGCCGCTGCCCGCCAGAAGCTGGCCACGTTCGCGGTGGACGGTGAAGTCACGTTCCGGGCCGCGGCCGACCGCGCAGCGTTCGCCGAAGAGCTCGGCGTGGCGGTCACCCGGCTGGTGGACAAATACCACGACGGCGATGCCCCCCGCGGGCGCCGGCACCGGCTGGTGGTGGCGCTCCACCCCGTTCTCAAACCCGCCAAAGACCCCACACAAACCCCTTCAGGCAAGGAGCAGGACAATGACTGACAACCGCAACTTCGAAATCGTCTACGACACCGAACTTCCGGGGACGCCGGATCGGGTCTGGGAGGCTGTGACCACCGGAACGCCCGCGTGGATGTTCCCCACGGACGGGTGGCCGGACGTCAAGACCGTCCAGGAGTACCCCACCCACCTGGTCTCCCGGATCGAGGGCCCGGACGGCTGGTTCAACCAGCTCGAGCATGTGCTCGAACCGCTCGACGGCGGCCGCGCCCGCCTGCACTATGTCCACAGCGGCATCTTCGCGGACAACTGGGACGAGCAGTACGACGGCGCCAGCCGCCACACGGAGTTCTACCTCCACACCCTGGGCCAGTACCTGAAGTACTTCGACGGACAGCCCGTGGTGTTCACGGACATCCAGGCGCCGGCAGCGTCCCAGGCTCCGGACGGCTTTGCGCGGCTTCGCAACGCGCTGGGCGTGGACTCCGCCGGGCAGGGTTCCCGGGTGGATCTGGAGCTTGACGGCGTGGGCCGGCTTTCGGGGGAAGTGGACTTCTCCAACGAGCACTTCCTGGGGTTGCGCACCTCCGACGCCATGTACCGCTTCTTCGGCCGCAACGCCTGGGGCGCTCCGGTGGGGATGACTGTGCATGATTTCAGCGGCACCGGCGACCCGGATGCCACGGCCAAGGCCTGGGGCGGCTTCCTCGAAAAGGCCTACGCGTAGGAGCCCGGGACCCAGTGATCGGCGGGCACGGGCTCCCGTCGGTCACGCAATGGCCACGGCCGGGGCGCTCTTCAGGGTCCGTCGGAGCTGCGGGGCGGCATCGAGCCGGTCCTGCGCTGAACGCAGGGCCAGGACCGCAGCTTCAAGCTTGTCCGGCGGCAGGGTGAACGGCACCCGCAGGTAACGCTCGAAGGCGCCGCCTATCCCGAAGCGCGGCCCTGCCGCCAGCCGGACCCCGAAGTCGGGGGCGATGACGGTGAGCGCAGTGCTGATGGGAGCGGGCAGCCGGCACCACGCGGACAGTCCGCCGGAAGGGTAGGCCGCCTCCCACTCCGGCAGGTGGCCGGCAAGGAGCTCCAAAAGGGCGGCGCGGCTGTCCCGGAGGGCGGAAATCCGTGCCGGCAGCGGCTCATCGAGGGCCCGGACCAGGTGCGCTGCGGCCAGCTGTTCCATAAGGGGGCCGCCGAGATCCAGTGAGGTCCGGGCTCCCGCAAACCGTTGGATCAGGTCCTCCGAGGCCCTGATCCAGCCGGTGCGCAGCCCGCCCCAATGGGACTTGCTGAGCGAGCCGATGGTCACCACCGCCGGACTGAACGCCGCCACCGGTGCGGTCACAGCGCCGTCGAGGTTAAGCTCCCGCAGCGTCTCGTCCACCACCAGGACCGTCCCGGCGGCCGCAGCTGACCGGACCAGGTGGCGGCGCTGGAGGTCGGGCATCAGCTGGCCTGTGGGATTGTGGAAGTCGGGCACCACATAGGCCAGCCGGGGCCGCTGCTGCTGCAGGGCGGCCTGCAGGGCGGCCATGTCCCACGCCTGCGCGGCCCCGGCCCGGGCGCCGTGCGTGCCGGCGCTGGTGCCGGCCCTGCGTGGGCTTACTCCGGTACCGGCCGAGAATGCTACCGGGACCGGCCGGCAGCCCACAGCCCGGATGGCATCGAGGGCGTTGGGGTAGCTGGGGTGTTCCACCAGTACGCGGTCCTGCCTGCCGGCCAGGGCGCGGAGGATGATGTTCAGGGCGTGCTGCGCCCCCGATGTCACCATGATGTGGCCGGCGGTTGTGGGCACCCCGGCCGCCGTGTAGCGCGCAGCAACTGCTTCCCGGAGCGGGAGCAGGCCCAGGGCGTCGTAGCCGAATCCGGGGAGCAGGGCCGGAAGCTCGGTGAGGGCCGCGGCGAACGCACGGTGCACCACCTCCCCGCTGGCAGGAAGCGAGGCGTAGGCGAGGTCGATCAGTCCCTCCGGGGCGGCGAGCCCGGGGGCGGTCAGCGCTGGATCGTTCCGCACCGGTCCCGTGAAGAGCGTGGTGCCTGCCGGGGTCAGGCGCGGGATCCGCGTCCGGCTTCTGCTGCCCTGGCCGCCTGTGAGGAAGCCCTGCTCCCGGAGCAGCCCATAGGCGGCAGTCACCATGGTCCGGCTGACGCCCAGGGCTTCGGACAGTGCGCGCTCGCTGGGCAGCGCAGTGTCCAGGGCCACCCGGCCGTCGAGCACCAGCAGGCGTACGACGTCGGCCAGCTCGCGGTAGCCGGGCGTTGCGCCGACGTTCCACTCGCCCAGGAGACGGGACAGGCCGGAGGCCGTGAGGGATGACATCAGACCAGTATCTCAAACTGGCTATGTAATTCAAGGCCAGTTTTCTGCCAGAGTCGTTCCTATGTTGACCCGCAGACTCCTTCAGCTCTTTACCGGCCTCGCCATGTACGGCGTTTCCCTGGCCATGTTCATCCGCGCAGGACTGGGCCTGGACCCCTGGGATGTCTTCCACCAGGGCGTGGCCGGCAGGACAGGACTCAGCATCGGCGTGGTGGTCATCATCGTGAGTTTCCTGGTGCTTCTGCTGTGGATTCCGCTGCGCCAATGGCCCGGTTTCGGAACACTGTGCAACGCCATCCTGGTGGGTGTGTTCGCGGACATTGGCCTCGCCCTGATTCCGGCCGTGACCCATCTGGGCGGGCAGATCTGCATGCTCGGCGGCGCGGTGGTGTTGAACGGCGTCGCTTCCGCTTGTTACATCGGTGCCCGGTTTGGTCCCGGCGCCCGCGACGGACTGATGACAGGCCTGGCCAGGCGCACCGGCTGGTCCGTCAGGTGGTCCCGCACGCTGATCGAGGTTGTGGTCCTGGCTTTCGGGTGGTTCCTGGGCGGATCGGTGGGCGTGGGCACCGTTGTCTACGCCCTGGCCATCGGCCCCCTGGTCCAGCTGCTGCTTCCGCTGTTCATGGTGCCGGCGCCACGCCGCGCAGACATCGCTTCACCGGGAGGCAGCAACCCTGGAACTCCTGCTCCGGCCTCCCTGGCCGGCAACAGCTGAGGCACCACACGGAGGCCTAACCCTGGGCCGGGAGCGGCTGGCACTGGGGGCAGTAGTAGATGTCCCGTTCCTCGTCGCCGTTCAGCTTGCCCAGCACGCCGCGCCGGATGGGGGTCCCGCACTTCAGGCAGGGCTGGTGTTCCCGGCGGTAGACCCAGTAGCCGGGCCGCCCCGCCATCCGGCCGACGGGCATGCCGCGGGCGTTGAGGATGGTGACGCGGCGGCCCGGGCCCAGGTTGACCTCCAGGAGCTGCTTGGCGTCCGTCATCATGGTCCGCACATCCTGGACCGCCGAGACCGGGGAAGCGGGGTGCACGCCGGACAGGAAGCATGTTTCGCAGCGGTAGATGTTGCCGATCCCGGCCAGGTTGCGCTGGTCCAGCAGCGCCACGCCGATGGGGACGTCCGGGGCGGAACGGACCCGCCGCTCCGCCTCGTCCAGGTCCCAGTCCGGCCCCAGCAGGTCCGGACCCAGGAAACCCACGATGGAGTCCTCGCTGGCGGTGGCCACCACCTCAACAACCCCCAGGGAAAATCCGACGGCGTCCGCTGCGGCGGTGCGCAGCACGCACCGGGCGGTGTAGCCGGGTTTGCGCCACCTTCCGCCGGGCGGGTACACCTGCCAGGTTCCCTCCATTTTCAGGTGCGAATGGATGGTGAGCTTCTTGTCGTCCGGCCCCACCACGCGCATCAGCAGGTGCTTGCCGCGGGGCACCACTTCCGCCACGGTCCAGCCGGTGAGGTTGAGGGTTGCAAAGCGGGGCACGCGGAAATCGGAAGCAAGGAGTTTTTGTCCTGCCAGGGCCTGGTGCAGCTGGTTGGCTGCCCGCCAGACGGAATCGCCCTCAGGCACGGATCCTCAGTCCTTTCGGGGTGGAGTAGGCGCCGGCCGAGCTCAGCGCGGCAGCGACAGGGGTATCCAGGATGCCGTGCCCGTTGACCTTCTCCATGATCAGTTTGTCCACGGCTCCCCGGGTCACCACGCCCACCAGCGCCGCGCCGGCGGCCGACAGGACGGCTTCATCGCCGCTGAAGGCCAGCAGTGTCTTGCCGCCCCGTTCAACATAGAGGACCAGAGCCCCGTCCACCAGCACCACCAGGGTACCCGCCTTCCGCCCGGGCCGGTGCCCCGTGCCGGCGTCGTCCTGGAGGGCCGGCCAGGGGAGGGCCGCTCCGTACGGGTTGGCAGGGTCCGTCGCCGCCAGCGCCAGGGCGACCGGTTCGGGCCTGGCGAGCTGGGTGTCCTCCGAATAGGACCGCAGCCGGTCAACAGTGGCCGGAACCGCGAACTGGGCCGCCCCCAGGTGCTCAATGAAGTAGCCCCGCCGGCAGCGTCCGGCTTCCTCCAGCCTCGCGAGGACCTTGTACATGAGGCCGAAGCCGCCCAGGATCTGTTCCGCCATCACGGACCCCCTGGTGACCACGCCATAGCGGTCCAGCAGGAGTTCAGCCGTGGCCCGGGCATGGATGGTGGCGTCCAGTTCCGGCTGCGGCAGGGCAGACCAGCGGCCGGCGGCCATCGGGGGAGTTGACGCACCTCCGGCCGACGCACCGTACCTGCCGCCCGCCAGGCCCGGCGATCCCATGAGCCCGCTCCCGTGGGAACGGCCCAGCCTGCTGAGCCGGGGTGCCCTGGCGCGGGGTGCGCGGGCCACCTGCCGGTGCGCGGTGTGGCCACCGGCGATCAGCGCGCGGACCGGGGCGAACGTATCCCCGGTGATCCGGCCCGCCCACGCCAAGTCCCAGAGTGCCGTCACCACTTCCTGGTCGCTGAGGACGGTATCCATGCCCCCGGCGACGTCCGTGAGCTGCCGGAAGAAGTAGCCGCCGCCGTTGTTGCGAAGGTGCTCCAGGAGGCGCTGCTGCGCATCCCCGGGCTCGTACTCGATGGCAGGGTTAAGAGTCAGTTCGGCGGAGTCGGCAAGGTGGAGGCTGATCCAGCCGTCGTTTCCGGGCAGGGCTCCGGCGCCTGACCAGAGGACCTCCCCGGCGGCCATCAGTTCATCCAGCATTGCCGGCTGGTAGTTGGACACCCTGCCGGCAAGGACCAGCGGTTCCCAGGCCGAGGCCGGAATGGGCACCCCGGAAAGCTGGTCGACGGCGGTGATGATGCCGTCCAGCCCCCGCAGCGACGGCTGGCCGCGCCCTCCGCCGGGTGTCCTGACGTGCTGCCAGGCGGGCAGGAAGCGCCCATAGGCGGCCGCGTCCACCGGTTCCACTTCCGCGCGGAGGGCTGCCAGCGAACGACGGCGGAGCTTGCGCAGGACCTCTGCGTCGCACCATTCGCTGACCACCGTGTGCGGGGAAAGGTTGGGCGGGGGTGGCTCACTTGCAGGCTGGCTTTCCTCCGGTCCGCTGCCTTCTCCGGCGGCACCGCTGGTGGTGTCCGGGGCGGTTTCCGCTGGCCCTGCATGCGGCCGGAACTCGCCCTCCACCACGCGACCGTCTGCTGCCAGGCGTTTCAGGGCAGTGCTGACCACTGCCACGCCCAGGCCAAGCCGTGCTGCTGCCTCGGCCGCGGTGAAGGGTCCGTGCGTGCGGGCATACCGCGAAACAAGGTCGCTGAGGGGATCCGCGACGGGTTCGATGAACGCGAGCGGGACCCCCATGGGCAGCGGAACGCCTATGGCGTCCCGCAGCCGCGCGGCATCCTCCACAGCCGCAAAGCGTTCCACGCCGCCGATGTTGACCTTGATGGCACGGTTGGCGCGCTGCAGGGCCACCAGGTGGGCGGTGGCCTCTGCCGGCTGGGCGTGCCCGGCGTCCACCGTGGCGTGGCCGTGCCCGGTGTCCTCTGGGCCAACGGAGTCCTCAGCGTCAACCAAGTCCTCTGCGACAACACCGGTGGCCTCCGCCGGCTGAGCTGCTGCCCCGTCCTGGTCGGCTGCGGGGGGCGGCACCACTGCCGCGGGCTGGCCACCCGTTGCGGCCGGTTCCAGGCGCGCGGCCACCTCCTCGGGTGCCAGTGGGCCAAGCAGCCGCAGCAGGTCCGCCACTCCTTCCATGCCCCGCACCCGCCTGTCCTGCGCCAGCCGCTGGAGCTCGCGCTCGGTGGCTTCGATGACCTTGGCGTCCAGCAGTTCGCGCAGCTCAACGCGCCCCAGCAGCTCGTTCAGGAGCGCGGAATCAAGGGCCAGCGCGGCGGCACGTCGCTCCGCGAGGGGAGAATCGCCTTCGTACAGGAACTGCGCCACGTACCCGAACAGGAGGGACTTGGCGAACGGGGACGGCTGGGACGTGGTGGTCTGGACGATCCTCAGCTCGCGCCGTTCCACGGACGCCGCGATGTCCTTCAACGCCGGGAGATCGTAGACGTCCTGCAAGCATTCGCGGACGGTTTCCAGCACGATGGGGAAGGTTGGGTACTTCCGGGCGACATCGAGCAGCTGGGCTGACCGCTGCCGCTGCTGCCACAGCGGTTGCCGCTTGCCCGGGGTCTGCCTGGGCAGCAGCAGCGCCCGCGCGGAACACTCCCGGAACCTCGATGCGAAGAGTGCACTGCCGCCCACCTCGGCTGTAACGATCTGCTCCAGTTCCTCGGGGTCGAAGAGGAACAGCTCCGCCCCCGGCGGCTCATCCTCCATCATGGGCACGCGGAGCACAATCCCGTCGTCGGCAGCCATCGCCGAGCCGTCCAGCCCGTATCTCTGGTGGAGGCGCTGTCCGACGGCCAGTGCCCAGGGAGCATGCACGGGCATGCCGAACGGGCTGTGCAGGATGACGCGCCAGTCGCCCAATTCATCGTGGAACCGCTCAACCACCAGCGTGGTGTCGCTGGGAACGACCTCGGTGGCCAGCTTCTGCTCGGTGAGGTACTGGATCAGGTTGTTCGCGGCGAACTCATCCAGGCCGCTGGCTTTGCAGCGCTCGGTGGCAGGGCCGGCGTCGGACGCCGAGAGCTCACGGACGAACGCGCCAAGGGCGCGGCCCAGGTCCACTGGCCGGCCGAGCGAGTCGCCCTTCCAGAAAGGCAGCTTGCCCGGCTGGCCGAAGGCGGGCGAGACCAGCACGCGGTCATGCGTGATGTCCTCGATCTTCCAGCTGGTGGCGCCCAGCGCAAAGACGTCCCCCACCCGCGACTCGTACACCATCTCTTCATCCAGCTCGCCTACCCGGCGCCCGCCCTTGGGGGCGGGCGCCGGTTTGCCCTCCGTGGAAGGGGAAGCCGATCCTTCAACCTCCGTGCCGATGATGTACACACCGAAGAGCCCGCGGTCGGGGATGGTCCCGCCGGAGGTCACCGCCAGGCGCTGCGCGCCCGGCCGGCCCTCGATGGTGCCCGCGTTGCGGTCCCAGATGATCCGTGGGCGGAGTTCGGCGAATTCGTCGGACGGGTACCGTCCGGCCAGCAGGTCCAGGGTGGCTTCGAACGCTGAGCGCGGGAGTGATGCGAAAGGCGCCGAGCGCCGTACCGTGGCAAACCATTCCTCGACGTCGATGCTGCCCAAGGCGGCGGCGGCAACAGTCTGCTGGGCCAGGATATCCAGCGGGTTGGCCGGGATGCTGAGGCGCTCGATCTTTCCGCCGAGCATCCGTTCCACCGTAATGGCGGTGTGGACGAGGTCCGCCCGGTGTTTCGGGAAGAGGACGCCCTGGGAGACTTCGCCCACCTGGTGCCCTGCCCGGCCCACCCGCTGCAGGCCGCTGGCCACGGACGGCGGTGATTCCACCTGCACCACCAGGTCCACGGCGCCCATGTCGATGCCGAGCTCCAAGGAAGACGTGGCCACCACGCACCGCAGCCGGCCCGATTTCAGGTCGTCCTCGATGAGCGCCCGCTGGTCCTTCGAAACGGAGCCGTGGTGCGCGCGGGCCAGCACCGGATCTGCCCCCGCAGAGCTTCCGGCCTGCGCCATCATGTGCGCCGGCGTGGCGGTGGAGGCGGGAACGCCGGGTGCCGCTGCCTGCTGGGCCGGGTCATCCCAGCCGCCGCCTGCCGCCACCAGCTGCCGCTCCGCGTAAATCTCGTTGAGCCTGGCCGTGAGGCGCTCCGAGAGGCGGCGGGAGTTGGCGAACACAATGGTGGACTGGTTGGCCAGCACCAGGTCCACGATCTTCTCTTCCACGTGCGGCCAGATCGATGCCTGCGGCTGGAGCCCGGAGGCGGGGCCGGAGTCGAAAGCCCCCGCGGCGCCCTGGAGGTCGGACATGTCCTCCACCGGGACGGAGACGGTGAGGTCCCAGTTCTTTTTGGCAGGAGGGGCAACAATTTCCACCGGCGCTGTGCCTGCGAGGAACTGCGCCACGAGTTCCTTGGGTTCCACGGTGGCGGACAGTCCGACGCGCTGGGCCGGTTTGGGCAGCAGCGCATCCAGCCGCTCGAGGGAGACCGCCAGGTGGGCGCCGCGTTTGGTCCCGGCCACGGCGTGGACCTCATCGATGATGATGGTGTCCACTTCGGTGAGCGTTTCCCGCGCCTTGGAGGTGAGCATCAGGAACAGGGATTCCGGGGTGGTGATGAGGATGTCCGGCGGGTTGCTCAGCAGGGCGCGGCGGTCAGCAGTGGTGGTGTCACCGGAGCGCACGCCCACGGTGGTCAGCGGGGCCGGCAGCCCAAGGCGCTTGGCGGTCTGGGTGATGCCGATCAGCGGTGAGCGGAGGTTCCGTTCAACGTCCACGCCCAGGGCTTTCAGGGGTGAAATGTACAGGACACGGGTCTTGCGCTTCGGCGCGCGGGACCGCTTGCCCTTCGAGGTGGCCGCGCCGGCGGCCACCGTGGCCTCCGGTGCTTCCGCGGCGGAGGCCAGGAGCCGGTCCAGCGCCCAGAGGAAAGCGGCGAGGGTTTTCCCGGACCCCGTCGGGGCCACCACCAGGGCGTGCGAGCCCGAGGAAATGGCGCGCCAGGCGCCCTCCTGCGCGGGCGTCGGCTCTGAGAAGGCACCGAGGAACCAGTCGCGCGTGGGCCTGCTGAACTGGGCCATGGTGCTGGCGCCGGGGCCCTTTCCACTTGTGCCCTTTCCGCCTGTGCCCTTTCCGCTGGTGGGGGCCTCTTCCTCGATCATGCCTCCATCATGCCCCAAGGCACCGACACCGATGCCGGCCGCCTGCCCGGGCTCACGCCTTGTCCGCGGTCGGGAGGTCCCTGGTGGCCGACCCCTCCAGGAGTTTTCCGTCGCTGCTGAACCGTGAGCCGTGCAGCGGGCAGTCCCACGTGAGTTCGCTGTCATTCCAGTGCAGGATGCCCCCGAGGTGCGTGCAGACGGCGGACAGCCTGCACGTGGTGCCGTCCACGGTGGAGACAGCCACCGGCCTGGGTCCTTCGCTGTACACCCTGCCCTCGCCGTCGGCCGGAACCACCGGGGCGGGGGCCGGCTCCTTGCTGCGCTTCCGCAGGCCCTCCGCGGCCAGTTGTCCCCAGCCGGCGGCAAGCTTGCCTGCCACGCCGGCGTTAAGGGCGACGGCGGAGAAGGCTCCCGAGGGCGAGGTGACCCTGCGGTGGATGGTGTTTGCCCAGTGCACGTTCCCGCCGAGGATGTCGGCAGAGATGCCGACGGCGGCCGCCACCGCGTTGGTCATGCCCCACTTGCCGTAGCCGGTGCCGAAGTGGATGTGGCCTTTGCCGCGGGGGAACCTGCCGAAGAAAGGCATGAGGTTGGTGGGCATGTAGTCCTGCGCGGACCAGGTGTGGGTGGCAACGGCGCCGGGGTAGTGCCGGCCGGCCCAGTCCAGGAGGCTGCCAAGATGGTGTTTCTCGGACCGGGCCCGGCCCACGTGGTGCCCGTGGCCGCCCACCAGGAGCAGGCGGCGGCCGTCCGCGTCGTAGTCCCTCAGCGAATGGGTGGGCTGCTCCACGGAGAGGTACATGCCCGGGGGAGGAGCCTGGTCGTCCTGGAGCTGGAGGGCTGCCGCGTAGGAGCGGCTGGGCTTCAGTTTGGCGAAGTACAGGCCGCGGTCCAGCACGGGAATGCCGGTGGCGAGCACCACCTCGTTGGCGGTGACGGTGCCGTGGTCGGTATGCACCGTGGCGGGCCCGCTGCCGGTGACGTCCTGCAGCCGCACGCCGCCCACCACGGATCCTCCCCGGCCCCGGATGTCCGACACCAGCGTTTCCAGCACCTTCACCGGGTGGATCTGCGCCTGGTCCGCCAGGCGGACGGCGCCGTGGACGGGAAACGGCAGGCCGGCGTCGCGCACGTATTCCAGGTCCAGCCCGGCGGTGGTGCCGGCGCTGACTTCTTCGCGGAGCTTTTCGGTCCCCTGCGCGGAGGCTGCGTAGGTGTAGGCGTCCCTGCGCTGGTAGGGCACACCCTGTTCGTCAAGGTACCGCAGGAGCCAGGCCTGGCCCTCGCGGTTGGCATCCACGTACGCCTGCACCTGCTTCTGTGAATACTGGCGGGCGAGCTGTGACAGGAACGTCCCCTGGAGCAGGGTTACCTTGGCGGTGGTGTTTCCGGTGGTTACGGCGCCGGGGTACCTGGCCTCGAGGACAAGCACGTTCTGCCCGGAGCGTGCCAGCAGCAGCGCGGTCACCAGGCCGGTGAGTCCTGCTCCGGCCACCACGGTGTCGTAGGTGCCTCCCGGCTCGAACGGATCGGAAACGAACGGTTCGCTGTGGTCCAGCCAAATCGACGTCATGCCTGCTCAGCCTGCCTTTTGTCCAGGCCCTGCAGGGCCGGTTTGTGATGGGTCCCTTATGGCCCCCCACCCATCAATGGCGTATTTGCTAAGTATACTTATGATGTTGGGGTTTAAGTCTATGGTCAGGTGGCAGCCACGAAGTGAACATAGCGACAAAACAGCAGGAGACGTCATGACAAGCATGAGTTCCGACGGCCGCGCAGTGGGCCGGACTACCACGGCCACCAGGTAGCCACAACCAGGCAACCAAAGCCCCGAACAAGTCAAAAAGAGAAACTGCAGGCGGCCCGGCATCATGCCGGACCGCCTGCAGTTTCCTTGTGGAGCGCCGCCGCGGAGGAATCAGGCGGGCTGGAACGGGCTGATTGTCAGGAGCGTGATCGCACCGTTGCTGCAGGCCCTGGTGGGCTGGGGCAGGAACAGGGACTCCGTGTCCTCGGGCGGGTAGATCCGGTAGCCGGCCGCATCCACCAGTGCGCAGTCCGAATAGTTGCCGGCCTGGGTGTAGCGCAGCACGGCAGAGCCGGTTTGTCCGGGGGCCAGGAGGACGTCCACCGCAGCGGTGGATTCGTCGCGGACCGCCGGAGCGCCGATGGGAGCGCCGGCAGCATCAGCTGTCAGGGACACCCCGGCATAGCCGCGGAGGATGCAGGGATCGGAGCCGGTGTTGGTGAGGTTGAGCTTCATGTACACGCTTCCGGCCGCCCCGCCCCCTGACGCGTCGGTAGCCGCCGAGAGCACTGCCGCCTTGCAAAGTGCGGGGTCGCCCGGGGCCGGAGCCGCGGAGGACGGGGACGTGCCGGGGGACGACGGCGGCGCAGACGCCGTGGGCGCCGCGGACGATGCGTCGGGGCTGGCTGGGCTGCTGGCCGAGCCGGTGCCTGTGCCGGTTCCTGCCGCAGTCGGCTGCGACTGCGGCTGCGCCGGCCCGCAGGCACTGAGCATCAGTGCCGCCGCCGCGGCCGCCGTGGACATGACCAACCCCTGGAATATTCGCTGAGACCTCATGGCACCACCTTCGCCGCAGCGGGTGTCCGCGTCAACGGCACAACGGGCCGCCCCGGCATTTTGATGCCCGGATCGTGATGATCCGGGCATCAAAAGCCGTGGCACTGCCGGCTGGGGCCGCCCTTGGTGCGGCTTTGTGACGGTGCGGCGCTACTTCGCCGGGGTGTCCGCCGGGTTGCGCCGCGCCGTGCTGCGGACCAGGGCCGTGCCGCCCAGCACCAGCCCGCCGAGGCCCGCTGCCAGGCCTGCCCAGCTGCGCGCTCCTGCCCCGCCGTCACCTGCCCCGCTGCCGCTGACCGCCGAGGCTTGTTCGGAGGAATGGGACGCAGCCGGGGCAGCCCCGTGGCCGTCAGTGCTTGCGGCTTCCGTCACGGTCACCGACGGTGCAGGTGCCTTCAGGGAATGGGGGTCCTGGCCGTCCGCCGGAATTTCGGACCAGTCAGTCTCGCCTGTTTCGCAGGTCTGGAGCGTGGGGAAGTACAGCGTTTTCCCGGCTGCATCAGGCAATTTTGCCGAGAGGACCAGGGTGTCCCGGAGCTGGTGTTCCAGGGGCGCCTTGGCGGTGTAGACGATCTGGCTGGTCCGCTTGGTGATGGAGGTGCCGTCTGCGAGCTTCTTCGGTTCAGGGAGCTGCTCGGTCACCTTCTCCACGGTCCAGTTCGGGTTGACCGTGGGCTGGGCGTCGTTCAGCTCCGCGGGCAGCGTGATGGCCACCCTGGTGGTGCCGGACTCGTCGCAGCCGTGGGGGACCGCAAACGTGAGCAGGGCATAGGAGTTGGCCGAGGTCTTGTCCGGCGTGACGCCGACGTGGGCGGCGGCGCCGCCCGCGGCTGCCAGCAGAAGCGCAGCGGCGCCTCCGGTGGCTGCTGCCGTTGCCAGGGAACGTCGAAGGATGGAGGTGTGCATGGTTGCCTTTCCGGCGCACGCCCGGAACCGGGGTGCTAAAAGTCTTTTGTGGGCCCGGCGCCGCAGGACGCGGAGCGGGTCAGGAGGAAAGCACGACGGCGGAAGGCGGGCCGCGCCGGCTGTCCTGCCGGAGGTTGCGCCAGGGGCGCAAAGGGGCGGCGGCAGGAGGAAAAGCAGCTAAAGGCGGGGCGCCGTCGTCGCACGCCACCGGCTGGGGGAGCGCAACAAGGGGCCGAAGCCAGGCAGCCAGCGCCCACAGAGCAGCCTCGCCTTTGGCGAGGAGCAGCGCGGAGCCCAGTGTCGCCAGGACGTGCGCAGCGAGCATCAGGGGAGCGGCTGTTGCCGCGGCTCCGGCGAGGTGGTCTGCCGCCGGGGTGAGGAAGCCGGGTCCGGCCACATGGCTGACGTGGGATGCGGCAGGGCCGGACCCCGCTGCCGTACCGGAAGAACTGAAGGCCGTAAAGACCTCATGCAGTGCCACCTGCCCGCCGCCCAGGAGCGCGGCCAGCGCGGGAAATCCCAGGCGCAGGCGTGTTGCGGTGGTGCTGCCCAGCGCGGTCAGGGACAGCACGGCCAGCATGATGGCGGGCGCGGGGAGCTCCCCGCCGGCAGCGAGGTGCGCTCCGGCGGCAAGCGCCAGGATGACGGTGGCCACGGCGGTGGCGCGCAGGAGGTGGAAGGGGGTCCGGGGACGATGTGCCGGCACGGATGGTCCCCCTCCCAATGGCGGAACGGGCCGCGGACGGCGGCGCCGGTTTAATGATGGCCGTTCAGATTCTACCGGCGGGAAGGGTGCGTGCGCGCGCCCCGGGGCGGGCAGTTCCCGGCACGCCCGCAGGCCCGCCCGCCGGTATGTACCGCCCCTTCGGGCCCGCGTAGACTGCGAGCGTAACTGCCAGGCGATCTTGAGGAGAAGTTCATGGACTACACCGGAAGCCAGTCAGAGAAGGCCGTTCCCGCCGGTGAACTGGACCGCGGGCATGTTGGCCACACGGTCAGCTTCCAGCCGAACGAGTTCACCGTGGTGTTCGGGAAGATCGCCGGAATAGCCCGCACGGAGGCCATGGTCTACCTGTCCCTAGCCGGAGTCTCGGGCGGCACGCACCTCAAGGATGAATACGATCTCCCGGTCACCCATCCGGTATACCTCCAGGTGGACGTCATCTCCAACGCCGAGTCCACCATCAAGGACCTGTTCGGCAAGGTGCAGGAGAATCTCCGCGGCTCGGGGCACAAGGGCGGCGAGGAAAGGACCGACCGGCTGTAGCTTTCCAGCCGCAGGGGGAGCGGCCGGCGACGGTAAGGCTGGGATCCGAGGGGTCCCGGCCTTCTTTCGTCGAACCACAAAGATCGACAACGTAGAAAAAGTTGTTGAACAATACCTTGCGCGGATTGTTCAACAACCTGTAATGTCGATCGGGACGACCACTGTGACTCCAGTCACCCTGAAAATTGGACGAACCCATGGCAGAAACCGGCATAAAACTGAACCTGAGCTCCTCTGCTCGGCGCACGGCCCTCCTGGGAGCCATGTTCCTGATGGCCACCAGCGCCATCGGGCCCGGCTTCATCACCCAGACCACTGTTTTCACCGCCCAGATCGGTGCGTCGTTCGCTTTCGCGATCCTGGCGTCGATCCTCATCGACATCGCGGTCCAGATGAACGTCTGGCGCGTTATTGGCGTCTCGGGCCTGCGCGCCCAGGAACTCGGCAACAAAGTCCTCCCCGGTATTGGCTGGTTCCTGGCGGGCCTGGTCTTCCTCGGCGGCATGGTGTTCAACATCGGCAACATTGCCGGAACAGGACTTGGCGTCAATGCGATGATGGGCGTTGACCCGAAGATCGGCGGGCTCGTGTCCGCAGTCGTCGCCATCCTCATCTTCGTCAGCAAGAAAGCCGGCATGGCGCTGGACCGGATCGTGGTCCTGCTGGGCGCCGTCATGATCCTCCTGATGATCTACGTGGCCATTGTTGCCGCCCCGCCCTTGGGCGAGGCCCTGAAGAACACGTTCCTGCCCGAGACGGTGGACTTCCTCATCATCACCACCCTCGTGGGCGGAACCGTGGGCGGCTACATCACTTACGCGGGCGCGCACCGGATGCTGGATTCCGGTGCCACCGGAGTGCGGCACGTCAAGGAGATCACCCGCAGCTCCGTCCTGGGCATTATGGTTACCGGCCTCATGCGCGTCCTTCTCTTCCTGGCGATCCTCGGCGTTGTGGCCGGCGGCACGGTGCTCAGCAGCAACAACATGGCCGCCGAAGCCTTTGGCGCCGCTGCCGGCGAAATCGGCCTCCGGATGTTCGGTGTGGTTCTCTGGGCCGCAGCAATCACCTCAGTGATCGGCGCTGCCTTCACCTCCGTCTCCTTCATCACCTCGTCCCGCACTTCAGAGCGCAAGCGCAACCTCATCACCGTTGCCTTCATCGCAGTCTGCGCCGTGATTTACGCCTTCCTCGGCCAGGCGCCGCAGCAGCTGCTGATCTTCGCCGGCGCCTTCAACGGCCTGATCCTCCCGGTCGGCTTCGGTGTCCTCCTCTGGGTGGCCTGGCGGCGCCGCGACCTCCTGCACGGCTACGCCTACCCCAAGTGGCTGCTGCTGGTCGGCGTCGCCACCTGGCTGATCACGCTGTTCCTTGGCTGGAACTCCGTCATGGGCCTGGCGAAGCTGTGGTCATGACCGGCCGCGCCTCCATGCTCCCCGCCGAAGCGCGCGAGGCCTTCCGCGCCGGACTGGTGGAGCCGACGTCGGGCTGGTCCCGCGGCTACGCGCAGGCCAACGTCCTGTCCATCCCGCGGGAGCATGCCTTCGACCTGCTGCTGTTCGCCCAGCGCAACCCCAAGCCGTGCCCCATCCTGGGCATCCTCGAACCGGGCCACACCACCGGGCCGCTGCTGGCCGGCGGGGACATCCGCACGGACGTCCCCAAGTACACCGTCTACAAAAACGGTGAAAAAGTGGATGAACCCACGGACATCACCGGCTACTGGCAGGACGACCTTGTGACGTTCCTGATCGGCTGCTCCTTCACCTTCGAGGCAGCCCTGCAGGACGGGGGCGTCCGGATCGCGCATATCGACCAGGGCGTGAACGTGCCCATGTACCGGACCAACCGGGCCTGTGACCCGGCGGGATCAATGTCCGGTCCGATGGTGGTTTCCATGCGCCCGGTACCGGCCTCGCAGGTTGCGGACGCGGTCCGCATCACCTCGCGGTACCCAGCCGTGCACGGCGCCCCGGTCCACGTGGGCAACCCGGAGGAACTGGGCATTGCCGATCTGGGCCGGCCCGATTTCGGCGACGCCGTGAAGATCCCGGCCGGCCACATCCCGGTGTTCTGGGCCTGCGGAGTGACGCCGCAGGCGGCCGTGATGCAGTCGAGGCCCCCGCTGGCCATCGGCCATGCGCCCGGCCACATGCTTATCACGGACGCACGGGACAGCGACTACCTGGTGCCGTAGGCGCCGCTCATAACAAGGGGTGCCGTAGGCGCCGCTCATAACAAGGGGCGCCGTAGGCGCCGCTCGTAACAACTGGTGCCGTAGGCGCCGCGGACAACTAAAGAACAAGGTGTGGGGCAGGAGGAAACCTCCTGCCCCACACCTGTATGTTTCGGCGGCGTGCCTATCCGGCGCGCTGCCGCATCCCGGACCCGCGGTCCTGCTCCGAGCCCAGGTGCGCCAGCAGCTCCGCCTCAGCCTCGTCCAGGTAGGCGCGCAGCCCCTCTGCAGCATCCTGGCGTGCGCCGGCGCGCAGCTGCTTCACCAATGTCACGTTGCGGTCCACGTAGTGGCTGTGGAAGTCCGGTGCCGAAGCCATGGAGTGGAACACCAGCCGCATTTCGGCCAGCACCCGGTCCATGAGCTCCTGCAGCGAAGCGCTGCCGGTCAGGGCTACCACGGCTCCGTGCAGTGCCTGGTTGGCATCGGCCATGTCGGGCACTGATCCGCTGTCCCGGGCCTGCTGCGCCCGCTGCACAATGGTTTCCAATCCCTCCAGCACCTGCGGTGTCAGCTCGCCCCAGAGGACGGCGGCAGGCTCAATCATCCGCCGCACGCGGTAGATTTCGCGGACTTCCTCCACGCCCGGTGACGCCACAAAGACGCCGCGGTTTGGTATGCGCGTCACAATGGATTCGCCGGCGAGCGTGGTGAACGCCTGGCGCAGGGTGTTGCGGGAAACACCCAGCGCTGCGCACAGCGGCTCCTCGGACAGCTTGGACCCCGGCGTAAGTTCACCCGCGGCAATGCGGGTGCGCAGCACCGACGCGATCCAGGCCGTGGTGTGTGCGTGTTCCGCCGTACCGTCTGCCGGAGTGTTCATTGGTTTCCCCCATTCCCGTTCGACTAACGATGCTAGCCGACAGTACCCAGCACCTCGCCGCGGGCCACGGCGGCGCCCGGTTCCTGCCCGCCGCGCCGGAAGGTTCCGGTGGCGGAGGCCACCACCACGGTTTCCATCTTCATGGCCTCCAGGACGGCGACGGGCTCGCCGGCGCCGACTCCGGCCCCGTCGCCGGCCACCCACTTGACCAGGTTCCCGCCCATGGGGGCGGTCACCTCGCCGTCCGCGTCGGCGCTGTCCGTGCCCGCGGAAGGTTCGACGGCGGCCCCTCCGCCATGGAGCAGGGCGTGGAAGACCTTGGCGGGCAGACCGAGCTGGACGGCCTTCCCGTCGATTTCGACAGTCAGGGTTTCGCGCCTGGCCAGGGGGCCCTGGGCGCCGGTCTGCAGGGAGGCGGCCAGGCGGCCGGCGAACTCCGTTTCAATCCAGGTGGTGAACACGCCCAGCCGGTCCGGTGCGGTGAAGTCGGGATCCCGCACCACGGCGCGGTGGAACGGAAGGACGGTGGGGACGCCCTCGATCCGCAGCTCGTCCAGGGCGGCGCGGGCGCGGCGCAGGGCCTGCTGGCGGTCCTCGCCGTGGACAATCAGCTTGGCCATCAGGGAGTCGTATTCGGCAGGAACGACGGAGCCGGACCGGACGCCGGAATCAACGCGGATCCCGGCCCCTGTGGGCGCCTCGAACACGTCCACCGGTCCGGGGGCCGGCAGGAAGCCCCGGCCGGCGTCCTCGGCATTGAGCCGGAACTCGAACGCATGGCCGGTGGGTGCCGGGTCCTCGGTGACGGACACGGGCAGCCCGTCCGCGATCCGGAACTGCTCCCGCACCAGGTCCAGCCCGGACGTTACTTCGGTGACGGGGTGCTCCACCTGGAGGCGGGTGTTCACTTCAAGGAACGAAATCACGCCGTCGGGGGCCACCAGGTACTCCACCGTGCCGGCGCCGGTGTAGCCGGCCTCCCGGCAGATGGCACGCGCGGACTCATGGATCCGGGTGCGCTGTTCCGCGGTCAGGAACGGAGCCGGTGCCTCTTCCACCAGCTTCTGGTTGCGGCGCTGCAGGGAACAGTCCCGCGTGCCCACCACCACCACGTTCCCGTGGGTGTCGGCCAGGACCTGGGCCTCCACGTGCCGCGGCCGGTCCAGGAAGCGCTCCACGAAGCATTCGCCGCGGCCGAACGCCACGGTTGCCTCACGGACCGCGGAGTCGAAGGCGTCGTCGATGTCTTCCATCCGGTGCGCGATCTTGAGGCCCCGGCCGCCGCCGCCGAAGGCCGCCTTGATGGCCACGGGGACACCGAATTCCGCGGCAAAGGCGCGGACCGCGTCGGCGTCGGCTACCGGTCCGTCGGAGCCGGGGACCAGGGGCGCACCCGCACGGACCGCAATTTCGCGGGCGGTGACCTTGTTGCCCAGGCTGCGGATCGCGTCAGGTGAGGGGCCCACCCACGTGAGTCCGGCGTCGAGCACTGCCTGCGCAAAGTCGGCGTTCTCGGAAAGGAAGCCGTATCCGGGGTGGACGGCGTCGGCGCCGGACCGGGCAGCGACGGCCAGGAGCTTAGGGATGTCCAGGTAGGTCTCCGCGCTGGCCGAGCCGCCCAGCGCGTACGCCTCGTCGCTGAGGCGCACATGCAGCGCGTCCGCGTCGGGGTCCGAGTACACGGCCACGGACACCAGGCCTGCGTCGGTGCAGGCGCGGGCAATCCGGACGGCGATTTCACCGCGGTTGGCGATCAGGACTTTTTTCATCATTGCTTCTTTCGCGTGCTCGGAAGAGGGGCCGGGGGCTGCAGTGTTTCGGGGTCAACCTCCACGAAGCGCACGGTGGCGCCCGGAGGAAGCTGCGCTGCGGCAGGAAGGTCTTCGGGAATAACGGCGCCGATCACGGGATAGCCTCCGGTGACGGGATGGTCGGCCAGGAACAGGACGGGAAGGCCCGACGGCGGGACCTGCAGCGAGCCGGCCACCACGCCTTCGCTGGGGAGTTCTCCCTCTCGTGCCCGCTCCAGCGGGGTGCCGGCGTCGGCTCCGGGCGTGGACGGCCCGGTGCCGAGCCGGACGCCGATGCGGTTCGATTCGGCGGTCACGGTCCACGCCTGCCCGGTCAGGGCCTCATGGGAGCGGGGCGTGAACCAGTCGTGGCGGGGGCCGGTGGTGATGCGCAGTACCACGGGACTGCCGCCGGCGCCTGGTGAGAGGTCTGCCGGCAGGGCAGGCGGTTCGGCGTGGCCCACTGCCCGGGCGCTGTCCACGGCGCCGACGGGCAGCACCGTTCCGGCGGCCAGCGGGGCCGGGCCGATGCCCGACATCAGGTCGGTCGAGCGGCTTCCCAGCACGGGCGGAACATCAATCCCGCCGCGGACGGCGAGGTAGGTGCGCAGGCCTGCCTCCGGCACGCCGAGGTGGAGGCTTTCGCCGTCGTGCAGGGGGAAGGGGGCATACATCGGCGCCTGCCGGATGATGCCGCCCTCGCTGTCGCCGCCCTCGCTCCGGATGTCCGCCGCCGTGCCCGCGCCGCTGAGCGCAACCGTCAGCTCGCCCCGTGCCTGCACGGAAAGGCCGCCCATGACGTTTTCGATCACGGCATCGGTGGGCAGGTTTCCCACCAGCCGGTTCGCCTGGCGGGCGCTCGCAGTGTCTGCAGCGCCGGCCGGGGAGACTCCCAAATCGCCGAGGCCCGGCCGTCCGAGGTCCTGGATGAGTGCCTGCGGCCCGGGTGAGAGGACCTCCAGGGCGGGGCCGGCGGCAGGTGTTTGAGCAGCCGCGGCGTCAGCCTGGGTCCCGTCAGCCTGGTCCGTCTCAGTCCGGCTGAGCTGAATGAGCTCGCGCACCGCGACGTACTGGACGGTGGTGCCGGGGCGGACCAGGGCGGGCTGCTCGCGCTGGAGGTCCCACATGCGCGTGGCGGTATGCCCAATGAGCTGCCAGCCGCCCGGTGACCGCCGCGGATACACGGCCGAGAAGTTGCCGGCCAGGGCCACCGACCCGGCGGGTACGGCGGTCCGCGGGGTGCCGCGCCGGGGAACGTTCAGGGCGTCCGTTTCCCCCACAAGGTAGGCGAATCCGGGCGCGAACCCGCCGAAGGCTGCGGTCCACAGCTGGCCGGTGTGGGCGGCGACGACTCCCTCGGGACCCATGCCGGTGAGTTCGCCCACCTCCGCAAGGTCTTCGCCGTCGTACACCACCTCGATGCGCACCGGCGTGTCCTGGACGGCAGCGGCGCCTGCGGGCATGCTCCCAAGCCGTGCAAGGGGTCCGCGGGCAGCGCGGGCGCTGGCGCGGGAGTCGAAGACAACCAGCACGGTCCGGGCGGCAGCCAGCACATCGACCTGTCCCGCGGCGGGGTTGTCCCTGAGGCGGGAGTGCAGGGACAGCACTGCGTCAAGGGAGTCCAGCTCCAGGAGCAGAGCGCGGGGCCCGGCCCAGCGTATCTCCGGGGAACTCACACGAAGCTCCTGATGTCCACGCCGGCTGCTTCGAGTTTGCGGCGGACCGCGGCCGCCATGGATACGGCGCCGGCGGTGTCGCCGTGCAGGCAGATGCTTTCGGCGGAGGTTTTGATGGTGGAACCGTCCCTGGCAACGATGGTGCCCTCGGTGGCCAGCCGCACCATGTTGGCGGCAACAGCATCCTCGTCATGGAGGACGGCGCCGGGTTCGCGGCGGGACACCAGGGTTCCGTCCGGGTTGTAGGCGCGGTCCGCGAAGGCCTCGGCTACTCCGCGCAGGCCGGCTGCTTCGGCGGCGGCCAGCGCCACCGAACCCGGCAGCAGCAGCATCGGCAGGTCCCCGCCGAAGGCCTTGACCGCATCCACCACCGCCTGCGCCTGCACCTGGTGGGTCACGATGGTGTTGTACAGCGCCCCGTGGGGTTTTACGTAGCTGATCCGGCCGCCGGCTGCGCGGGCAATGCCTTTAAGGGCGCCCAGCTGGTAGAGCACGTCATCGGCGAGTTCCGTGGGGGAGCAGTCTAGGAAGCGGCGGCCGAAGCCCGCGAGGTCGCGGTATCCCACGTGGGCTCCGATGCTGATGCCGGCGGCGACGGCGTCGCGGCAGGTCCGGGCAATCGTGGAGGGGTCGCCGGCGTGGAAGCCGCATGCGATGTTCGCGCTGGAGACGGAGCGGAAGATGGCGGCGTCGTCGCCCATGGTCCAGTTCCCGAAGGATTCGCCGACGTCGCTGTTGAGGTCAATGGAGGCCATAGTGATTCTCGTCTCGTTGAAGTGGTCTCTTTAGGATGCACGAGAATCCAAGATTGTTCAACAATTTTGGCCAAACTGGTGCCCAGGGCACCTGCCCGGCCGCGCGTTCCTGCCACCGCATCCCACGCATGCAACAGAAGGAGCGGACGACGGCGGAACCTCCCGCCGTCGTCCGCTCCCCGTGGGCGGCAGGCTCAATAAGCCTTGACGCGCTGTTCCACCACGAGGTGGACCAGGGCGAAGACGCCGTCCCGGTCGATGGCGGCAAGGGCGGCGTCCAGCGCGGCCGGAACGTCCCTGTCCTCGGTGACGGTGATGCCGAACCCGCCGAAGGCCCTGGCCATCAGGCCGAAATCGGGGTTCTTCAGCTGGGTCCCGGAGACCCGTTCCGGGTAGTGCCGTTCCTGGTGGGTGCGGATGGTACCGTATTCCTGGTTGTCCATCACCACCACCAGCGGCGTGGCCCCGTACTGGGCGGCGGTGGCGAGTTCCTGACCGTTCATAAGGAACTCGCCGTCCCCGGCAATGGTCACCACGCGGCGGCCGGGCTCGGCCAGCGATGCCGCGATGGCCGAGGGGACCGAGTAGCCCATCGAGCCGTTGCGGGCGCTGATCATGGAGGCGTAGCGGCGCGTGGGGAAATACCGGTGGGCCCAGTTGGTGTGCTCGCCCGCGCCGAAGGTCACCATCGCATCTTCCGGGAGCCGTGGCACCAGGTTCGCCATCAGGGTGTCCATCCGCGCCCGGCCCGGCGCGGGGGCTGCCGGAGGCAGGGCGGCGAACCGTTGCTGCTCGGTCCGCATCCTCGCGGTCCAGGCCTTCCACTCCTCCTTGGCCGGCAGGCTGATGCCGGCGAGGTCGCGGACGAAGGCGTCCGGCTTGGCCAGGATCTGCCGGGACACCGGCCCGGACCGGCCGCGGAGGGAGGGGTCGAT
Source organism: Pseudarthrobacter sp. NCCP-2145 (assembly GCF_023708005.1). Lineage (NCBI taxonomy): Bacteria > Bacillati > Actinomycetota > Actinomycetes > Micrococcales > Micrococcaceae > Pseudarthrobacter > Pseudarthrobacter sp. NCCP-2145. The sequence goes on along the minus strand of NZ_BRCG01000006.1, from coordinate 114,743 downwards.
GGTCACCAGGAAGTTCTCCTTGGTCCAGTCCTGCCGGCAGACGAATCCGTCCGTGATGACGTCCCCGGGGACGGTTCCCACAAACACCAGTAGGTCGGTTTCCTCCAGCAGGTCGTAGGTGGGGCGGGGACGGCCGTAGCCGATGGGGCCAACGTAGGAGGGTGAATCGAAGGACACCGTGCCCTGGGTCCGCCATTCAGCCGCGGCCGGGATGTGATGCTGTTCCAGCCAGCCGGTGAGCTGGTCTGCCGCCTCCTGCGTCCAGTCGTTGCCGCCGGTGACGAAGAGCGGCTTGCTGGACGCCGCCAGGGCGGCTTCCAGGGCTGCGGCGTCGGTGCGGCTCATACCGCCGGCCGCTACCGGGATGGCAGGGTGCAGTGCCGGGTCAATCTGCTGCCGGATGATGTCCTCGGGCAGGCCCACCACCACCGGGCCGGGCCGTCCGCTCATCGCGGCAAACATTGCCTCGGCCACGATCTCCGACGCCCGCTCCGCGTGGTCCAGGACCATAACGCGTTTTGCGCCGGTATCGAACCAGGCCTTGATGTCGAACTCCTGGAATGCCTCCCGGTCCCGGTGCGCGAACGGGATCAGGCCCACGAACAGCAGCATGGGGGTGGAGTCCTGCCAGGCGGTATGCAGCCCCACATGGGCGTTTGCCGCGCCGGGCCCCCGGGTCACCATGGCGATGCCCGGGCGCTGGTTCATCTTTCCGTCCGCCTCGGCCATGTAGGCGGCGCCGCCCTCGTGCCGGCAGACGATGGTTTCGATGCTGGAACTGTGCAGGCCGTCCAGCACGTCCAGGAAACTCTCGCCCGGCACCACGAAGGTGCGGTCCACCCCGTGCGCCACCAGCGAATCGACGATGACATGCCCGGCCGATTTCAGTGCCGGCGGGGTGGCCTGGGGTGCGGGCGGCCGGCCCGGCTGCCGGCCGGCGCCAGCAGGGGGTACGACGGCGGCAGGCTGGGTGGGGGATGCGGCTGGGGTTGCTTCGGTTTCCGTTGTCATGGGCTTTCTTTGGCGGTTCGGACGGTTTGGTGGAGGTGGTCTTTATCTGAAGGTGGTTGCGGGCGGGTTGGCGATGACGGGGGAGAGTCCGGTGTGGCCTTCGCGGGTTTGGGCGATTTCGCGGATGCGGGTGCGGCAGGCGTACCAGCCGGCGATCATGAGGGCGGAGGCGATGGCGGTGACGAGCATGGTGAGGGGGGAGTCGATGAAGACCATGGTGAGGACGCCGGCGAGGAAGAGCAGGGAGAGGTAGCCGGTGTAGGGGGCGCCGATCATGCGGAAGGAGGGGCGTTCCAGCCAGCCCTTGTCTGCCCAGCGTTTGAGCTGGAGCTGGCATAGGACGATGGTGGCCCAGGTCATGATGATGCCCACGGAGGCGACGTTGAGGACGATTTCGAAGGCCTGGGCGGGGACGAGGTAGTTCAGGGGGACGCCGAGGAGGGAGACTCCGGCGGTGATGGCGATCCCGCCGTAGGGGACGCCGGCTTTGTTCATGCGGGAGGCGAACTTGGGGGCTGAGCCGTTGACGGACATGGAGCGCAGGATCCGGCCGGTGGAGTAGAGCCCGGCGTTGAGGGAGGACAGGGCGGCGGTGAGGACGACGAGGTTCATGATGACGTCCACGCCCTGGATGCCGATGGAGCCGAAGAACGTCACGAAGGGGCTGACGCCTTTTTCGTAGGAGGTGTAGGGCAGCAGCAGGGCCAGGAGGATCACGGAGCCGACGTAGAACACGGCGATGCGGAACACCACGGAGTTGATGGCTTTGGGCATGATCTTTTCCGGGTTTTCGGTTTCGCCCGCGGCGGTGCCGACGAGTTCGATGGAGGCGTAGGCGAACAGGACGCCCTGCATGAGGATGATCATGGGCAGCAGGCCATTGGGGAAGATCCCGCCGTTGTCTGAGAGCAGGCTCAGGCCGACCTGTTGGCCGTCCACGGGGGTGCCGAAGATGACGAAGTAGGTGCCATCCGCTGCTACGGCATCCTTGCCAAGATCCTGGATATTGCTGTGAAGGACCGGCGCCTTTCCTCGAATGTCGCCAGGGGGGTGAAGATGCCTAGGGAGGTCAAGAAGGAGCATGTCTATCTGACCCATCAACAGGTGCACGACCTTGCCGCCGAAGCGAAACACGGCACTTTGGTTCTGGTCCTCGCCTACACCGGCCTCCGCTGGGGTGAAGTCACGGCGCTCCGGGTCAAGGACGTAAATCCTATGCGCCGTCGTCTCAACGTCGTTCTAAACGCCGTCGAGGTCGGCAGCAAGATCGAGGTCGGTACTCCCAAGACGCACAAGAAGCGCACCGTCCCGTTCCCGGCGTTTCTGGCTGACGCGCTCGCAGTGCAGATGGCCGGGAAGCACCCTGATGATCTGTTGTTCCCTGGCGACGACGGCAAGTACATGAAGCGGGGCGGTACAAGCCAGACAAGCAGGGGCTGGTTCGTAGGTGCGCTTGGCCGCGCTGGTCTCGAACGGATGACGGTCCACGATCTCCGCCATACTGCCGCATCGCTGGCCATCTCGGCGGGAGCGAACGTGAAAAGCGTTCAGGCGATGCTGGGTCACGCCTCCGCAACAATGACGCTGGACACCTACGCTGACCTGTTCCCGGATGACTTGGACGCTGTGGCCGTCGCGCTCGATGCCGCTGCATCACAACAGGTTGCGCTCAAAGTGCGCTCACGAGACTGAATTACAAAAAGCGAAGGCGCCTACTTCGCTGTGTTATCAACGATGTAGACGCCTTCTTACTTGGCGGTGACGGTGGGATTTGAACCCACGTTGGCTTTGACACCAAACAACATTTCGAGTGTTGCACCTTCGGCCGCTCGGACACGTCACCAACCTCAATAGGGTACCGGAGCAAGGCGTGCATCCCCAAAACGGGATTGTCGGGAGGAGCTCCCGCTGCCCTGGCAAAGAGGCCGGAAAAAGATTTTCACAATTCTTTTCAGCCGGGGTGCACCGGGCCCCTTAAATGTCAGACCCCACTGCCAGGATGGATTTATGGAAGGCAATCCGGTGGTGGTGGAGGCGGAGGCGTTTGTTGATGCCTCCGTGGGTGCTTTCACGGCCGTGCTCAGCGGCGCTGCTGTTGCCGGCACGACCGGTTCTGGGACGGCTGTTTCCGGTCCGGGTGCCGCTGGGCCTGGCGTCGGCGGCTGCGGTGCCGCTGGACCTGGCGCTGACGCTGGCGGACTTGGTGATGATCCGTTGCAGCGGGTTGCTGATAATGCGTTGGATGTCCTTGCGGGGGTGGCGCGGTCGGAGGCGAAGCTGGCAGCGGTGAAGGCGCAGGCGGTTCAGGTGCTCGCTGCCGCCACGAGTGTGGTGAACGGTCCGCCGTCATCGCCGCAGGAGGCCACGGCCCAGGGCCGGAGCCTGGTGGCCGAGGTCGGGTGTGCGCTGGTGATTGGTGACCGTGCCGCCGGTGCCTTGTTGGCCGAGTCCCACGCCCTGGCCACCGCCCTGCCCCGGACCCTCGCCGCGTTGGGGTCCGGGACGATTTCCTGGGCCCATGCCCGGGAAATGGTGGACCAGACCGTGGGGCTTGACCGGGCCGGTGCCGCCGCCCTGGAGGCCCACTTCCTGGACCCGGACACGCCACGGCCGGCCGGGGCGGCGACGATCGGTGAGATGCCGGCGTACCGGTTCAAGGCCAAGGCCCGGACGTGGCGGGAACGCCACCATCCCGAATCGCTGGAGAAGCGCCATGCCAAGGCCGCGGCGGACCGGCGGGTCGAATACCGGCCTGACCAGGACGGGATGGCTTGGCTCTCCGCTTGTTTGCCCGCGCACCAGGCGCTGGCAGGCTGGAACCGCCTTAACGCTCTCGCGCGGGCCGCACAAGGACCCAACGAACCCCGCACCCTGACCCAGCTCCGGACCGACAAATTCGCCGAAGCCATCCTCACCAGCGGAACCAGTGCAACCTTCCATGCAGACAACAGTGCAGGTAACGGCGAAGAAGCAAGCGACAGCGACGGAGCCGGCGCAGGAACCGGTGCTGGCCTGCTTTCCCCGGGGATCCGGGCCCAGGTCCTGGTCACCGTGCCGGTGTTCTCGTTGATGGGCCTGACGGAGGAGCCGGCGGTGCTGGACGGGTTCGGCCCCGTTCCGCCGTCCCTGGCACGGGACCTGGTCGCTAACGGTTCTGATTCGTTCTACCGGGTCCTGGTCGATCCACGGGACGGGGCGCCGTTGGAGATCGGCAGGAGCAGCTACCGGGTCACCAAAGCCATGCGGAACTGGCTCCGGCTTCGCGACGGCCAGTGTCCGTTCCCCGGCTGCAGCAACAGCTCTTTGGACAATGAGGCAGACCACCTCCTCGCCTGGCACCACGGCGGGACCACCGGGATCAGCAACCTGGGACAGCCCTGCCCGAAACACCACAAACTCCGGCACACCAGCGGCTGGACACCGACACCAGCCACCAAGGACGAACCACCCGGCTGGACCTCACCGACCGGACGCCACTACAAAAGCGAACACCAGGACTGGGAACCACCCCACTGGCCCCATTCTGTCCTGTCGGCCTCCGTGGCAGAGCTCAGGATCCCTGATGATCTTTCCGAGGCCGTGCCTCCGCCTGATGAACTCCCGCAGCGGCGCCAGTTTCCGGGCTACCTCTCCGAAGTCAGGGCTTCTGCCGACGATCTTGACTTCGAGAGCCTGTTTCCCCACGACGAGTTTCCCGAGGACACCTTTGCTGACTGGTTCCTGCCCGGATACCGGCAGCCGAAGGACCCGCTGTCCGAAGAGGCCTGGTGGGTGTTGGCTGGCGAAGGAGTTCCTGCCGCCCCCTGATGGAGGGCGCGGCGGGGTGATGACCATCTGCTGGCGGCCACGGAAGAGCACTACGGTTCTGTTCCGAAACGGCAGTACGGTTCCCTTTCGGAACAGCAAGACGATTCCCGTTCTGGCGGCAATTGCGCAGGCCCTCACCCACAAGGGGACCATCCAACTTTCGCGGTACACGCCAGGAGGGCTAGATTCATCAGCAAGATGACTCATCAAACCAGTCCCACGCACGCAACCGCCTACTGGACAACGGCCAAGGAACACGGCGAGCTCCGGACTGAGGACCTTCCCGCGCCCGGCCCAGGCGAAGCCCTGGTGCGCACCCTCTATTCCGGCATCAGCAAAGGCACTGAGATGGTGGTCCATGCCTGCGCCGTCCCGCCCCGGGTGGCCCAGGAGATGCGGGCGCCCCACCAGGAGGGTGAGTTCCCGGGGCCGGTGAAGTTCGGATACCTGTCCGTGGGTGTCGTCGAGGAAGGGCCGGAAGGTTGGCCGGGGCAGCGCGTCTTCTGCCTCAACCCCCATCAGGACCGCTACGTGGCAGCCGTCAGTTCACTCACCAGGATCCCCGACGACGTCCCCTCCTCCCGCGCAGTGCTCACCGGAACGGTGGAAACTGCGGTCAACGCACTGTGGGAGGCCGGCCCGCGCCTGGGAGACCGGGTCGCGGTGGTGGGCGCAGGTCTTGTGGGCGGCATGGTGGCCACCCTTCTGAGGTCCTTTCCCCTGGAACGCCTGCAACTCGTGGACCTCGACCCGGGACGGAAAAAACTGGCGGACATCCTTGGCGTCGACTTTGCCCATCCGGATGACGCCCTCGCCGACTGCGACATCGTATTTCACTGCTCGGCCTCGCAGGAGGGATTGGAGCGGAGCCTGCAGCTTGCCGGTGATGAAGCGGACATCATCGAAATGTCCTGGTACGCCAACCGCGGGGTCACCCTGCCGCTGGGGGAGGACTTCCACGCCCGGCGCCTGTCCATCAGGGCAAGCCAGGTAGGAGTGGTGGCACGGGCGCGCAGGCACCGCAGGACCAACGCCGGCCGCCTGAACCTCGCCGTCTCCCTGCTGAAGGATCCAGTCTTCGACGTGTTCCTCACCGGCACGTCACCGTTCGCCGAACTGCCTGGCGTGGTGCAGGACCTCGCTGACGGCAACCTCGACGCCTTGTGCCACGTCATTGAGTACCCCGGCGACAAAACCCCCGAAACCCCCGAAAACGCCGAGAACCCCGCCCGAGAAGACCAGAGGTAAACCATGTTCAGCCTGACTATCCGACGCCACTTCATGATCGCCCACAGCCTTCCGCGCAAGGTTTTCGGGCCGGCCCAGGCCCTGCACGGGGCAACGTTTGTCGCGGAGGTGAGCTTCCGCCGTCGGACGCTCAACGACGACGCGATCGTGCTGGACATCGGCGCGGCGGGGACCATGATCGAGGAGGTTCTGGCAGGCCTGAACTACCGGAACCTGGACGAGCACCCCGATTTCGCGGGCAAGCTCAGCACCACGGAAGCGCTGGCGGAGTACGTTGCCACGTCCGTGGCGGAAAAGCTGAAGGATGACGACGACGGCGGCCAGCTCGCCGGGATTGACGTCACCCTGCGCGAGAACCCGGACGCCTGGGCCACCTACTCGCTGGACCTTCCAGCCGCCTGATCCCATGGACCGCATCCGCCTGCTGGTTCCGGGCAACATCCACCATCATTCCGGGGGAAACATCTACAACGCGCGGCTGGTGCAGGGGCTGAAGGTCCTGGGAGTGGACGTGGAGGTGCTCCCCGTCGAAGGCTCCTGGCCCTACGCCAGTGCCCACGCCCGACGCCGGCTGGGCAGCCTCCTCGGGGCGTGGGAAACGGGGAGCGAAGCGGAACAACCGGATACCGTGACCATTGTCGACGGGCTCATCGCCATGGGCACGCCGGATGAGCTCGAATTCGCGGCCAAGGCCGGACGACAAACATGGGTGCTGGTACATATGCCTGCCCCGGCACATCACGAGCGTGAAGCACGGTCCCTCCGGGCTGCCACCGGTGTGGTGTGCACCAGCACATGGGCCCGCAAAGTCCTGGAAGAACGCCACGGACTCCATGGGCTCAAGGTCGCACTCCCAGGCACCGACCCTGCGCCGTTGGCCGAGGGGTCCGCGCCGCCCCACATGGTCATAGTGGCCGCGCTCCTGCCCAATAAGGACCAGCTGCTCACGGTCTCCGCGCTGGCACTGCTCCAGGACCTTGAGTGGACAGCGTCGTTTGTCGGGTCAGACCAGGCAGACGGGGATTACGCACAAAAGGTTAAAGCCGCAGTAGAAATGCACGGAATGGACGGGCGGATCCAGTTCACCGGTGAGCTGGCCGGTGAAGCACTGGAAAACGAATGGCGTGGGGCGGACCTCAGCCTCCTGGTGTTCCGTGCCGAGGCGTTCGGCATGGTGGTCACCGAATCACTCGCCCGGGGGATCCCCGTGGTGGTGCGCGATGGCACGGGCGCCGTCGAGGCCTTGCGCCTGGGAATGGCGGGGAAGGACGACGACGGCGGCGCGGTTCCGGGAGCGAAGGTAGCCTTCCCGGCGGATGATGATCCTGCAAATCCCGCCCTGCTGGCCCAGGCACTTCCGCGCTGGCTGGAAGATGCCGGGACCCGGGATGCCTGGCGGGCACGGGCCCTGGAGGCACGAGGCGTCCTGCCGGGCTGGGAACAGCCAGCGGCCCACGTGCTGGCCGCAATCAGGGGGTGACGCTGACAGCCTGGGGCATGAATCAGAGCCGCGAGCGGTGCCCGGCGAAGAACTCACGCAGCAAGGCGGCGCACTCGGCCTCGCGCACGCCCGGATACACCTCAACCCAATGGTTCAGGCGCCGCTCACGGAGCACATCGAACACCGACCCCGCAGCTCCTGCCTTCTCGTCCCAGGCGCCGAAGACCACCCGGGGGATTCGTGCCAGGACAATCGCGCCGGCGCACATGGCACAGGGTTCAAGGGTCACCACCAGCGTGCAGTCGGCGAGCCGCCAGCCGTCTCCGCTGCCGCCGTCGAGCAGGGAAACCTGGCGCAGCCGTTCCGCCGCCTCGCGGATGGCAACCACCTCGGCGTGCGCGGTGGGGTCGCCCAGCTCCTCCCGCTGGTTCCGCCCGGAACCCAGCACGGAGCCGTCGGGCCCAATCACCACCGCTCCGATGGGCACGTCCTCGGTATCGAGGGCGCGCCGGGCCTCGGCGAGGGCAAGGCCCATCCACGCGTGGTGTTTCTTATCTGCGGAGACCATGGCTCAATGATAGTTTCGAAGGATACCCAGAGCCCGTGACGCACATCCGCCGGGAGGCACAGTGAGCACAGTCCGAGACCGCGTGGACAAGTGGATCAAGCCGTACGCCGCCTTGTGGCTGACCATGATCATCGGCGGGACGCTGGTGATCGCCATGGCACTCCTGGGTGCCGAGGTCTACTCGGATGTCGTGGACGAGGAAGGCCTGGCCAGCCTTGATATTCCTGCGCTGGAATACTCACAGTCCTTGCGGAACCCGGAGATGGACGCCTTCGCCACAGGATTCACCAACGTCGGCGGCGGGATCGGCATGCCCATCCTGGCGAGCATCCTCACAGCCTGGCTGACCTTCCTGAGCAGGACATGGCGGCCCATTGTCCTGGTGGGCGGGGCAGCCCTGGTCTCCACCCTGGCCACCACCCTGGGCAAGCGGCTTGTCGGCAGGACCCGTCCTGACCACTCCGAGGCCGTCCCGCCCTTCGAGACCTCGCCGTCGTTTCCCAGCGGCCACACCCTGAACACCACCGTGGTGATCGGGGTCCTGATCTACCTCATGTGCCTGCAGTTCCAGGTGCTCTGGGCCAGGATTGCGGCCATCACCGTGGGGACGATCTTCATTATCGCCATGGGCCTGAGCCGGGTCTTCCTGGGGCACCACTGGATGACGGACGTGATGGCGGGCTGGTTCCTGGGGCTGGCGTGGGTGGGCATCGTGATCCTGGCCCACAGGCTGTTCCATGTGATGCGGCGGCGCGAACACGCGGGCCCGGCACCCACCTTCGAACATCCGGTCCTGCGCGAGGACCACTCCGGAGACGCGGAAAGCACCACCGGTACCGCCCCGACGGCGAACGGCGGCGGTGCCCCGCCAAGGGTCGACGACGGCGCTTCCCAGTCGGGCACGGGCGGCGGACGGCAGGCGAGCGGCCCGGCGGCCGGGTGATAGTTTTGACCCATGCGCACTCTCGTTGTGGACCACCCGCTGGTCGCCCATAAGCTCACCGTCCTGCGGGACAAGAACACTCCGTCCCCGGTTTTCCGGCAGCTGACGGAGGAACTGGTGACCCTCCTTGCCTATGAGGCCACGCGAGAAGTCCGCACCGAGCCCGTCACCATCGAAACCCCCGTCAGCACGACCGTGGGCACCGCGTTCACCAAGCCCACCCCGCTGGTGGTTCCCATCCTTCGGGCAGGCCTGGGCATGCTGGAGGGCATGACCAAGTTGGTCCCAACCGCTGAAGTGGGCTTCCTGGGCATGGCCCGTGACGAGGAAACCCTGGACATCATCACCTACGCCGAGCGCCTCCCCGAGGATCTCACCGACCGGCAGATCTTCGTGCTGGATCCCATGCTTGCCACCGGCGGAACACTGCGCGAAGCCATCAAGTTCCTGTTCAAGCGCGGCGCCTCGGATGTCACGTGCATCTGCCTGCTCGCCGCGCCGGAGGGCCTGGCCAAGCTGGAGGAAGAACTCTCCGGTGCAAACGTCACCATTGTCCTGGCGTCCATCGACGAGAAGCTCAACGAAAAGTCCTACATCGTTCCGGGCCTGGGCGACGCAGGCGACCGCCTGTACGGCATCGCAGGCTAGGACTCAAGCCTTTCCCGCTTCCCAACACAAGGCTTAGCCTGTGCGCATGGACTGGAAACTGGAACTCGTTTTTGTGCCCGTGTCCGATGTGGACCGCGCCAAAGACTTCTACGTCAACAAAGTGGGCTTCAACGCCGATTTCGACGAGCGGCCCAGCGACTCCATCAGGTTCGTGCAGCTGACCCCGCCAGGGTCTGCCTGCTCCATCTGCATTGGGGAAGGGCTCACGGACGCGCCTCCAGGCACAGGGTCAAACCTGCAGCTCGTGGTCAATGACATCCAGGCCGCCCACGCTCAGCTGAAGGCCAACGGGGTGGAGGTCAGCGATGTGGACGTGCAGGACTGGGGCCATTTTGTGTACTTCGCCGATCCTGACGGGAACCGGTGGGCAGTCCAGTACATCCCGGGCCGGGACGCACTGGACCGCGAGGGGCACGCTGCTTCGGTTTAGTACCAGTTGTTGGCGTAGTGGAAGTTCAGGGCTCCACACGGGGACTGGTAGCGCTCCTGGATGTAGTTCAGGCCCCAGTTGATCTGCGTACGGTAATTGGTGAGGTAGTCGGCGCCCGCGCTGGCCATCTTCTCGGCAGGCAGGGACTGCACAATGCCGTAAGCGCCGCTGCTCGGGTTGGTGGCCGTGGTGGTCCAGTCTGATTCCTTGGTCCACAGGGTCTGCAGGCACTGCATCTGGTCGGCGGCCCAGCCGTAGGAGGCCAGCTGGCCGGCAGCGTAAGCCTGTGCCCCTGCGGGGTCGTTGACCGCGACGACGGGCGCAGGCTCCGGAGCGGGCGCCGGTGCCGGTGCGGGTTCAGGCGCCGGGGCCGGCGCGGGTGCGGGCTCGGGGGCGGGAGCAGGGGCCGGTTCGGCTGCCTGCGGTACCACGTTGATCGGCTCAGCTGCAGGAGCGGGAGCCGGGTTCGCCTGGATTTCGCTCTTTTCGATGCTCAGTTTCGACTGTGCCTCAGCCGCCTGAGTCTGCGTGGCTGCCACCTGCACTGCGGTGTCGGTAGCCTGGCCCGCGGCTCCAACGCCTACAAGGAGGGCGCCGGACGCTGCGAGGATGGCAGCGCGCTGGCCGAAGGACGGGGTTTTGCCTGACGTGCGCGGGGCGCGGGCTTCAGGGCCTGGTTTCGGGCGTGCTTTACTAAGGAACTTAGACATGATGGATCGCCTCTCACACCTGCGGAGTTAGCTGTCGGGTTCGGATGAGGGCATCCGGCCACACGGAAGAATCACGTGCTGGCTTAACCCCAAGGGCAGTTGAATGCCCGGGACTGTTGGGTCCCCCGCCTCTGCCTATGCTCAAGCGGAATCCGGGAAGCGGCAGAGCTTGGCGTCATCCGGATATGCGGCCCGAACGGGAACCGCACCCAATCGACGGTACAGGAGTGTAGCGCTTAAGTCACATTTTGGTAACAGGGATCACGCTAGCGGCGCGCCGTCTTGCGCCTGAACTTGCGGCAGTGGGAGCTGGAGCACGAACCGGGTGCGGCCGGGCTGTGATGTCACCGTGACCTTGCCCCCGTGCGCCTCAACAATGGACTCCACGATGGAAAGCCCCAGGCCGCTGGTTCCTTCCGTGCCGGATGCGCCAGGCCCGCCGCTCTTGCCTGTCCGGGCCGCGTCTGCGCGGGCGAACCGTGCGAAGACCTGGTCCACGAACTCCGGCGGAATGCCCCCGCCGTCGTCCGTTACCGTTACCACCGCGGCACCCTCCGGCGTCTTCCCCACCCCGGTGACCACGGTGGTCCCCGGCGGCGTGTGCTTGCGCGCGTTGGACAGCAGGTTCATCAGCACCTGCCGCAGCTGGGACGGATCCCCGTTCACCACAACGGGCTCGTGGGGGAGCTCCAGCCGCCAGGTGTGCCCGGGCGCCATGACCTTTTCGTCGCTGACGCCTTCCACCACCAGCTGGTTCAGGTCCACCTCGCTGAGCTTCAAAGGCTGTCCCTCATCAAGCCGCGCCAGCAGCAGCAGGTCCTCCACCAGTGCCGTCATCCGCTGGGACTGGCTTTGCACCCTGGCCAGCGACTTTTCCCCGTCAGGAGTGAAGTGTTCCGTCATCCGCATCAGTTCCGTATAGCCGCGGATGGCCGTCAGCGGCGTGCGCAGCTCATGGGAAGCGTCCGCCACGAACTGCCGGACCTTGGTTTCGCTCTTCTGCCGCGCCTGCAGCGCGTTGGCCACGTTGTCCAGCATCAGGTTCAGCGCGTGGCCCACGCTGCCCACCTCCGTTGCGGGATTGGAGTTCGACGGCGGCACGCGCACCGCCAGCGCCACCTCGCCGGCATCCAGCGGCAGCTGTGAAACGCGGGTGGCAACTTCGGAAAGCTGCTCCAGGGGCTTCATGGTGCGGCGGATCAGGACCGTTCCCACCAGGCCGATCAGGAGAAGTCCGCCCAGGGAGACAAAAACGAACGTCCACACCAGGGACGCGAGCGTGCTTTCCTTGGCGGCCAGGGGAAGTCCTGTCACCAGGACGTCACCAAAGCTGGTCTGGATGGCCAGCAGCCGGTAATCGCCGGTGGACAGTGTCCTGTCCACCGGCTGCATGTTGGCGGGCAGGGCCAGCAGGACCTGTTTGTCCTCCGTGGACAAGGGGGAGCGCGTGGTATTCGAGGTGAGGAAACCGCCGCTGTTGACCTGGCCGTTGAGGATCCGGGCGTTGAGGGTTCCGACGCTTTGGCCGCGGGCGTCCAGGGGATCCCTGCCGTTGAAGCCGCCCGAGGGAGGGCGGCCGGGATCGTTGGAACGGTCTGCGGCCTGGCTTAGCTGGTCATCGAGTTGCCGGGTGAGGAACGCGTCCATCGAGGCATAGCTCGCCACGCCCACCGCCCCGCAAATGGCGATCAGCAGGGTCATGGCCAGGAGGACAAGGCGGGTCCGCAGGTGCCAGGTGCCGGGCTTCAGCCAGCTCGGGGGCTGCGGCTCCGTACTGTGCGCTGACGCCATCGCTTTCCTAGTCCGCCGGCTTGATGACGTACCCGGCGCCCCGCACGGTGTGGATCATCGGCGGGTGGACGGCGTCCACCTTCTTGCGCAGGTAGGAAATGTAGAGCTCCACGATGTTGGCCTGGCCGCCGAAGTCGTAGTTCCAGACCCGGTCCAGGATCTGCGCTTTGCTGATGACGCGTTTGGGGTTTTCCATGAGGTAACGGAGCAGCTCGAACTGGGTGGCCGTCAGCTGGAGCTCTTCCCCGGCGCGGGTCACCTCACGGGTGTCAACGTTGAGGACCAGGTCTCCCACCACCAGCTCGGCGGTGTCCATCGCGGCCACGCCCGACCGCTGGACCAGGCGGTGCAGGCGAAGCAGGACCTCCTCCATGCTGAACGGCTTGGTGACGTAGTCGTCCCCGCCGGCCGCGAGGCCAACGATCCGGTCCTGGACGGCGTCCTTTGCGGTGAGGAACAGGGCGGGAACCTCGGGCGCGAAGGCGCGGATCCTGCCCAGGACCTCGACGCCGTCGAAACCGGGGATCATGACGTCAAGGACCAGGACATCCGGCCGGAAGTCTTTGGCCATTTTCACTGCCCCGGGACCGTCGGCGGCAACTGCCACGGACCAGCCGGCCATGCGGAGGCCCATGCTCATGAGCTCGGAGAGGCTCGGCTCGTCATCCACCACCAGGGCCCTGATGGGGGAGCCGTCCGGATGAGTGAGCGTGGGGAGGTTGTTTGTCATGGAGTGGGAGGTGGCCATGGAACAACTCTCCGATCATTGGTTTAAGCCCGGCTATGGCTTTCCTGTGCGCAAGCTGTGAATCCCAGCCTAGCGAGCTGGATCCGTGGAGGGTCCCCGGCGTGTATCCCCGCGTCCGCGGCCGCCCGGACGCGGACGTTCAAACGGCGGCATATCGGGCTTCGGTATGCCCAACATCCGCTCCGAACACAATTTTTTCTGTCCAAAAGCGGGGACGGCTGGACACGCCACCATGGTGAAGAGCGAGATTCCGCTATCAGACGCTCTGGTGAACGGATCAACCGCAGGACGCTCTTTGGTCGAACAAAATTCTGTAGACCACGTGGAGAAAGGCAGAATGCCGGATAACGAGCGTTATTTTTTACAGCGTCCAGAATTGTGATTTGGAACACTATCGCGGAATTTGTCTCATTATGCGGACGATCGCGTCCATTGTTACTTGCAAGTTGCCATTGTTACGCTGCACACTTCCAATGTGAACAAGAACTCAACAGCACCTGCAGCCGCAGAATATTGGCCCAGCACATCCGCTGCTGCCGACATGCGCTGTTGTCGAATGCACGCCTGACCTTCCCACCCTCCGAAGTTCTTAGGCATTCGCCCCCAGCCCAGCGTCGGGCGCCCCTCCCCAGTTCGCATTGCGGGGATTCCCAGCATTCGGGCCGCGATGACGGCCATTCACATTGAGGTAAGCATTCCATGTCAGTTGCATCCGGATACGTCCACATTTCTGTCCGTAACGCCGCCAAGGCCGGCCAGCCCTCGGGCCTCCGCCCCGGGTTTGGACCGCGCCCCGCCCTGGCGCCATCATCATCTGGAAGCAGCTTCCCCTCCCAGGGCTACGCGCCGCAGGGCTTCAACCCCAGCTCCTACGGGCAGCTCCGGGCGGTCCAGCCCGCAGAGGCGGCACCCATGACCGTGCCCACTCCCGTGGTGGCCGGTCCGAATACCGTCCGGCCCGTAGCCAACGACAACGTTGCCCGTGGTTTTGTCCTCTACATGGGCATTGACGAGGAGACGGCGGCAGCGGCCGGAACCTCCATCGCCAAGCTGGCCCAGGAGATCCGCGCCTACGCCCAGTCCCTCGTGTCCGGTGCCGAAAGCTACGCAGCAGTTGCCGTTGCCCCCGCCGGCACGCCCGGTTCCGCGCTCGACGTCGTCCGTTCCACCTTCGGTGACCCCACCGTCAACGCCCGCCAGCGCACGGAGGTCCCGCGTCCGTCGCAGGCACAGGAGCCGCGTCCGTCCGGCGTCCTGATCGACCTGGCCCGCCGCGAAGTCCACCTGGACGGCGAGTCGCTCAACCTGACGTTCAAGGAGTTCGAGCTCCTGAACTACCTCGTGGAGAACGGCACCCGCACCGTGGGGCGCGACGAACTCCTTGAGGGGCTGTGGCGCAACGCCGAAGAGGTGCCCAACGAGCGCACCATCGACGTCCACATCCGCCGGCTCCGCTCCAAGCTGGGCCGCCTTGCCAACACCGTGCGCACAGTCCGCGGCCAGGGGTACCGGTTCTACGAGCACCCCGAAGTTGTTGTCTGGGCCGCTCCGGAATACTCGATCTAGCACTACCCCTGCCGCCCTCCCGGGGGCATGTGCCCCCGCGGCTTGTGGCAGGTTCGCTAGGCTTGGGCCATGAGTGAGCACCATCTTCGACGGCTTGTGATCATGCGGCATGCCAAGGCCGACTGGCCGGGCGGGGTGGCTGACCACGAGCGTCCGCTGGAGGAACGGGGCCACCGCGAGGCGCCGCTTGCCGGCCGGTGGCTGCTCAAGCACAACATTGTGCCGGACTTCATCCTCTGCTCCAGTGCCCTTCGCACCCGGCAGACCTGCACGTGGGTGTGCTCAGAGCTGGGGGACAAGGCCCCCACGCCCAAGCTTGAGGACGGGCTGTACGCTGCCTCAGCGCTCCGGATGCTGACGGTCATCAACCATGTCCCGGATACAGTCACCACGCTGATGCTGATCTCGCACCTGCCCGGAGTGCAGGACCTTGCCATGCACCTGGCCTCACGCGATTCCGACCACGACGCCTACATGGATGCCGCCACCAGGTACCCCACCAACGCCCTCACAGTCCTTGAGACTGAAAAGTCATGGGCGGAGCTGGACGGACAGGACGCGCGCATCACAAGGTTCAAGGTCCCCCGCGCGCACTGACTCGAGCACCAACCAAGGCTTTGGCGGCGATCCTGCCGCCCGGGGTCAGCGCCGGGGCGCGGACTTGGCTCTTGGGGTCAGCGCCGGGGCGCGGACTTCGCGCCCCCTGCCGACGACGGGTTCCTGGCCGGAGGGGCCGACGACGACGGCCGCCTGGCAGGGACGGAAGGCACCCGCGCGGGTGCGCGGAGGCCGCCTTCGCCCTTGATGCCTGTGCCTGCTCCGCTTGTGCGTGCTGCCGGCCTGCGCTGGGCCGTTCCCTTGGCAGCCGGGCGGGCCGCCGTCGTCGTGCGTCTGTTCCCCGCTGCGCCCCTGCCGGGCCTGCCCTGCGTTTGCCTGCCCTTGCTGGCCGCGGTGCGCAGCCGCCGCCCCCGCGGCCAGGCCGCGCCGAGGAACAGGACGCAGAGTGTTGCCACGGCTGCAGCGGCAGCGCCGAAAAAGTAGTTGTCCGGGTCGCCGGTGGGGAGCGGCGTGCCGAAGACCGAGGGCTCTCCGGCAAAGGCCAGCTCCCACGTGCTGACAAACGCGAGGGAGAAGGCCACGGTAAAGCCGGTACCGGCACCGGCAGCCAGCAGGGCGATGCGGCGCCCCCGGTTCAGGATTTCGATAAGGCACGCCAGGCACGCCAGCGCCAGGGCACCGAGGAACGCCACGAACACCGGCTCGGCGAGCGTCATCCCGGTCAGCACCAGCAGGCCGGCCGCAACAATGCCGGCAATGACCGCGAACTTTCCGCTTTTCCCCATACGCTCCATCATCCCCGAGGACCGGGCTGCTGCAGCACGTAGCCGCGCATGAAGGCCATGATTGCCGCAACGCTTTGGTCACGGGTGCGTTCAGGGTGGTACGTCTGGCGGTCGAGCCCCACAACAAAGCAGGCACCGAAGATTGCTGTTTCAAGGCTGCCCCGCGGAACGGTGCTGTCCACGGGGTAGGCCTGAGCCACCCTTTCCACTGCCTCCCCAATCACGGCCAGCAGCTCGCCCCGCAGGACAGCGAACGTGCCCTGCCACTCGCTGGGCGTCCGCCAGTTCTCGCTGACCCAGAGCCGGGCAAAGGACGGGTACTCGGACATGAAGTCCAGGGCCTGCCCGATCATTGCCTCCATCGCGAGCAGGGGGTCCCCGGACACGGCGGTGGCTGCCCCCTGGGCCGCGGCCTCCTGGCCCGGCGCCTCCTGCAGGCGTGCCTTCAGGATGTCCACCCCGTGGCGGAGCAGCTGCGCAATGAGCTCCGATTTGCTGCCGAAGTTGTAGTAGACGGTCCCCTTGGAGACGCCCGCGGCAGCTGCGATCTCGTCAACGGTGACCCCCGCTGCGCCCCGCTCGCCGATGAGTTCCATGGAGGCGTCGAAGAGTTTCTGGCGGGTGGCGGTGGTCCTGGCGGGTCGAAGGGTCCTCACTGGCCCCGGCGGTCCGGCGTTCATACCGCGATCTCGGGCTTCAGCGTCTTCAGTGTCCAGTACTTGTTCCTTCGAACGGCCAGCGTGGACATGGCCACACCCAGAGCGGTGTAGCCCGCCAGGCCCAGGACGGTGGGAGCGATCATGGACAGGTCAGCGCCATAGATGAGGTGCCTCATGCCGGTCACTACGTAGCCCATGGGGAGGATTTCATGCGCCGCGTGGAGCGGCTGCGGCGTGGTCTGCCAAGGGAACGTGCCGCCCGAGGACACCAGTTGCAGGACCAGCAGAATGAGCACCACGAGTTTGCCCGGCGATCCAAGCAGCGCAACAACGCCCTGGATGATCGCGCTGAAGGCCATGGCGGCCGCAAGCATGAACAGCCACATCAGCACCGGATGCGCGGGGTTGAGGCCCAGGGCAAGGTTTACCACCAGGGTGAGGAGGCTCGCCTGCACCACAGAAACCGCCAGGAAGGGCAGCCAGCCGCCAACCGCGATCTTCCAGGACGGGGCATTGGAGGCCAGCGCCCGCTGGGTAATGGGACGCATGGCCTGGACCAGCATGAAGATGCCGATCCACAAGGCGAGGGTGAGGAAGAACGGCGCCAGCCCGGCACCGTAGGATTCCGCCTTGGCCTGCGAGACGTTGCTGACCGCAACGGGGTCGGCCATGACGCGGGACAGGTTGCTCTTCTGGGCATCATCCGGGTTGGGCACCTGCCCGGCGCCCTTGCCGATCTCATCCGCCAAGGTCCGCGAACCGTCCGCCGCCGTGACGGTGCCGTCCGCCAGCCGGGCCGCCCCGTCGTCTACCTGGCGGGCTCCGTCCGCCAGCCGGCCTGCGCCGTCGAGGGCCGCCTGCCCTCCGGTGGCCAGCGCGGCCGCGCCGGTGTGGAGCTGGTCGGCGCCGGAGGAAGCCTGGGAAACGGCGTCCCTCAGGGCGGGCGTGCCCGCAGCAAGCTGGGCAGCGCCGGTACTCACGGCTTCGGCTCCGGAGGCCAGCTGCTGGATCTGTGCCGCATCTGCCTGGATCTTCGTCCTGGCGGCTGCCACCGGGCTCGAACCGGCCGCGGCGTCAAGATCCGCCACGATCCTGTCCGCCTGCTCCTGGGTCAGGACGCCTTCGGCCATGAGCCTGCTGTTCGATTCCACCACCCGTGCCCGGAGGCCCTGGTCAGCGGCATCCAGTTGGGCTGCGACATCCTGCACTTTGGCGTTCAGCTGTGCGTTTCCGGCAGCCACCTGTGCCGCCCCCGCAGCCAGCGTCTGGGAGTCCGTGGGCAGGGTGGCGGTCTTTTCCTTGAGCGTGGACAGGCCGCTGCTGAGCTGGCCCGCGCCGTCGGTCAGCTGGCTGGCTCCATCCCGGAGTTTCACCTGGCCCGCGTACAGCTCGCCGGCTCCGCTGCTCAGGGCTGAGGTGCCGTCGTGGAGGGTGGCAGCCCCGTCCCGAAGGTCGGCCACACCGTCGGCCAGGTGGCCGGCGCCGTCCGCTGCCTTGACCATTTGGGAGTGGATGGTCCCGAAGCCCGTCAGCAGCTGGTTTGCCGTTTCCTCGCCTACCTCGGTGGCCACAGTGCTGTGCACAGCGGTGGTGAGTTTATCCACGATGGTGCTCAGCAGGTAGTTGTTGGCATCGTTGGTGGTGACGTTGAGCATGGCCTGGCTGGCGGAATCAAAGCTGCCGGGGGATACCAGGTTCGCCGAAAAGTCCTCCGGAATCTTCAGGGCGAAGGCGTAGTCCCCGCTGCTGACCCCCTGGTCCGCCTCCTGTGTTGTGGCCACCGGGATCCAGTGGAAAACATTGCCATCCACCAGGCTCTCTGCCACCTTTGCCCCGGCTTCAAGGCGTGTGCCCTCGCTGGTTGTGGCACCTGCATCCTCCACCACCAGGGCCGCATCGAGGTTGTCCAGGTTGCCGTACGGGTCCCAGTTTGCGTACAGGTACACCGCCCCGTACAGCAGCGGGACCATGGTCAGCGCAAGGATGGTGAGTTTGGGCATCAGCCCGGCGGTCATGCGCTTAAGTTCGGAGCGGGCCAGCCGCAGTACCGTCACGTGGCAACCTCGGTTTCGAGTTCAGTGGTGTTTACGGCATCCGGTTCCCTGCCATCCCCATGCGCGGGGAATTCACCCGTGGGGCTTTCAAGGGGGACCGCATTGCCAATAGCGGCGGCGGGTCCGTCCCACGAGGGCGGGAGGGCGCCAATGGTGGCGACGACGGCGAGCGGCCGTCCGGCGTCGGACGCCAGGCGCTGCAGCCTTGGCAGCCATTCAGCGGCGTCGGCGGTGTGCCGGTCAGGGGAGTCGACCACCAGCAGGTCCGTGTGCGGGTTAGCCAAGGCAAGCGCAGTCAGGAGTTCGAGCCGCCGGGCAGGGTCCAGCTGTTCCGTCCAAGAGTCCGCGATGTCCTCGAAGCTGTTCACCTTCAGCCAGGGGCCGCTCACCAGGGCGCCCCGGTAGCGGCGCGGGATCAGGGCCAGGTCTTCGGTAACCAGGTCGCGCACGCTGAGGTGTTGTTCGGGCTCGTTGACGCCGGGGGAGTCCACCAGGGCGCTCGCCAGCCGGCGCGCCTTGAGCCGCTCGCTGCCGTCCCAGCTGACGAGCCCTTCGGACGGCTTCATTCTCCCGCTGAGGAGCAGGGCGAGCGCCGTCCGGTGGTCCTGCCGCCCGCCGGTCACCAGCAGGAGTTCGCCGCGCCGGACGTGGAGTGAGGTTGCCGGAAGGAGGGGATCCCTGCGGCCATGGGCAGAGAGCCGTTGTGCTGAGAGCAAGGGTGGCCTTTCGCGGAATGCATCTGCTCCCAGCCTAACCAAACTGACCAGTCAGTTCAAATAAGCCGTCTAGGCCGGTTTTTAGAGGCCGTACCTCTCAAGAAGGCGAAGCCACACCTCGCTGATGGTCGGATAGGACGGCACCGCATGCCATAGGCGGTTCAACGGCACCTGGCCCACCACGGCGATGGTTGCGGCGTGCAGGAGTTCGGAGACATCCGGTCCGGCGAACGTGGCCCCCAGAAGCACCTGCCGGTCTTCGTCAATCACCAGTTGGGCCCAGCCCTCGTAGTTCTCCGAATGCAGCGAGGACCCCGCCACCTGGATGGGCAGCTCCACTGAAGAGGCGTTGAAGCCGTCCTGGCGGGCGGTTTCCAGCGTGCGGCCCACAGTAGCCAGTTCAGGATCGGTGAAAACTACATTCGGCACCGCGTGCTGGTTGGCTGTGTGGGAGTACCGGCTCCAGTCCTCCGGTGCTCCGTTCAGTTCACCCCTGGCGCGGGCTGCGATGGCGTCGCCCGTGGCCCGCGCCTCGTACTTTCCCTGGTGCGTCAGGAGGTTCCTGCCGGCCGCGTCACCCACCGCATACAGCCAGGGCCCTTCGCCGGGTACGCCCTGCACCAGGCCGGAGTTGTCCGTGCTGATGGCCAACTGGCCCCGGTCATCCGGTTCAACGCCGATACTCTCCAGGCCCAGGCCCTCCAGTGCGGGGTGCCGGCCGGTGGATACGAGTACTTTGTCCGCCGTGACGGTGGTGCCGTCGCCCAACCGCAGGCTTAACGTGCCGTCGTCGTTGGTGCTGATTCGCTGCGTCTCGGTGTGAAGGCGGAGTTCCACGCCGTCCGCGCGCAGCCCCGCGGCCACAAGGCTGGCGGCCTCCTCCGGGTACTTTCCCAGCAACCTGCCGCGGGTAACAAGGGTCACCGCCGAGCCGAGGCGGGCGAACGCCTGGGCAAGTTCGGTTCCGGCAACGCCGCCGCCAAGGACCGCCAGACGCTCGGGGACCTCGCTGGCGGACGTGGCCTCCCGCGTACCCCAGACCTGCACGTCTTCGAGCCCCTCAATGGGAGGAGTATTGGGCATGGAGCCGGTGGCCAGCACCACTGCGTGGCGGGCACGCAGCCGGTGAGAGGTACCGTCCAGGCCCGCGACCTGGACGCCCTGCGGGGCGGTGAGCCAGGCGTGGCCCCTGATGAGGTCGATCCCGGAATCCTTGACCCAAGCGACCTGGCTGTCATCCTGCCAGTTGGACGTGAAATAGTCCCTGCGCTTGAGGACGGCTGCAGCGTCAAGCGTCCGCGTGACGGCTTCCTTGGCGCCCGGGGTTGTTTGGGCCGCATGCAGTGCAGTCCCGGGCCGAAGCAGCGCCTTGGACGGCATGCACGCCCAGTAGGAGCACTCTCCGCCCACCAGTTCCGCTTCCACCAACACCACCGAGAGGCCGCCCTGCGCCACGCGGTCCGCAACGTTTTCTCCGACGGCGCCGGCGCCGATAACAACAACGTCAAATTCCTGCTCAACAGGCTCGGGCATCATGGGGAAAGCCTACGCCCGGGTGCGGCGGAGTGGTCCGCGTGCGCCGGGGAAGTCGGGTCGGAAAGTCGCGCTCCCCAACGTAACTTGCGCGGATGACGTAACCCACCGCCCAGCGAAAGCCGCGCTCCCCAAACTAAGTTGCGCTGCTTAACGCAAAAGGTCCGCCCCGGCGAACCGGAGCGGACCTAATTGGTGCGCCCAAAGGGATTCGAACCCCTGACCTTCTGTTCCGTAGACAGACGCTCTATCCAGCTGAGCTATGGGCGCATCTCGTGTTCCTGGAGAAGAACCGCTCTCCCTGAACCTCGAATTACTTTACGCGAGGGGTGGCTGCCATGACAAATCGGGAGGCATGTAATCTCCACAACTAGACCGGTATAGGTGACCTTCGTCACATAAATCCCAATTTTGACATCGAAATTCCTTGATTTCCCGCGGAATTCCATTTTTGTGGCCTCGAAAGATCAGCCTACGTCCCAAAAACGGCAGTGGTCCGGACCATAGCATTTAGCTCACACCGATGTACCCCAAGAAAGGGAACCGAAATGGGCGATCTGGCGCAGAAGCCGTTGCTTGAGAAAGCACCCACCACACATGCCGGCCTGCTGGCGTGGGTCGAAGAGGTTGCAGAGCTAACGCAGCCGGACCGCATCTACTGGGTGGACGGGTCCGAAGAGGAAAACACCCGGCTGACTGACGAGCTCGTGGCAGCAGGGACACTGACCCGGCTGAACCCCGAACTGTTCCCCAACTCTTTTGCGGCCTTCTCCGATCCCGCCGATGTGGCCCGCGTTGAAGAGCAGACCTTCATCTGCTCGGAGAACAAGCGCGACGCCGGGTTCACCAACAACTGGATGGCGCCCGCCGAAATGAAGGAAAAGCTGCGCGGCCTGTTCTCCGGGTCCATGCGCGGCCGCACCATGTACGTCATCCCGTTCGTCATGGGCCACCTGGACGCCGAGGATCCCAAGTACGGCGTGGAGATCACGGACAGCGCCTACGTTGTGGCCTCCATGCGGATCATGGCCAACATCGGCACCGCCGTGCTGGACAAGATGACCGAGACCAACGCGTTCTTCGTCCCCGCGCTGCACTCCCTGGGTGCGCCGCTCGAAGCCGGCCAGACGGATGTTCCGTGGCCGTGCAACCCGGACAAGTGGATTGTCCATTTCCCCGAGGAGCGCTCCATCTGGTCCTTCGGCTCCGGTTACGGCGGCAACGCCCTGCTGGGCAAGAAGTGCTACGCCCTGCGTATCGCCTCGGTCATGGCCCGCGACGAAGGCTGGCTGGCCGAGCACATGCTCATCCTCAAGCTGACCTCGCCGGAGAAGAAGAAGTACTACATCTCCGCTGCCTTCCCGTCAGCCTGCGGCAAGACCAACCTGGCCCTGCTGGATCCCACCATTAAGGGCTGGGAGGTCGAGACCCTCGGTGACGACATCACCTGGATGCGGATCGGCAAGGAAGGCGAACTGCGTGCCACCAACCCGGAGGCCGGCCTGTTCGGCGTGGCCCCCGGCACCGGCTGGGGCACCAACCCGAACGCCATGCGTGCCATCGCCAAGGGCCACAGCATCTTCACCAACGTGGCACTGACCGACGACGGCGGCGTGTGGTGGGAGGGCATGACGGACGAGGTGCCCGCGCACCTGACCGACTGGCAGGGCAATTCCTGGACGCCCGACTCCGACAAGCCGGCAGCCCACCCGAACTCCCGGTTCTGCACGCCGATCTCGCAGATCGACATGCTGGCCGAGGAATACTACAGCCCAGAGGGTGTTGAGCTCTCCGCGATCCTCTTCGGCGGCCGCCGCAAGACCACGGTTCCCCTGGTCACCCAGGCCCGCAGCTGGACCAACGGCATCTTCATGGGTTCCACGCTCTCCTCGGAAACCACGGCCGCCGCTGCAGGCCAGGTTGGCGTGCTCCGGCGCGACCCCATGGCCATGCTGCCGTTCATCGGCTACGACGCGGGTGACTACCTCAAGCACTGGATCAGCGTCTCGGGCAAGGCCAACCCGGAGCGGCTGCCGCACATCTTCCTGGTGAACTGGTTCCGCCGCACTGCCGACGGCGGGTTCGCCTGGCCGGGCTTCGGCGACAACGCACGCGTCCTGAAGTGGGCCATCGAGCGCATCGAGGGCAAGGCTGACGCTATCGAGACCCCCATCGGCTTCGTACCGGCGGGCCACTCGCTGGACCTCACAGGCCTGGACCTCACCCACGCCCACGTGGAAGACGCCGTTCGCGTCGACCGCGAGGAATGGGATGCCGAGCTGGCCTCCATCGAGGAATGGTACGCAAAGTTCGGCGACTCGCTCCCGGAGGCCCTGCGCTCCGAACTTGACGCCCTCAAGGAGCGGATGGCTGACCACAGCTGACCCTCCGGGGACAAACATAACGACGGCGGCGCCGCACCTTTTCCCACAAGGTGCGGCGCCGCCGTCGTTCCCCCATCGACTGCAATGGATCAGCTGGCCAGCCAGATGTCCGGGCCGAAGACCTCATAGTGGATCCGCGTGGCCGGGATGCCCGCGTTGATGGCCTCGTTGCGGATGTTCTTCATGAACGGCAGCGGTCCGCACAGGTACAGCGACGCGTCGGCGGGAAGGTCCACCTCGCGCAGGGACATGAAGCCTTCCTTTGCGCCGGCCACCGGCTGCTCGAGCCACAGCTGCAGCTCGGCACCATCAAGCCGTTCGACGTCGTCCGTCATCTGGCTGCGCAGTGCCCAGCTGTCCAGGGTGCTTTCCGCGTGGAGCACCAGCACCTGCCGCTCGGATCCGGCCTCTGCCAGTGAACGAAGGATGGACGCGGTGGGGGTGCAGCCAATCCCTGCGGACGCCAGGACCACCGGGCCGTCGCCGTCCTTGAGGGTGATCTCACCGTAGGGGTTGGAGATCTCCAGGACGTCGCCCACCTGCACGCTGTTGTGGAGCACGGGGGAGACCTCGCCGCCGTCGTCGAGTTTGGTGGTGAAGCTGCGGCTGGTGCCGGCCTCGCCGGACAGTGAGTACTGGCGGACCTGGCGGAGGCCGTCCGGCAGGGTTACCTTGACGCTGATGTACTGGCCGGGCAGCGCGTCGGTGACGGGGGTGTCGTCCGCCGGCTCAAGGGTGAAAGTCATGGAGCCCGCACCGGCGGGGGTCTTGGCTGCCACCCGCCACGGCATCCACATCCTGTCATTGGCCTGCGCGGCGTAGAGGCCCTTCTCGAGCTTGATCAGGGCGTCGGCCATCAGCCAATACACCTCTGTCCAGGCGTCCGCGATCTCCGGCGTGATGACCTCGGCCAGGTCCTCTGCTATGGCGGCGAACAGGTGCTCGTAGACCACCTGATACTGCGGCTCGGTGATTCCCAGGGACGCGTGCCGGTGGGCGATGCGGGACAGGACGGTTTCGGGAAGGGTGCCCGGGTTGTTCACAAGGTGGGTGGCGAAGGCGGCAATGCTGCCCGCCAGCGCCTGCTGCTGGTTGCCGGAGCGCTGGTTGGAACGGCTGAAGAGGCCGTCCAGGAGTTCGGGGTGGGCAGCGAAGAGTCGGGCGTAGAACTTGGGCGTGATGGCACCAATCCGTGAACCCACAAGCGGCAGGGTTGCTTCAATGACGGGGCGGGATTTTTCCGAGAGCATGGGAACTCCTGAGGGTAGTGACCGGGGCCTTCGTCCGGCCTTAGCGAATACCCGCATTCAAAATGCAAGTTTTCATACCCAAGTTCTACAGCTTGTAGAAAATTGACGCAAATCGGGTAGTAACAGAGTCTTCTGAAGGGGCGCCGCAGGGGCAGTCCGCGCAGCTGCGGGCGGGTTCAGAGCCCCGGGCGCAGTCCGATCATGTCGAAGACCGGAGCCATCTGGCGGGAACCCGGGAGGTCCGCAATCACCACGGAATCGAGTTCCCGGTAAAAGGCTTCGCGGGCCCGGGCCAGCGCGGCGCGGAGCCTGCACTCAGTGATCAGCGGGCAGTTGCCTCCGGGGGCAACGCAATCCGCTGCGTCGGTCCTGGTGTCGAGCTGGCGCAGGACCTGCCCCACAGTGGCGGTGCGGCCGGCATGGCTGAGCCGGGAGCCGCCTGTCCGGCCGCGGACCACCTCAATCAGCCCCAGGCCGCGGAGCTTCGTCATCGCTTTGCTGACGTGGTTGTAGGGGGTCCCCACCGAGTCGGCAATGTTCTGTGTTGTCAGCAACGCGCCGCCTGGAGCCGCCGCAAGCACCATCAAAGCCCGGAGGCTCACGTCCGCGAAGGCATTGATCTTCATGGTGGCCTGGCCGGTCTAGTCCACCCAGATGGCGGGCTCGCTGGCATCGGCGGCCAGTTCGCCGAATTCCCACGTCTGCGTTCCGGCATTGGCCGCGTAGGGCAGCACGGCTGCGAAGACAGATCCGTCGCGGTGCTCGGCTGCCACGTGGATGGCGTCGGAGTCCTCCTCAACCAGCAGGATGTCGCACACGATGGCGGCAGCCCGGAAGTCCTCCCGGTTCTGCTGCAGCAGGGCGGTGAGGTCGCTGATCATGGCCTCGGCGTCGAAGTCCCCGTCCGAACCTTCGCCGGCATCTGCCGGGGAGACCGCCACCAGCCGCACCTCGCCGTCGTTCTGTACGGTCAGCGCGAAGGGGAGGAAGCCGCCGTTGCGCTGGAGTTGTTCCTGGGCAGCGCTGACACCCGTCCCTAGAAGGTTCTCCAGGTCCGTTGCCGTGCCCTCGGGTACTGAGTCCCGCCAGGATTCCCGGTGGCCGGAACCCTGTTCTTCAGTGGCGGGCCCCGTGCTTTCCGTCATGCTGCCCTATGCCCGGACAAGCGCCAGGACACGGTCCCGGATGCGTTCCATGGTGGCCTGGTCCGTGGCTTCCGCGTTGAGCCGGAGGAAGGGTTCGGTGTTGGACGGCCGCAGGTTGAACCAGTAGCTGCCGTCGTTGGCCGTGAACGTGCTGCCGTCCAGGGTGTCGATGGTGACGTCCTCGCCGGCGAAATCCGCGCGGACGCGCTCCACGGCGGCAGGCTTGTCATCCACTTCGGAGTTGATTTCACCGGAGCTGACGTAGGGCTCGTATTCCCGGCCCAGCTCGGACAGGGGGCCGTCCTGTTCGCCCAGGGCTGCCAGGACGTGCATGGCGGCCAGCATGCCCGTGTCAGCGTTCCAGAAGTCGCGGAAGTAGAAGTGGGCCGAGTGTTCGCCGCCGAAGACCGCCCCTTCCTCCGCCATGACGGCCTTGATGAAGGAATGGCCCACGCGTGTACGGACGGCTCGGCCGCCGTCGTGCTCTACGAGCTCTGATACGGCGCGTGAGGTGAGCAGGTTGTGGATGATCGTGGGTGTCGCTTCACCCTGTGCCTTCGCACGGGCGATTTCGCGGCGCGCCACCATTCCGGTGATGGCCGACGGCGACACAGGGTTGCCCTTTTCGTCCACCACGAAGCAGCGGTCGGCGTCGCCGTCGAAAGCGAGTCCGATGTCGGCGCCGTGCTCAACCACTGCCGCCTGCAGGTCGCGGAGGTTTTCCGGCTCCAGCGGGTTTGCGGGGTGGTTGGGGAAGGATCCGTCCAGCTCGAAGTACAAGGGAACGATGTCAAGGGGAAGCTTGGGGAGCAGGGTGTCGCCCAGCACGGCGGGGGTGGTGAGGCCGGCCATGCCGTTGCCCGCGTCCACGACCACCTTCAGCGGCCGGGAACCGGAAAGGTCCACCAGCTTGCGGAGGTACTCGGAGTAGTCCTTGAGCACGTCCCTGACGCCGATCTGCCCGCGCTTTTCGGCAGCCGGCATGGACCCTGCGTTGAGGTACTGCTCGGCCAGCGCCTGGATGTCCTTGAGCCCGGACTCGGAGGAGATGGGCACTGCGCCGGCCTTGGACATCTTGATGCCGTTGTAGCCGGCGGGGTTGTGGCTGGCGGTGAAGGTGGCGCCGGCACGGTTCAGGTAACCGCAGGCAAAGTAGAGCTCATCAGTGGAGATCAGGTCCAGCAGCTCAACGTTGGCGCCACGGGTGGCCGCGCCGTTGGCGAAAGCCTTGCTGAAGTCCGGGGAGGACGGGCGCATGTCGCCGCCCACCAGGATGGTCTGGCCTTCGAGCTTGAGGACATCCACGAAAGCGGCCCCCACGGCTTCGACGATTTCGGCGGTGATGGACTCGCCTACGATGCCCCGGACGTCGTACGCCTTGAAGGATGCCGAAAGGTCAAAAGCCGTTGTCTGTTCGCTAGTCACGGGCTTTATCTTACGGTGCAGCCGGTGCTCGGCAATTGAGGGAGGGCTATGTTTGTGGATAAACACATCTGGAGTAATGGGCCTTCCGCCCCCTGTCGTCGCATATCCACATAGCAGCGGCCGTGCTCCTGGGTGTCGGACGTGGCTGGGATACTGAATCAATGGTCGATAACCAGCACGCCAGATTTCCTGAACCAGCTCTTAGCGAAACCGCACATTCCGAACCGGCATTTCCTGGGACCGGGCTTTCTGGACCTGCAACCACAGATGTCCCTTCTTCGACAGCTACGCACGCACAGGCCCTCGAGGTCCTCCGCGAGCTGGTCGGCAACCCGACGGCAGGCTTCCACGAGGGCCAGTTCGAAGCAATCGAGGCGTTGGTCGACGGCGGCCGGAGAGCCCTGGTGGTCCAGCGCACCGGCTGGGGAAAATCGGCAGTGTACTTCGTGGCTTCCCTGCTGTTGCGGCGCAGGGGCGCCGGGCCCACCCTGATCGTATCGCCCCTCCTGGCCTTGATGCGGGACCAGGTGGCTGCCGCGGCCCGCGCCGGGGTGCGCGCTGTGGCCATCAACTCCGCCAACCAGCTGGAATGGGACACCGTCCGCGAACAGCTCGCCGCTGACCAGGTGGACGTCCTGCTGGTGTCGCCGGAAAGGCTGACCAACCCCTCCTTCCGCGAAAACCAGCTACCGGAACTGATCCGCCGGACCGGCCTGCTGGTGATTGACGAGGCCCACTGCATTTCCGACTGGGGCCACGATTTCCGCCCCGACTACCGCCGGATCGCGGACCTGATCACCCAGTTGCCGGACACCGTCCCGGTGCTCGCTACCACCGCCACGGCCAACTCGCGGGTGGTGCATGACATCGAAGAGCAGCTCGGGGCCGGCGTCCTGACTATCCGCGGCGCCCTTGGCCGGGACTCCCTGCGGCTGGGTGTCCTGTCCCTTCCCGACGCCAAACAGCGCCTTGGCTGGCTGCTGACGCATCTGGCGGACCTGCCGGGCAGCGGAATCATCTATACCCTGACGGTGTCCGCAGCGGAGGACACGGCCCGGCTGCTGGCCGAGGCCGGCCATGAAGTGCTCGCCTATACGGGCCGCACCGACCCCGCCGACAGGGAGCGGGCGGAACAGCTCCTCAAGGACAACCAGGTCAAGGCCCTCGTGGCCACCTCAGCCCTGGGGATGGGCTTCGACAAACCAGACCTGGGCTTCGTGGTCCACCTCGGCGCGCCTTCTTCCCCCGTTGCGTACTACCAGCAGGTGGGGCGTGCCGGCCGTGGAGCGGCGAACGCCGACGTCCTGTTGCTTCCGGGCGCGGAGGACCGCGACATTTGGCAGTACTTTGCCACCGCCTCCATGCCCTCTGAAGAGAAGGCGGCGGCCGTCCTTACCGCCCTGGCAGAAGCGGGCACCGCACTTTCCACAGTTGCACTGGAAGCACGGGTAGACCTTCGCCGAACTCCGCTGGAACTGCTGCTCAAGGTGCTGTCAGTAGACGGGGCCGTGGAACGGGTGGGCGGCGGGTGGCGGTCCACCGGCCAGCCCTGGATATACGACGCCGAGCGGTACCAGCGCATTTCTGAAGCCCGCGTGGACGAGCAGGACTCCATGGTGATCTACCAGGACACGGCCGGATGCCGGATGGAGTACATCACCTCAGTCCTGGACGACGAGACCGCGCACGCCTGTGGCCGGTGCGACAACTGCGCCGGTCAGTGGTTCCGGGCAGACATCGCTGAACAGGCCACGGCGGCGGCCAGCCAGACCCTCAGCAGGGCGGGCGGCGTGCTGGAGGCGCGGCTGCAGTGGCCCAGCGGAATGGACCGCCTCGGAGTTCCGGTGAAGGGAAAGCTCAAGCCCGGTGAGGGGCTCGCCGAGGGGCGCGTCCTGGCAAGGCTTACCGATCTTGGCTGGGGCGGTGCACTGCGGGAGCTGTTCGCGGCCGGTGCCGCAGACCGGCAGGTCGATCAGGGCATGCTGCAAGCCTGCGTCCAGGTTCTGCGCGAGTGGGGCGCCGGAGACTCACGCAATCCCGGCTGGAGCGGGGCGGGACGGCCTGCAGCCATCGTCAGCGTCCCCTCGCGAGGAAAACCGGAACTGGTGGGCTCCCTTGCCAGGGGCATTTCCGAGATCGGGCGCATCCCGTACCTGGGAGAGCTGCAGCTGGCCCACGGTGGTCCCACCGGGAGCCGCGGCGGCAACAGTGCCTACCGCCTGGCAGGGGTATGGGACCGCCTGGTGGTGGGGCCCGAACTTGAGGCGGCGCTGGGCTCCGTGCAGGGCGGCAGCGTGATGCTGATAGACGACATCGTGGACAGCCGGTGGACGCTCACGGTTGCCGGCCGGGCGCTTCGCGAGGCAGGTGCGGGAGCTGTCCTTCCGCTGGTGCTGGCGCAGGCCGGCTGACGCGGGGGATGCCTGGTCCAGCGGGCTGACGCCGGACCGGACCACCCGTGGGCCGCTGTGACGCACACCGGCCAAGGCAGGGCTGGTTCAAACCTGTTGGGCTCTGCGCTGGCTGACTTCTGCGCCGGCGTGCCGCGGCAGGAACAGGCTGTCCGCGGTGCTCGCCAGCATCAGCACCGCCATCGCGAGGAATGCTCCGCGGAAGGGGCCGGCGGCGTCGGACGGGAAAGTGCCGAGTCCGTCGAACAGCCGGATGAGCAGGGCTCCAACGGCGATGCCGGCGGCAGCGGCGAGCTGCACCAGTGTTGCTGAGACGACGTTCGCCGAGGTGAGCTGCGCAGGGGCGATGTCCGCGTACTGGACCGAGGCGTAGGCGGAGAAACCGATGGAGCGGAAGGCCCCGCTGCAGACCAGCAGCGCAAAGGTCAACGGCTCAGGGGTGTCCGCCGTCAGCAGGGCGCAGAGGGCGAAGGTCGCTGCAGAAGCCAACGAGGCAAACACGAGCATGGCCTTGAAGCCAAAACGCCGGATCAGGGGAGTCGTGGCCGGCTTGATGCCGATGTTGCCGATAAAGACCGCAGCCACCATGGCACCGGCGTGCAGGGGGGACCAGCCGAACCCGGCCTGGAACATCAGCGGCAGCAGGAAGGGAACGGAACTGATGGTCAGCCGGTAGGCGAACCCACCGGTGGCCATCGCCCTGAATGTTCGGGTGCTGAAAACCCCCAGGTCAAAGAGCGGATTGCGGGCCCTGCGCATCCAGAGCACGGCGCACGCCAGGGCAGCCGCTCCTGATCCGGCACTCAAGGCAGCCCAGGGAGCGTCCGGATGCGTGCTCGCCAGTTCAAGGCCCACTACCAGTGCCCCCACGCCGAGCGTGGTGAGGGCCAGCCCCAGCCAGTCCAGCCGCCGCCCGCCATCGCCCGCTCCTGCGGGCACCAGCCGGAGAGCCGCCAGGAATGCGGCCGCACCCAGGGGAAGGTTGATCAGGAAAATCCAGTGCCAGGACAGGTATGTCGTCAGCGCCCCGCCAACCAGCGGAGCCAGGACGGGCGCCAGCAGTCCGGGCCACACCAGGAATGCGGTGGCGCGCAGCAGTTCGGCCTTGGGCGTCCCGCGAAGGACCACGAGGGTTCCGACGGGAACCATCATGGCGCCCCCGAAACCTTGGGCGATCCTGCTGAGGGTGAGGGCGGCGAGGTCCTGGCTCAGCGAACACGCCAGTGATGCGATGGTGAAGATGGCAATGGCAAGGCAAAAGATCCGGCGGGCACCGAACCGTTCCGCCAGCCAGCCGCTGAGCGGAATGCCCATGGCCACGGTCAGCAGGTACGCCGTCATGGTGATGTTGACGTCCGGAGCCGGCACCCGGAAGTCGGCAGCGATATTGGGGATGGCCGTTGTGAGGACGGTGCCGTCGAGGAATTCCATAAAGAAGGTGGCGGCCACCAGGAGGGCCAGGCGGGGACTCCATGCCTGGGCGGTCCCGGGTGTCCCATCCACCGCGTTGCTTGCTGCCATCCGTTCATCCTGCCACCGGCAGAACGTGCCGGGCCCCCGGTGTCCGCACCCCGGACGCAGGAACCGGACATTAAATCCCGGGTCCAAAGGCCCGGGTGCCCAAAGGCCCGGATCCCAAAGAGCCCGGAAACGCAAAAAGGCCCCGGTCCAGGACCGGGGCCAAAACGCGGAGACGGGGGGATTTGAACCCCCGGTGGAGTTGTGCCCCACACTTCATTAGCAGTGAAGCCCATTCGGCCGCTCTGGCACGTCTCCAATTGCTATTACTAGCCCACCAAGGATACGCAGAACGGGCCATGCAGTGCAAAACGGATCACCTGCCCGCCCGCGGCACTCCTCAAAGCACCCCGCAGTTGCCTGGGGCCCGCGTCACTGCCGGGGCTGCCCGGCCCGGACCATCCTGATTTCGCGGAGGTGTTCCCAGTCCGGAATCGTGTCCGCGGCCCCGTCCGGTTCGAAGCCGAAGTGCCGGTAGAAGCCGATGGCGCGCCCGTTGTCCGCGGCCACCCACAGGCTCGCCGCGCTGGTGCCCAGGGCGGCCTCGAGGAGGCGGCGTCCCAGGCCAAGCCCCTGGTGGGACGCCAACAGGTACAGTCCCCAAAGTTCCAGGTCCCCTGACGACGGCGGCGCGGCAGCATGCGTCGTATCCCCGGCAGGCACGTGGTGGACGCCCGCAAACCCAACCAAAGTTCCGCCGTCGGACGCCACCCACACGACTCCCGGTTCTGCTGACTCCAGCAGGTGCCGCCAGAGAGGCAGCCGGTCGGCCGGGACCCGGGAGTCGAGAAACCCGTCGGACAGCATCCCGCGGTAGGTCTCCTGCCAGCAGCGGACGTGGACCGCCGCCAGCCGTTCAACGTCGGCAGGCTCCGCCCGCCGCAGGTCCAGGCCCACCGCTACGCCAGTCCGCCTGCCAGGGCCTTCCACAGGAAGTGCTGGCTCCGTGCCTGCAGTGCCGCCGCCTGCCGGTTGTCGGATGCCCCGGCATGCCCGCCCTCCAGCGCCTCATGGAACCAGACGTTCGGAATGCCCATGGCCAGCATCCGGGCGGCCATCTTGCGCGCCTGGACCGGACCAACCCGGTCATCGGAGGTTGCGGTCCAGATGAACGTTTCCGGGTATTCCACCCCGTCCTTGAGCAGGTGGTAGGGGGAGAAAGTCCTGATGTATTCCCACTGTTCGGGGACGTCCGGGTCGCCGTACTCGGCAATCCATGAGTGGCCGGCGGAAAGCCTGGTGTAGCCGCGCATGTCCAGCAGCGGCACCCCGCAGGACACGGCGCCGAACAGTTCCGGGTAACGGGTGAGCATGTTGCCCACCAGCAGCCCGCCGTTGGAGCCGCCCACGCAGCCCAGCCGTTCGCGGGAGGTGACCCCGCGGGAGATGAGGTCCCGGGCGACGGCGGCGAAGTCCTGGTAGGCCTTGTGCCGGTTCTCCTGGAGGGCTGCGCGGTGCCACGCCGGCCCGTACTCGCCGCCGCCGCGGATGTTCGCCACCACGTAGACGCCGCCGCGGGAGTGGGGAGCATCCCCGTCAGCACCGGCAGACAGCGAGGTGCGGCGCTCCAGCCACGCCCTGCCCACCGTGCCGCTGTAAGCCGGCGTGCGGGACACCTCAAACCCGCCGTAGCCGGAAAGCTGCGTGGGATTCTGCCCGTCCAGCGCCAGGTTCCGCGGGGCCACCTGGAAATAGGGAACGCGGGTGCCGTCCTCGGACACGGCAAAATGCTGCTGCACTTCGTAGTCGGCGTCTGCAAAGAACGACGGCGACGCCTTCACCACGGCGTGCCGGCTGACCACGCCGGGTGTTCCGTCTGAGGTCCGCTCCAGGGTGCCGCGCATCAGCGTGGTGGGAGTGGTGAACCCGGTGGCGACGAGCCAGAAGTCGTCACCCGCACCGCCGTCGGACGCTTCCGCGTCTTCATCGTCGACAGCGTAGGCGTTGACATCGTGCAGGGGCGGGCAGGCGTCGAGGAGCGTGGCGGCCCAGGCGCCACCCGGACCGTCAGACGGGCGGGAAGGATCAAGGACCCGGATTTCGGACGAAACATCCTTGAGGAGGTTGAGCAGCAGGAAGTTCCGGGTCCAGCTCCAGGACTGCAGCGACGTGCGGGCGTCGGGCGCGAACAGCACCGCCAGCTCCCGTGCGCCGGCGAGGTAGTCCTCGAACCCGCAGGCAAGCAGTGAACCGGCCGGGTAGGTGGTTCCGTCGATTGCCCAGTCCTGCTGGGGCCGGAACAGGAGCCATTCCCGGTGCGCGCTGACGTTTACGTCGGTGGGCACGTCGATCTGCACCCATTCACCGTCCCGCAGCACCAGGTTCCTGCGGTTGAAGAAATCGATGTAGTCAACGGCGAAGGTCCGCTCGAATCCGGGCGTGGAGTCGTGCGCCACCACTGCCATCATGTGGTGCTCGGGGACCTCGAACAGCAGGGGCGCGCCGGCCAGCTCAGCGCCGCGCTTGAGGGTGACCGCCGTGCGGGCGTAGGACGAAGCGGTCTTCGGCAGCCCGTCCGCGGTGGAGGCGACCAGCAGTGTGTCCGCGTCCAGCCACGAAACGTTGCCCTTCGCCGTCGGCAGGTCAAAACCGCCCCGGGCCGGATCCACGAAGGACCGGCTCTCCACGTCGAACTCCCGGTACCTGTTCGCGTCGCCGCCATCCGGTGAGAGCGCCAGCAGCGCCAGCCGGTAGGGCTCCCCGGCACCGGGGCGCAGGAATGTAGCGCCGTGGAAAACCCACTCCTGGCCCTCCGCCGCAGCCAGCTCATCGACGTCGAGCAGCACGTCCCATTCCGGGGAATCCGTGCAGTAGCTCTCCCACGTTGTGCGCCGCCACAGGCCCTTGGGGTTGTGGCGGTCCTTCCAGAAGTTGTAGTACCAGTCCCCGCGCTTGCCCACCATGGCGATCCGGTCCGTGGAGTCCAGCACCTCCAGGATGCTTCCTTCCAGGCCGGCGTAGTCCGCGTCCTCCAGGAGGTCTTCGGTGCGCGAGTTCTGTTCCTTGACCCAGGCAAGCTGCTCTTCGCCGTAGATCTCCTCCAGCCAGACGTTCTCGTCGACGGGCTCGGGCGCTGAGTCAGCTGCAGTGGTGGTCATTGGGCCATCCAAACAACTTAGCTGCCGGCGGGCAAGTCACG
This sequence comes from Pseudarthrobacter sp. NCCP-2145, assembly GCF_023708005.1. Taxonomy (NCBI): domain Bacteria; kingdom Bacillati; phylum Actinomycetota; class Actinomycetes; order Micrococcales; family Micrococcaceae; genus Pseudarthrobacter; species Pseudarthrobacter sp. NCCP-2145. The sequence continues at coordinate 80,234 of NZ_BRCG01000006.1, read as the reverse complement.
CGTTCAGCCCGTACGCTGGATGCCGTGGAAAAAACGCAGAGCATCCGGACCTCCATCATCGGTGCAGGTCCCCGGGGCACCAGCGTTCTGGAACGCCTGCTCGCGCACGCGGCTGCCCTTGCCACGGACGGTACCGGCGCCGTGCAGCTCCACATCGACGTCATCGACCCCTACCCGGCAGGGCCCGGGCACGTGTGGCAGCCGCAGCAGTCACGGCTGTACCTGATGAACACGCAGTCCTTCTATCCCACGCTGGTTCCGCAGGACCCTGCCCTGGCAGCGCCCGTCGCCGGGACCACCTTTGACCAGTGGCGGGCGGAGCAGCAGGCACACCCGTCGCCGTCCCTCACCCCGGATGAGCTGGCGGAGCTGGCGGTGCTTGGATCCAGTGACTTTCCCAGCCGGGCCCTGTACGGCCGGTACCTCCGCTGCACACTGGACGAGCTGACGGAAAAGGCTCCCGACGGCGTCACCATCCAGTTCCATGAAACGTCCGCTGAGTCGGTGCGTCCGGCCGCGGACGGAACGTTCGACGTCGGCCTGGCAGGGGGATCGACGCTTCGCACCGGCGCCGTGGTGCTGGCCCTGGGGCACGTCCCTTCCCGGCTGAACCCGGAACAACGGGAACTGCAGGGCGCGGCGGAGCAGCTGGGCCTGCGGTACCTGCCGCCCGCGGTGCCTGCAGACGTCGACTGGGCGGCCATTCCCGCCGGCCGGCCCGTCCTGGTCCGCGGCATGGGCCTGAACTTCTTTGACGCCATGGGCCAGCTCACCGAGGGCCGCGGCGGGAAGTTCGTCAGCAACGGCGGGAAGCTGGACTACGAACCGTCCGGCCAGGAGCCGCTGATCATCGCCGCCTCACGCCGGGGGACGCCATACCGGGCCAAAGCGGCGCTCGCCGGCTACTACCCTGCTTCGGTCACCCTGCGGTACCTCACTGACGCCGCCCTGGAACGCTTCCGCACCGCCGGGATCCGGCCGGGTTTCGACCACGACCTTTGGCCGCTGCTGCACCGCGACACGCTCTGGGCGTACTACTCAACCCTGGTGCGCTCGCAGCCCGGCGCGGTTCCCGATACCGCCGCTTTCCTTACCGCGCTTGAAGAGGCGCTGCACCCGCATGCCCACAGCGCTGCCAAGTGGGAGGACAGTGTCGAGAGCGTCCTGGCCGTGCACGTGGGCCCGCGGCACCGGCTCGACCTTCCCGGGCTGGCCGCGCCGCTGGCGGGGCGTTCCTTCGCGTCGCGCACCCAGCTTGACGCCGCCGTCGTCGAATACCTGCTCGACGACGCCCGCCGCTCGGCCCTTGGCGAGGATGATCCGGTGAAGATGGCCATCGGCGCCCTGCACCGCGGCCGGGCGGTCCTGAAAACAGCAGTGGCCGACGGCGGCATCACCGACGAATCATGGGTCGCCGGGCTGCGGGGCTGGTTCGAGTCCTTTGTGGAAGGGCTGGCCAGCGGGCCGCCGGCGCTCCGTTCGGAGCAGCTGGCTGCGCTGGCACGGGCCGGGATTGTCAGCTTCGTCGGGCCCGACCCGAAGTTCGGCGTGGACCGCAGGAACGCTGTGTTCACCGCCTCGTCCCCCTGGGTGGACGGACCGCCCGTGGCCGCAAGGACCATGGTGGAGGCGCTCGCCCCCGGCAACAGGGTGTCCGCAAACGATTCGCCGGTGCTTGAGCAGCTGCTCGCGGACGGGCTGGTCAGGCCGAGGCTGATGATGACGGCGGAGGGCGCCCCCGTGCAGTCCACGGGCCTGGATGTTGTGCCCCACCCCTACCGGCCCCTGGCAGCGAACGGGTCCGTGACGGAGAACCTCTACGTGCTGGGCCTGCAGCTTTCGTCCTCGCAATGGGGGACAGCCATCGCCGCGGAGGCCGTGCAGCCCGGCCAGCCCGCCTACCGGAGCGGCCAGCGGACGCTCCGGGACGCCGACGAAATCGCGCGAGCCATCCTGGGGCTGTAAACCCCCGGGACGCTCTCTCACTTAATGCGCTTAAAACCCACATGCTCTCTCACGAGTGAGAGAGCATGTGGGGAAATGGCGCCTTAAGTGAGAGAGCGTCAGCGGTATTCCGGACCTTTCACGCTTCCAGACGGGGCGTCAGCCGCGCAGGCAGGCCCGGTAGGCAGCCATGGCCTGGCCGTAGTTCAGCTGGCCCGCCAGGTCCGCAGGCCGTGCGGGCTTGACCGGGGCCGTGCACACCGGCCCGGCAGGATCGGCTGCCGCCACCTTGACCCCCACCGTGACCCTCGTGCCCGATTCCGCGGCGGTGAGGACCAGGGTTCCCGGCCCGACCGCGGCACCGGACGGGACCGGCAGGTTGACCGTTGCGGAACCGGCCGTGACCGGCACGGACCCGAGCTCGGCCACAACCCCGGCGGTGTCCGTAAACACTGCCGTGAGGGTCTTGTTGACCGGGCTGCCCAGTGAGGTCACGTCCAGTTTGGAGACCGTGAGGCTGACCTGTTCGCCGGGCTTGACCTCCGTGGCGGTGGTGTTGGTAACGGCCACTGAGCGGCGCGCGAAATCGGGCGAAACCGGGCTGCTGTCCTGCAGGTAGCCGATCCAGGCGTCACGGTCCACCAGCCCCGAGTCCTTGGTGTTGGATCCTTCCGTGAAGACGCGGAAGTTGTCGCCCCCGGTTGCCAGGAAGCTGAACGTACCCACCCGGTAGGACCTTGCCGGATCGAGCGCAGCCCCGTTCACCCGGACCGAGGTGATGCGGTCACCGGCCGGCCGTGCGGCGTCGTACGTGTAGTTCACGTTCTTGGACAGACCCAGCTGGATGTAGGCGCGGCTGGGAACCGTGCCGTCCGGGTTGGTCTGCCACTGCTGCTCCAGCAGCGTCTTGAACTGCGCACCCGTCAGGGACGTGGTCCACAGGTTGTTGACGAACGGAAGTACCGCGTTGGCCTCGGCATAGGTGATGGTGCCGTCCGGGGCGTAGTAGAGCTCGTTCCGCAAACCGCCGGCATTGACCACACCGATCTCGGCGCCGCCCAGCTCGGCGGGCTGCAGCGAGTTGAGCAGGGAATCTGCCACCAGGTTGCCCAGGGTGGACTCGCTGCCGCGGTCATCGCGTTTGGCCACACCGGCGGCATCCGTGGTGAAGGCCGTGGTGATGTCCGCCGTGACGGTACCAACGGGCTGGTTGCCGACGACGGCGGCGTCCGCGAGTGCCTTCCTGACGATCGCGTCGACGGCGGCCACGCGCGGGTAGGCTGCGATGAGATCCGCGGCAGGATCCGTGGTGCGCTTCACGTTTCCGGCCTTGTACGCGGTCACCTGCCGGGTGGCGGTGTCCACGGTGAGCTGGATCTGCCCCACGTTCTCGCCGTAATTGCCCGTCTGGACGATCGGGCGGGTCTTGCCCTCGGCGCCCGGGACGGGCGCGTCCCAGGCGTACTCCTTGTGCGTGTGGCCGGTGAAGATGGCATCAACATCCGCGGAGGTTTCGGTGACCAGCTTCGCGAACGGACCGCCGGCAGCCACCTCCTCTTCCAAGGTGGAGCCTTCCACCGTTCCCGAACCGGCGCCGTCGTGGTTTTCCACGATGATGACGTCGGCCAGCTTCTCCGCGGTGATCCGTGCAGCTGCACGGTTGATGGCGTCCACAGGATCGCCGAACTCAAGGTCGGCGATGCCGGCGGGGGTCACCAGGGCGGGTACTTCCTGGGTGACCGTGCCGATGACGGCAACCTTGATGCCGTTCATGTCCAGGACGGTGAACTCGGGCAGGGCCGGCTCGGTGGTGCCCTTCCTGTAGACGTTCGCACCCAGGTAGGGGAACCGGGCGTTGGTGCCGCCGGCGATGACGCGGTCCTGCAGGTCGGCCCAACCGCCGTCGAACTCGTGGTTGCCGACGGCAGAGGCCCTCAGGTCCAGGGCGTTCATGACGTCGATGGTGGGCTGGTCCTTGGCTACGGCGGAGGCAAACAGCGACGCGCCGATGTTGTCGCCGGCTGAGAGGAAGGCGGTGGCGCCGGGGGCGGCCGCCGCGCGGAGTTTCTCGATGGTGCCGGCGAACAGGACCGTGTTGGTGTCGATCCTGCCGTGGAAGTCGTTGACGCCCAGGAAGTTCAGGTCAACGGCGGCGGGAGCGGACTGCAGGTCCAGGCCCACCACCACGGGATCGTGGTCGCTGGCGCGGAACTGGTCCGGTGCGTAGTAGTTGGTGACGTTGTTGTTGTAGCGGCTGTATTCCAGGGCCACGGACTCAACCGAGTTGATGTTCCAGATGTCCGCCCCGGTGACCACTGCATTGGCGGCGGGGGAGGCCAGGATGTGGTCCAGCGAGCCCACCATGCCGCCGAAGAGGTAGGAGTGCTTGGCGGAGCCGTCGGCGCTGCGGGCTTTCTCGTCCTGGTTGACGTAGCCCTCAGCCGTGAAGACATTGATGGGGTCTTCCTTGGCATAAGCGTTGAAGTCGCCGATCAGGAACACCTTGTCCGTGCCCTTGGACTGCTGCAGGGACTTGGTGAACTCGAGCAGGGACTTCGCCTGGGCTGTGCGCGCCAGGTTTGATGCGCCCTGCCCCTGGTCCGTGTCCTCGGGCGTGGCAGCGGAGCCTTTGGACTTGAAGTGGTTTGCGATGGCGATGAACTCTGTCCCCGCACCGCCACCCACCGGCTTGAACACCTGGGCCAGCGGCTTGCGGGCGTTGGAGAACGCCACGGTGTCGTTGTGGATGATGGATTCACCCACGGGCTCCGCAACGGCCTTTTTGTAGATGAACGCGGTGCGGATCATGTCCTCGTCGCTCAGCGGCGGTGCGTTGGCAGGCGAGCGGACGTAGTCCCAGATGCCCGGCGTCTCGATGTTCAGGGCGTCCACCAGCTTGGCCAGGGCGTCGTCCCGGTTCTTGCCGAACTGTGCCGAGTTTTCGATCTCCATCAGCGTGACAACATCCGCGCCGGCCTTGGAGATGGCGGAAACGATCTTGTCCTGCTGCCGGTTGAAGTTCTCCGCGTTGGCAGCCCCGCGGGCATCGCACCCGCCGCGGACCGTGATCGGGTTGCCGGCCCTGTCCTCGTAGTAGGTGCAGCCGGTCAGGGTGTCCCCTGTGGTGGGGAAGTAGTTGAGCACGTTGAAGGAGGCGATCTTGAGGTTGCCGCCCACCGCTGCGGGAGCTTCCGTCCTGGTGGCCCCAAAGGTTGCGGGCTGGACAGAGGCCTTGTTCGTATCCGTGAGGTGGGTCAGCGGCTGGAGTTTCCAGGCATTGTTGCCGTAGCCCAGCACCACATTGGTGGTGAAGGTGGCAGGGGAGCCTACCCGTACCGGGTCGGCCGTGGTCAGGTAGGGAAGGACCTGCGCCTTCGTGGTGGGGTCCTTGAGGAAGTTGGTGCTGGAGCCGTCGTCGAGCTTGATTCCGCGGGCGGCGTTGTCCGCCACCGTCGCGGTGTACCCGGCGGAGCCGTAGGGAGCGACGGCGGTGGGCTGGACCAGCGGCGTTGTTCCGCCGGCGAGGCCGATCTCGCCGTACTGGTTCAGGGAGTAGTTGTCCGTGACGGTCAGCGGCCCCTGGGGTGCCAAAAGCATGCCTTCCAGGGATTCGCGGAAGGCTTCGCCGGCGGGCAGGGTGAAGGGCGTGGCCTTGACCTCCGGCGCGGCCTCGGCCAGCTTGGTGAGTCCGGCGGCCGCGGTGACGTTCAGCTGGGTCATCCCGTAGTACTCCGCCACGGCACCTGTCACCTGCACGTGGTCTCCGGCCTGGACCGATGCCACCGTGGCGGGGGAGTAGACGAAGATTCCGTCCGACGCGGCATGGTTGGTTGCCGTCAGGTCGCCGCCGGTTCCCGGTGTCTGCAGGTAGTAGCCGTTAAGGCCGCCGGTGGGGAAGACTGCGGTGACCTTTCCGGTGGTGGTCACTGTTGAGCCGGTGAGGGGGCTTTGCGCACCCGTGCCCTGGATCTCGGCAATCGACGTGCTGGACGGCACGGGGGCCGGATCCGGGGTGGGGTCCGGACTGGGATCGGGCCCGGGGGCAGTGGAGCCGCTTGGGGTTGGACTGATTGTGGTGCTGAGGCTGAAGTCGGCGGCGTTGCTGTTGCTGTCCGCACCTCCGCTGCGGTTCAGGCTCCTGGCGTCGCCCGTACCCGCAGGGCCTGCAGCTGCTGCGGTCTCGAAGGTGTTGGAGGAGCCGTAGCCCAGCAGGTCCGCAACGCCTGCGGGCTCCACCTGGGAACCTGTGGAAAGCGCGACGGCGGTGGGCTGCTTGGCGAGCACGATGGTGCCGGATGGGCCGCTGAAGTTCAGGCCGCCCGCCACGAGGTCCGGGGTGGGGAGGGCGGCGCCGTTGGTTCCGTTGCTGGCACCCTGGATCAGGTAATGACCCTTTGCCGCGATGGTGCCGGTGAGGGGTGCCACGGTGGTGGGGGCTGCGAGCCCGGTTGCGGAACGGTACTGGACTGACCAGCCGTCCAGCCGCACCGGGGCGTCCGAGGAGTTGTAAAGCTCCAGGAACCGGTTCTTGTAGGCGGCGCCCGTGCTGCCGCCGCTGAGGTAGGCCTCGTTGATGACAACGGGGGATGTGCCTGCCGCGGGTGAGACCTCCGCGGCTGTAGTGTCCGCAACTGCGGGAAATGCTGCCAGGGGAGCCAGCAGCCCCGCCGACAACGCTGTCCCCAGCGCTAGTTTCCAAGGTGTGTGATGCATCCGCTCTTACTTTCATAGGGGTGTCCCGGTGGGGACCCAATGGAAGATGTCCGGGTTGTACCGACGGACAGGGGCCCGGATCCTGCTCCTGGTCAAGTGGTATCCGGCACATCACAACAGCGCTGAATGAACGCAGGGTTGATAGCGCGTGCATTCGGCGGGACGCTCCCCAGCGGAACGGGCCACCTTCCGGCCGGGAGCCCCAGTAGCCCCGGTTCCGGTGATGCTGTTGGCGGTATGTGGTGGCCGGCATCTGCCCCAGTGTGCCGACTATCACAAAGGATACCGGCCAGTAGCTTTGCTGGACGGGGACGGCGGAAATTTGCCAGGACGATTTACGTGGCGGCACCGGTTCCCGTCATGGCGGCCACGTCAGGGCCGGCGGTGCCCGCCGCAGGTTAAACGAAGGACCCCTGTCTGCCAGGCGTGCTGGCGGACAGGGGTCCTTTTCGCGGAAGGTAAGAGATTCGAACTCTTGGTACGGGGTTACCGCACACTAGTTTTCAAGACTAGCTCCTTCGGCCGCTCGGACAACCTTCCTCAACAAGTAGTGTTTCATAGGCACTTGCCTGCAACAAAACAGAGTCCGGAAGGTGTCCGGTGCACACTGGTTGCACGCAGTATTCAGTCAGAAACGGGAGTGTTCCATGAAAGCCGTCTACATTTCGGAGCCGGGCGGCCCGGAAGTGCTGGAGGTCCGCGAGGTCGAGGCCCCGGTACCCGGTAACGGAGAGGTGCTGATCGACGTCGTCGCGGCCGGCCTCAACCGGGCGGACGTGCAGCAGCGCAGGGGTTTCTACCCGCCCCCGCCCGGCGCATCGGACATCCCCGGCCTTGAGGTATCCGGCCGGATCGCCGGGTTCGGTCCCGGTGTCACGAAGGCGTTTTCCCTCGGGGACAAAGTGGTGGCGCTGCTGGCCGGGGGCGGCTACGCCCAGCAGGTGGCCGTCCGTGCCGAACAGGTCCTGCGGGTGCCCGACGGCGTGGACCTGGTGACCGCAGCAGCCCTTCCCGAAGTTGCCGCCACCGTCTACTCCAACCTGGTCATGACCGCCCAGCTTCAGGAGGGTGAAACTGTCCTGATCCACGGAGCCACCGGCGGGATCGGCACCATGGCCATCCAGCTGGCCAAGGCGCTCGGCGCCAGGGTTGCCACTACCGCGGGCTCTGATGAAAAAGTGAGCACGGCGAAGGCCTTCCTGGGTGCGGACATTGCCATCAACTACGCCGAAGAGGATTTTCCCGAGAGCCTCCGCCGCCAGAACGGAGGCAAAGGCGCAGACGTCATCCTCGACGTCGTCGGAGCCAAATACCTCAAACAGAACGTGGACGCGCTCGCTGACTATGGACGCCTGGTGGTGATCGGACTGCAGGGCGGCACCAAGGGGGAGCTCGATCTGGGGCAGCTGCTGCAAAAGCGGGCCGCCGTGGTGGCTACGGCCCTGCGCCCGCGGCCCGTGGAGGAAAAGGGTGCCATTATGAACGCCGTCCGCGAGGCCGTCTGGCCGCTGGTCAGTGACGGTCGGGTGCGGCCGCTGGTGGCAAAGACCTTTCCGCTCGACCAGGTTCGTGCGGCCCACCGGTACTTCGACACGGGTGACCACGTAGGAAAGATCCTGCTGCTCATGTGAGTGCTCCGCCCCGCAGACCGTTGCCCGCCGAGCACAAGGAACAGCATGTCCATCCGCCATAGCCTCCTCGCCCTGCTGCAGGACCAGCCGCGCTACGGCTACCAGCTGCGGGCCGAGTTCGAGAACCGCACCGGCAACACCTGGCCGTTGAACATTGGACAGGTGTACACCACCCTGGACCGCCTGGAACGCGACGCTTTGGTGGCCAGGGACGGCGACGACGGGAACGGGCACGTGGTGTACAGCATTACGGCGGCCGGAAGGGCGGAGATCCGGGAGTGGTTCGCGGCCCCCGTGGAGCGGAACAACCCGCCGCGCAATGAGCTGGCCATCAAGCTGGCCCTCGCTGTCACCGTGCCCGGCGTCGATATCCAGGCCATCATCCAGGGCCAGCGGATGGCCTCCGTCCGGGCGCTGCAGGACTACACCAAAGCCCGCCGGGAGACGGCTTCGAGCCAGCGGAGCGTTGATACGGCGTGGCTTCTGGTCTTGGACTCCCTGATTTTCCAGACCGAGGCGGAGGTCCGCTGGCTGGATCTGTGCGAGGCGAGGATGATCCAGCAGGCGCAGGGGAAATAGGCAACACAATTGGGTCTTTTTGATTGCAGTGGACAGGTTTAGCGTGGGGCTCAGGAGCCGCCCGGCCGGGCGGTGGAACTTGGAGGAAGCTCATGGCAACCCACGTGGCCGACTGCAGCGTAACGAACTGTTCCTTTAACGATCACACCAACTGCAATGCTGCCGCCATCACGGTCGGCGGCGCCGAAAACCACGCGCACTGCGCCACCTTTATCGACACGGGCATGCACGGCGGACTGCCCAAAGTCCTTGCCGACGTCGGAGCCTGCCAGCGCTCTGAATGTGTCCACAACGACCACCTGATGTGCAAGGCCGCAGAGGTGCATGTCGGTCCCGGGGCGGACAACGCTGACTGCCTCACCTACTCACACGCCTGAGGAGCAGCTTTACGCTTTTCCCACGAGCCGAGGCCTCCGCCCGAAGTGTTCGGACGGGGGCCTTCGCTGCGTTGGTCCGGCTGCGACCCCAAGCTGATCCGTCGTTCGTCGCCGCTTCCCCTCCGCTCAGCGCAGGTTTCTGCGCCACCTGGCAGAACGCCCCTGGAATGGGGCTGCGGGTTGGTAGGGTGCGTCACAGCAGAAGCGAAACAATCTCAAGGAGGAGACATGGCCGAAACGCCTGATCAACGGAGGAACGCATCCGGGGAAAGGGGCGTGGTGGCCACTGACCCGGCCCTGCCCCCGACAGCCATCGATGAGGAGGTCCGCGAGGCAGAAGACCGGAAATGGACGCCGGGGAAGATCGCGCTGTGGGCAGGCATCGCCCTGCTGGGCGGTTTGGCCTGGTTCATGCTGGCCATCATCCGCGGAGAGACCGTCAACGCCATCTGGTTCGTCTTTGCCTCGGTGTGCACCTACCTCATCGGCTACCGCTTCTACTCCAAGGTTATTGAGCGCTACATCACCCGGCCTGACGACCGCCGTGCGACGCCGGCCGAGTACAAGGCCGATGGCAAGGACTACGTCCGGACTGACCGCAATGTCCTGTTCGGCCACCACTTCGCCGCCATCGCCGGCGCCGGACCGCTGGTGGGTCCTGTCATTGCAGCCCAGATGGGCTACCTGCCCGGCACTATCTGGATCATTATCGGCGTCGTCCTTGCCGGCGCTGTCCAGGACTACCTGGTGATGTTCTTCTCCATGCGGCGCGGTGGAAGGTCCCTGGGCCAGATGGCACGCGAGGAGCTTGGCGTGATCGGCGGCACGGCGGCCCTCATTGCCACCCTGCTGATCATGGTGATCATCGTGGCCATCCTCGCGCTCGTCGTTGTCAATGCCCTGGGCGAAAGCCCGTGGGGTGTCTTCTCCGTGGGTTTGACCATACCCATCGCCCTGTTCATGGGCGTCTACCTCCGCTACCTCCGGCCCGGCAAGGTCATGGAAGTGTCGCTGATCGGCTTCGTCCTGCTGATGGCGGCTATTGTCGGCGGCGGCATCGTGGCCGAAACCCCGTGGGGCGCTGACATCTTCAGCCTGGACAAGGTCACCATCGCGTGGGGGCTCATCGTCTACGGCTTCATTGCCGCCATCCTGCCCGTGTGGCTGCTCCTGGCACCCCGGGACTACCTCTCAACGTTCATGAAGATCGGCGTCATCGTGATGCTCGCGCTGGCCATCATCGTGGTCCGCCCGGAGATCACCGTCCCCGCCTTCAGTGAATTTGCCAGCAGGGACAACGGACCCGTGTTCCCGGGGGCCCTGTTCCCGTTCCTGTTCGTCACCATCGCCTGCGGTGCCCTGTCCGGTTTCCACGCCCTGATCTCGTCCGGCACCACCCCGAAGCTCGTCGAAAAGGAACGCCAGACCCGGTTCATTGGCTACGGCGGCATGCTGATGGAGTCATTCGTGGCCATCATGGCCCTGGTGGCCGCCATTTCCATCGACCGCGGACTCTACTTCGCCATGAACTCACCGGCCGCGCTGACCGGCGGGACGGTGGAAACAGCAGCCACCTGGGTCAACAGCCTGGGCCTCGCCGGGGTAAACATCACCCCGGAGTTCCTGTCCCAGACAGCAGCCAATGTGGGTGAGGAAAGCATCGTTTCCCGCACCGGCGGTGCTCCCACCCTGGCTGTGGGCCTCGCGCACATCATGCAGCAGTTCATTGGCGGTACCGCCATGATGGCCTTCTGGTACCACTTCGCCATCATGTTCGAAGCCCTCTTCATCCTCACCGCCGTGGACGCCGGCACCCGCGTTGCCCGCTTCATGCTGCAGGACTCGATCGGAAACTTTGTCCCCAAGTTCAAGGAGCACTCCTGGCGGCCCGGCGCCTGGCTCTGCACCGCCATCATGGTGGGGGCCTGGGGCGCGGTGCTGCTGATGGGCGTCACCGACCCGCTGGGCGGCATCAACACGCTGTTCCCGCTGTTCGGCATTGCCAACCAGCTGCTCGCGGCAATCGCGTTGTCCGTGTGCCTTGCCATCGTGGCGAAGCGCGGCACGTTCAAGTACCTGTGGATCGTTGCCCTGCCGCTCAGCTTCGCTGCCGTGGTGACCATCACCGCGAGCTACCAGAAGATCTTCTCGTCCACGCCCGCGGTGGGCTACTTCGCCAACAACGCGGCGTTCAGCAAGGCCCTCGCAGAAGGGAAGACGGAGTTTGGGACGGCGAAATCCGTGGCGGCCATGGAGGCCGTCGTACGGAACACGGCCATCCAGGGCTGGCTCTCCGTGATCTTCGTGGTGCTCAGCATCATCGTGATCGCGACGGCGTTGCTCGCCACGGCCAGGGCCTTCCGCAACCGCGCGGACGGCACCGCCGTCCAGGACAACGAGGACCCTGCCCTCCCGTCGCGGGTCTTCGCCCCTGCCGGAATTATCCCCACCCCCGCCGAGCGCGAGCTGATGGCGGAGTGGGACAAGGTGCCGGCTGAGCTCAGGTTCGAAAGGGGTGGCCACCACTGATGGCAGCGGGACTGGCTGTGCTGACGCGGGGAGTCCGGGGCGTTGCCCGGTATTTCGGCGGCGTCCTGGGCGCGGATGCGTACGCCAAGTATCTGGAGCACCACAGGGCGGCCGGCCACGTGGATGCGCCGCTCACGGAGAGGGAGTTTTGGCGTGACCGGACAGACCGCCAGGACAGCAATCCGCAGGGCCGGTGCTGCTGATTGAGCTTGCAGCGGACAAACCGTCAGGTGGGTTCGTCCGGTGGGTCGCGGGTGGATCGCTCATGAGAGTATGAACGCATGAGCGATCCACAAGACACTCAGCCAGCTGAGGACCTCCCGGTAGAAGGCACTCCCATTGACGACCGGCAGCCGCCGGTGCACGCCCACCCCGGCCCTCCTGAAGGCGTGAGGCCCAAGGGGAGCAACCTTCAGGACCTGGTGGATGAGCCGGCCAAAGTGATGCGGATCGGAACCATGATCAGGCAGCTCCTGGAGGAAGTGAAGTCCGCACCCCTGGATGAGGCTGCCCGGGGCAGGCTGGCCGAAATCCACGAGCGCTCGATCAAAGAGCTGGAAGACGGACTGGCTCCGGAGCTGGTGGAAGAGCTGGACAGGATCAGCCTTCCCTTCTCCGACGACGGCACTCCCTCGGACGCTGAACTGCGCATAGCCCAGGCCCAGCTCGTGGGGTGGCTTGAGGGGTTGTTCCACGGGATCCAGACGGCCATTGCCGCCCAGCACGCCGCCCGTGAGCACGCGGCTGCGCAGATGCAGCTGCGCCAGCTGCCGCCGGGAACCATGATTGCCCCCGGCGTGGTGATTGGGGAAAACGGTGAGCCGCAAAGGGCCGCCGCAGGTTCGCGCTCCGGCAATTCCGCGCGGCCAGGCCAGCGGGAAGACCCGGACCACGGTCCCGGACAATACCTGTAAGGGTGCGCTTGGGCTTTTTCAGCGCCGCCAGGCAGGGGCGCAAGGATGATGCGGAACTGGGGAAGGGACTGTGGCGCCGGGCCCACGACCGCTTCCAGCGGGGACTGGACCGCTTCCACCAGGTCCTCGAGGGCGTCGAGGACGACCAGCTCTACGGCGAGCTGCTTGAGATCGCCAACGAGCTTGCTGCCCTCCTCGAAAGGGTACGGCTGGTCTGCATGGAAGCGCAGCGGCGTTCACCGAATGAAGGCCTGGATATTCCCGTTGGCCTGGCCGGCGTGCACCGTGCCCTGTCCAAAGCCGGCAACTCGCTGGCCACCACGGCCGAGGCGGCCGCCATGCTCCGGCTCGCCGTGGGCCCGGTCCCGGTAGGTGCGGCGTCCGTCCGCAGGCGCGCCGAGTCCGTCTTCCAGCAAGTGGCCGACGCCGAGCGCCACCTGAGCGAGGAGGGCTAGGGACCGCGGCAGCGGATATTCCCGGTTAAGCGCCTGGCTTACTTCCGGCCGATACCCTCCTGCTGGGCCCAGGGGTTTGGCAGGATAAACTAATGACTCTTTCACCTACATTGACGTTCAATGACGGAAACACGATTCCCCAGCTCGGCTATGGCGTCTGGCAGGTTGAGGACGACGTCGCCGAAAAGGTGGTCCGGCAGGCGTTTGAAGCAGGCTTCCGCCACATTGACACCGCCAAGATCTATGGCAACGAGGCAGGCGTGGGACGGGCAATCGCCAGTTCCGGCCTTTCCCCGGAGCAGCTCTTCATCACCACCAAGCTCTGGAACGCTGACCAGGGCTACGAGTCCACTCTGGCAGCCTTTGAGGCGTCGATGGACAGGCTGGGGCTCGAGACGCTGGACCTGTACCTGATCCACTGGATGCAGCCCAAGCAGGATAAGTACCTGGACACCTGGAAGGCGCTGATCGAGCTCCAGAAGCGCGGCAGGGTCAAGTCCATCGGCGTATCCAACTTCACCGTCGAAGGCCTGCAGCGGCTCATCGATGAAACCGGCGTTGTCCCTGCCATCCACCAGATTGAACTGCACCCGTACTTCAGCCAGCGTGAACTGCGCGAGTTTGGTGCTTTGAAGGGCATCCTGACCCAGGCCTGGTCGCCGCTGGGCCAGGGCGGCGAGCTCCTCGAGGATGCAACCGTGGCCTCCATTGCCGCCAAGCACGGCGCCACGCCAGCGCAGGTGGTCATCGCCTGGCATCTCGCCATCGGCAACGTGGTGATCCCCAAGTCCGTCACCGAATCCCGGATCCGCGAGAACTACGCGGCTCTTGAGGTAAACCTGGACGCCGAGGACATCGAGGCGATCAACGCCCTTGACCGCTCGGCCCACGGCGAAGGCCGCATCGGCGCAGACCCGGCTGTTTCCGACTTCGCGTAACTGCCAGACGGCGCCCGCGCCAGGGCTTTAGCTACGCACTGCCGCCCTGCCTGTTCTTACAGGCAGGGCGCTTTGTGTTTAAGCGGGAACTCTTTAGGCGGCTGTGCGGAGCTGCTCTATGGCCACGGCGTCAACGACAGCCCAGCTGTCCTCCCCGGCGCAGTGCCGGCTGGCGAAGCGCTCCGCCTCTGCCAGGGTGTCAAAGACCTCAGCCCGTGCCCGGCCGCAGTCGGCGTCGAAGTACGTGACGTGAAATTCCTGTACCAGTTGCTTTTCCATGAATCCAGTCTGCAACCGGGGTCTGACAATCACGGGAATCAGTCCCGCGTGTTGCCCAGCCGAAGGACCCGTTCCTGGGCAAGGACTGCCGTCCGCTCGGCTTTGTCCGCGGCCCGCACCGCCTGTTTCGCCTCGGCGACGGTGGCCGCCAGCTTCTTCTTTGAGCGCTCCAGCTGTCCTTCTGCTGTCCCCAGCCGGGCACGAAGATCTGCGGCCTCCCGGACCAGTTCCGCAATGTCGGTCCGTAGGTCGTCGGCCTGGTCCTGCAGCTCCCGTGCCGCAAGGGCCGCCGCGGCCTCTGCTGCCTGTGCTTCTTTTAGGACCGCCCTGGCCCTTTCCAACGCCGGCGGTGACGCAGGCCGCGGAGTCTGCCGGACCGCCTCAAGCCGCGGCTTGTCCGGCTTGCGCTGTTGCGGCGCTGCCGCCGTCGTCGAACGCATCTTCCTGCCGGCGGGAGCTGCAGGCCCGGAGGCGGGAGCTGCGGCAACGGGCGGAAGGACCGAGGGGACTGCCACGGTGCCGTCCAGGTCAACGGCGTTCACGCCGTCTGCCTGCAATGTCTTGAGCAGCCGCCCGCTCCGCACGGCCGCTGCTGCTCCCTCATCCGCTGTCAGCGCGCGAAGTGTCTCCTCGACCTCGCCTGCCATGGAATCGCTGATGGCCCGGCCGTGCTCCCGGGCCACGGAACGGGCGGTGTCGACGGCGGCGGCGAGCGAAGTGCGGCGCTCACGTCCCAGGTCACGGAGCGACGCGGCGTCCAGCGCCACCTGTGCCGCGCGCATCCTGCCGCCGAGTTCCGTCAGCTGGGCCAGGACATCCGGTTGGTGCTGGGCCAGCATATTCACCGCCCAGGCGGCAACCGAGGGCTTCGGCAGTGCCCGCACCGCAGCCGCCAGCTCTTTGTCCGCCGAGGCTGCTTCCTTGGCAGCACTGGCCCGGGCTGCCACAAAATCTTCCAGCGGCCCGGCGTAGAGCTGGTTGGCGACCTCTGCCAGGACCTTGTCTTCCATGCACGCCATCTTAGATACCCGACGCACACGCGCCCCAACAACCGGCGGCATGACGCCGGTTGTTGGGGCGACCGTGGTAACTGCCGCAACCGCGCGGGATATCCTCCGCCGGAGTTCCTTGGGTCAGAGACGCTCTCCGAAGGTGTTCATCCCGGGCTTGGGCGCGCCCGGGACCCTGCATGATCACCCACGGATACGATGCCACTGCATCATTGGAAGCTTTCAAGGGGGAAGCATGTCTAAAACCATTCCGCAGGCATCGAAGAGGTCTCGTGCCTGGATCTGGCTGATTGTAATCGGCCCCATTCTGAGTGTTGTTGGTCTCATCACAGGTTTCGCGAGTGCAGGAGCGGCGTGCCGAAGCGTCGTTGGCCCGAAGGAAGGGTTGGTCAAGTCGTACGGGACGTTGCAGGGCATGGGTGGTGGGGAACGCACCTGTGAGAGTGTCATGGACGCCGTGGCTGTGCCGACGTGGACCTTCATCGTGCTGGGACTCGTCCTGTTCCTCACCGGGATCATCGTCCGTTCCGCCACCAGGAAGCGGGCATATGTTGCCGGGGAACAGCGGCCTACAAAACAGGGAGTCAATCGGCGGTCAATTCTTCAGGGTGCGGTGGCGTTTTTCGCGACGGCCCTGGCCGGCGCGGCTCCGGCGTACGCGAATGGAAACGTCCGGTATGTCAGCGCATCAGGTTCAGACAGTAATCCGGGAAGCGTGACGGCACCCTGGCGCACGCTTGCCAAGGTACGCTCAGCCATGGCATCGGGCGACCTGCAACGCGGTTCCACTGTCCTGTTCAAGCGCGGGGACGACTTTTACGGATCCATCCATATGCCGTCCCTGATCGGATCTTCAGGAACGCTGACTATCGGCGCGTACGGTGAGGGAGCTCGGCCCCGCTTACTGGGCTATAAGGTGAGCAAGGCTGCATGGACGCAGTACAGCGGGAACATTTGGAAGCTGAACATCGCGGCGAACAGTGGCCAGTATTCGGGCAACACGTCCGAGGCTTCCACCAACGTGGGATTTCTGAAGGCTGCTGGCATGATTCACGGCCGGAAACGTTGGGCTATTTCCGAGTTGGCGGCAGACTGGGAGTTTTTCAGCGATTCCACGTACGTGTACGTTCGCTTGGGGGTAAACCCTGGGGCGGGCGTGGCCATTTCCGTTCAACGGGACCTTTTGCGGCTGGCCTCGCACACCACAGTGCAGGACCTGTACCTTGGCGGCACCGGAGCGCACGGTGTTACTACCGGCGGCAAGAACGTTGTTATCCAGCGGAACGAAATCGAGTGGATAGGCGGTTCTGCCCTCTCGGGAACTACGCGATACGGCAACGGGGTGGAACTTTACGTGGGCGCGGCGAGGGTCATGATCCGGGAGAACGTAATCCGGCAGACGTACGACGTCGCGCTGTCGGCACAGGGTACCGGCACGGCAGGCTGGACCGACATTACGTGGGAATCCAATCGGCTTGAGAACTGCAACATGTCGCTGGAACTGTGGGGTAAGGGCGGCGGCACGGGATTTCTTAGGTGCAGGTTCATAAACAACACCTGCATTGACGCCGGCTACTCGTGGGCCGCACTCATCCGGTCCGACCGGGACGGCAAGGGAACGCACCTGTTGACCTATTCCATGGAAGTCCCTGTGGACGTGGAAATCACGGGCAACAGTTTCCTTGGGGCGCGGGACAACTACACCCGCAACAGCGGCGACAGGCAAATACCCGCCGGGATCATCACCCATCGCAACACCATCAAGCTGGGCGCCGGTAAAAAGATCGCGTACGGGGCTGAAAACCCGGAGACCAGCGAACAGGCCGCGCAATGGCAGGCGCGGACGGGAAGGGAGCAGGCCTCAATCTTCGCTGTGAGTTACTGACGGCCTAAAACAAAGGAAACCGGCCATCCCAGCAGCGCACCTACTACCGTCGCAGCCTGGACAGGCTGCGACGGTAGCTCTGCGTCTGCGGGTAATAATCCCAGCGCCAGCTGTGGACCTAAAAGGGGGTTACCGCTTAACCAGCGAAAAACCCCGGAAACCCCTAAAACAAGGGGCTGTCCGGGGTTTATCCCGAGCTTCCTATCAGAATCGAACTGATGACCTTTTCATTACGAGTGGATAGGTTTCGCCAAATGTAACATGGGTTTCAGGCCCCTATGGTGACGAAAAAGTGACGAGCTATTCCCAACCGAGCCGTGCCAGCGCGGCGTTCAGCCGGCCAGCGCTGTCGTGCAGATCGTGGTCGAACAGGCCCGCGTAGGTATCCAACGTCATAGTGGCGCTGGCATGTCCGGCAATCCGCTGAACCACTTTGACGTTGGCGCCGGAACTGATTGCCAAACTCACGGCCGTGTGGCGGAGGTCGTGAAATGTGGGGCGCGGGAAATTGGACACCGTTTCCTGCAGTTCCATGATGGCGGGGGAGTAATGGCGGCGGGTCCACGTGCTGTTGCGCAGCACCGATCCACGTGCCCCGCTGAATACTCGGGCGCTTGGGCTTCCTGCCGCCGATGTCGCCTTGAGGCGCTTCGCAACCAATTCCGGCAACGGCACGACCCTGCTGTCGCCGCCCTTTGTTGGGCCGAGAACGAGCTGACCACCGACGTCGGAATAAGCCTTGCTGACGGCCATCGCGGGTTTATAGCCCAGGTCGAGGTCTTCGTAGGTCAGGGCGGTGATTTCGCCCCAGCGGAGACCGCAGGTTCCCGCAACCATCACGAAAAGCTCAAACTCGTCACAGGCCCTGGCGAGTGCCGTCAGTTGGGGCATTGTCAGGTAGACGTGCTCGCGTTGTTTGGCGCGTGCGGGAACGTAATCGGTTTGGCCCAATGGATCCTTCGCCGGATTGGTTGCCAATAGCCGCTTCTTAACGGCGTGCCCCATCAATCTGCCAAAGTAGAGGGCAACCTCACGACGGGTACTTACTCCCGCGGGGCGCCCGTCCTGGCCCTTAAGGGTGACTATCCAGGCTGCCACGTCGTCGTATCTGACTTTGCTGATGGGCGTGTGTGCCCATCGGGGAGCGACATAGTTTTCGAAGCAGCGCCTGTAATTGTCCGCGGTCTTGGGACTGGCGGGCTTGCGGCCGTTGGCACCCATTGTGGTGACTCGCGCGATCCAATCCTCATAAAGCTGTGCGACGGTCAGCCTGGTGGCAGCGCGAGGATCGATGTACGTTCCGCTCTGAACCGATCGAACCGTGACATGCCAGAAGTCTTCCGCCTCCCGTTTCGTGGCAAACCTTTTGCGGCGGCGGGTGCTGTCGGCGGTCGTCCAGTCGACCTCCCAGCGCTTGACTCCGCTGGATAGTTTATTGATGGCCATCGGGTTCTTCCTTCCGCGCTCGTATAGCTGCCCAAATTTCATCCATCGTTTTCAGGTAGGCCGGCGCTATTCGTGCTTGACGGCCCTTGCCTTCCAAGATTCCTTTTGCCCGTGCGCGACGCAGCCGGGCTGACCAGGTGTCGATACTTTCACCGGTCCACTCCGCGAGCCTCTTGATGGGTTCCACGGATACTTCCATCAGGGCAACGTACGCACCGGCGACGTGGATGTAATCGCGGTCAGTGTCCACGCGTGACGGGAAGGGCGTGAAATGGTCGCGGACG
Organism: Pseudarthrobacter sp. NCCP-2145; assembly: GCF_023708005.1. Lineage (NCBI taxonomy): Bacteria > Bacillati > Actinomycetota > Actinomycetes > Micrococcales > Micrococcaceae > Pseudarthrobacter > Pseudarthrobacter sp. NCCP-2145. Next base: position 61,250 of record NZ_BRCG01000006.1, on the reverse strand, counting down.
TCAGCGACCGAAAGCTGTTCATGGTGGGTACGCATTAGTGCCCGTGCATGAGCCATGGGTATGGATCTCAATAGGGAGGTCGTGATGCCGTCGAATGACTCTGCGCTGGGGGTTTCATTTGTCCCAAATTCGAACTCATCAAACTTGATTTCCAGTTTGTTGGGTTCGCGGAAGTGACCCATTGGGTGCCCGATATCCCAACCGATACTCACGGCGAATCCGTTCACGAGGTACCGCGCGTATAGGACGGTCCACGCCTTTTCGCCGTCTTTATATCGCTCTACAAACGGGCCATCTTCTGGACCCCGGTATTCGACGTTTGGGGCCAGGTCTGGGAGTTGCGGTGCAATCATGGTAGCAACGGTAACACATTCAGCTTTCCAAGGAAAGCGTGTCGGATACGCGGCGATTGGCAGCTATACTGTATTTCAGTTGCCAACACAGTAGGCTTGGCAGCATGACCGTGTTATCTGTCTGACAAGGATTCTATTGAACGAAAACAATAACGACAGCGCCAGCCATTCGGACGCCCCCGCATCCCCGTACCTGACGCGGAAGCAGACTGCGGCGTACCTGAACGTCTCCGAAAAGTGGTTGGCTCAGTCCGGCCGCGCCGTTGGTCCGCGCTTCCACAAGTTCGGTTCCCAGTGTCGCTATCTCCGCGACGACGTCATCAACTGGGCTCGGCAGCAGCGGGCTACTCGCTGATTACTTCGGGGGGCCACGCCCGGCCGCTCGCCTCCTTGAATCCCGGCGCGGCGTCTCCCGTTCATTCTCAAGGAACGGCCGTTATCCGGCTGACCGCAGATATACCCTCCCGTGAAACTACCCCCCAGAAAATACCCAAGGAAACCATGTACACATGCAGCACAATGCGCCTTGCGCGCACCCGTCCCGAAGCGCACTGGAATTCGGCGCGCAGCCGGACCATTGCCCCTCGGACCGGTTACGTTCTCGCGCGGCATCTCTCCCACCGGGCAGCGGGTGGTGCCCTGTGACTGCGGCAACAAATACGTTCCGCGACTGCTGGCTGCAGACTGTAACGGCAGACATGGCACTGAGCACCGGTGCCTGCCTGGTGGCAACGGCTATCGCATCCTCGTTGGGCCTCGGACGGGTTGCACCCACCAACTGGCAGAAGTTAAATATGTCGCTCGGACGCGACAGGAGGAACCGGGCAGTACTCGCCAGCATCACGGAACTTCAGGCCGCAGGCTACCTCGAGCGTTACCTTGGCAGCGGCTGGGCTCATACCGAAGGATGGCGGCTCACTCTGCCAGGGGAGGGGCTGACATGATTTCGGTTTCCCGGCCTCTGCAGCTGAACTAGCTCTGTACTTGGGGCGTTAGGGGGCTTTGAGGGCTCGGACGTGAACTACAACCCCGTTGGGTCAGTAACTCTGCTGACAAAACGACCCGGCAGCCGCGGCCACCTAGGCGAAGAATCCTCGTGGGGTACTCCTACTCGTTGGGGTACCCCACACTGGATATTTCTCCATTGGTACCCACTAAAATCCAGTTCCCAAGTACCTCACCGGTGACTGCCTCAAATGAAACTACTTCAATAAGAACTTCCTTATTGGCCATCGTTTGCCCTGCTCCGCTAACAAAGCCAAATCATGTTGTCGTGCCAAAGCAGCTTCCAGACACCCGGCTTGGCAGGGCCGAAGGGTTGCCTGTACATGGGTCGCTGACTGCGGCTCGGACCCTGTCAGGGTGGCGCGAGGCATTAGTCGCGAAGCTTGCCATAAAGAAACCCGACAAGCCCTTGCAGGGAATGTTTGACAGCGGTGCAGCCGTTGGCTCCAGGACTCCCTTTCCCTGGGCGACGCCCAATATGTAATCCGGTGTGAGCTGCCAGTTGCCGAGCGCATCAAGGGCGCGGACTCTCCCTGGTGGCGTGGGTTGAAAAGCTCGCTCGGGCCCGGAGGAGCAACCAGGTCAGGCCGTGAAGTTTTACCACCATGGCGTTGCTCAAGACCAAAGCAAGGCCATGCACCCACGCCGTGGCTAACCGCCTCCGGCGGTCTGACTCCACACCGAGTCCCTCCCACCCCAGGCATATGCCCACTTCGCGCTAAAGCCCGCGCAGGCGTGGGTCCCGAAGCCGATGAGCGAGATAGTAATTGGAGATCCCGTGGTCAATGCGTCGTCCTATACCCCACTGACAGACCTCGAGGCGGAACAATTTATTCGATCCGTCTATTTGGCTCGCCGCGAAGCGGCGACTGTTGCTGTCATGTCGTGGACGGCCGAGGGGTACCGTCAGGCAATCGAACAGTCCTCACTTAAGGCCCCGGTAAAGCGCACACTGCACGCCATGGTTAACAGTGCCGCTGGCGACCGGACCACGATTGACAGAGCCACCCTTTGTCTCCTTACGGGTATCAGGGTGGAAAGTACCATCACCGAACATTTTAGGAAAGCTCGAGCGGCAGGCCTACTGGAAAGCCAGCGCCGGTTCAATAACAGCTCCATCCACACCTTGCTCATCCCTGGAGTTGTCGGATCAGCGGATGCCGTGCAGGCGGGACGACCGATCAACTGGCATTGCTGGACCGTCGATGAAATTGCTTGGTGGGACGGCCTCGACCCGGAAAAATGGACCCCTCCTCCTTGGCACCCCTGGCCGGGATACTGGCCGCCGTTCTAAAAACACCACTATAAATAAAGAGAGCTACAGCCGGAAGGCTTGCGAGCTTTATGGCCGTCCATGGCGTCAGGGCGCTGTGGCCCGGTGCGCCCTGACGGCAAATTTTCCCTTGACCAGTGATACGAAAGCTGTGGGGTCGCTTGGGCGACCCCCACTCTACGGGAGTATATCGGCACGGTTGCCCATGATGGGCGACCGTCTATCGGAGTAGAAACGTTTTCGACTCCGTAGGAGTAGCCGGCGTGGAATGGAGCGATTGCCTGACAGGTCGGCCTTGTGGGCCGACGGCTAAACCGAGCGGGTAAGGTCTCACCGGGGCGTTGTTCGCCCGGCGAAAACCAGGGACAATAAATCATATTTTATGCTTTCAAACCCGTACGGCAGCTTAGGCGCTATGACGGCCGGGCCGGAAGCCGATGTCAGAGGGGGTATACCCCCACCCCTTGCACGGATGTCTCCGTAGCTATGCCGGTGCGCTAGGGCGGATAATCGTTTTGACATCGACCATAGAAATCTGCGGGTGATCACTTGCCACGGACAACGATCGACAACGCCATCACTGCACTTAATGTCGTCTACTGGGCCACGATGACGACGTGGCTTGTAGTCCTCGTCACTGACAATGACAGTCTCACTGGTTGGGGCAGCGCCGGTTTCCTGGGCACGGCCCTCGTCGCCGCCCTTGGCTGGCATCTGCTCAGGTACAGACGAAAGAGGCTGCGGCAAAGTATCCAGACTACCGAGGAACTATAGGGTGCCAGCCTCGTGGTGACGCCCCCTGTTGGAACCAGCATGCCGGGTGGAAGCAGCTGAGCGGCCGACCTTTTCTGTCGCTCCCCGCTGGCTCTCATTGAAATACCCGTTGTTTTAGTTGTATGCCAAAAGTTGGCCTGGGGCTTTCCAGGATGTTATGGCCATGGGAAAGCTGCCAATACGAGGCCAGCGGCACAAGGCTGCCGTTGGTGAACGGCGACACGGAAACCGCGAAAGCACTGTCGGGACACAAGCTTTGGGCACGGTTGTTCCGCTTTTATTAGGGACTAGCCCGGTTCCTAGTTAGTACGTCAGTCCGCTCATCATGGCCCCGCACTCTTGGAGCAACACCCCTGGTCCCTGCTAGCAGGCCCGGCGCTGGGAATTTCTGACGACGCCGCGTCACATGAAGGCCCTAAAGACGCGCCTATCCCACGGTGTCATTTTTTTCTTTCCTCAGGGGAGGTAAACCCAAGACTTGGAGACGCGCCTCGGCGGGTACGAATGGTTTGCTAGTTGGAGTAGCTGATGAAACCGGTTCTGCAAGATGCGGTGGTGAATCCACATCAAAGCCTTATACCTGTGCACGATGCGGAGGTGAATCCGCCACTGGCCTTCCGCTGCGCAAAAAGCGGAAGTGCGGAGAAGGCTTGCATGCGCGCAAGATGCGGGTGCACCCATTACTGCAAAAGGTGAGAGGAGGCGCAGCTAGAAAGTTCACGATGCCTGAAAGTCATCTCTCCCTCGCCTCTAACCGCAAGAGGGAAAGAGAGGGGACTCCCTCAGCCTTGCCTTCATTGAAGTAGACACCATTTTGGACGTGTAGCGGCTAGGCATCACTCCGTACCGGGCCCGCGGGACGCGGGCGGTCCATTCCATGGGGGGCTACCTGTGCAGGAAAAAATCTCGATGGGTAAAGCTGCCGACGATGTTGCCGCATTGCCCGAATGAGAATGATGAGCACCCGGAGTCCTGTGTTGGCAGAATAATCCCATGGATACCCTTCCCGCCCTGCACCCTGCGATTGCGCTCATTGGAATGCGCTCCAACGCTGGCCCTCTGGACAACATTGCGATCGGATTTGACTCAGGAGTGACCGCCCTTTATGGACAAAACGGTGCCGGGAAGACATGGATTCTCAACTCCTTGAGGCATGCCCTGAAAGGGCGCGCGATAGGCCTTACTCAATTGATATGCGACTTCGAACCTGGTTCTGCAGGGTCCGAGTGGGTTCTCAAAGAGCTGGCGGAACTGGCACGTGAAACGCGTTACGAAGCGAAGCCTGAGCATGATCAGAAATGGCTTCGCAGTGCCATCGAGAAGTGGTTTGCTCAAGGCGGCCGGTATTTCAGGCCATCGGATGAGGACGATGGTGGCCTTCCGTCCGCCTTGGTCGACGAACTAATTCCTGCAACCACCTTCGCGCTCGTCCCCACAGGCCATCTTGCCCCGGAGTGGGACGTCTGGTTGTGTCTGCCCCGGGATAGGGAACGCTTCCCAGCTTGGCATCGCCTTATGGATGAAACCATCTCTCTTAGAGAAGAAGCCACGCGTCTGTCTGAAGACTATTGGCGAAAGATCCAGGCAGTGGAGTCCGGGGATATTGAATGTTCCGATGACGAATACGAAGCCATGGAACGTCGTTACGACGAGAAGATCGAACCGCTGTTGTACGACCCCTTATTCGAACCATTGGCTGGTCTGATTTGGGAGTATTCGTATTCGCCGGATCTCAATGCCCTTGATCGCAGGCTATTTCCCATGCTGGCAGACGACCTGCCTATTCCCGTCGTCAAGCTTTTTGAGTCGCGAAGCATCCCACTTGTGCTTGAAGATGACGAGGACGTTGCAGACATAGATGCTGCAACCAGCGAGGCTTTCGCCAAGGTATTCCAGAAGAACCTTGGGGCCGCTGCAGTTTCCCTGGCCATCACCGACAACATGAACCGATGGGTCGCACACATCAATGAGATGGCCAACTCTACTTATGCTGCACTGTTGCAAGATGCACCCCAGCTCTCGCTGGAAGTACGGAAGTTGGGCCGATGGGCTGTCGAAGGTGCACTTCACTGGTATGTCGCGTACGGCGAGTATGAATTCAACAGAGTCCCCCTCGCGGGGCTATCTCGGGCAGAAAGCCGGTGGGCGTATATCGCAATTCGTCGAGCACTAGATTTGTCCGGTTCGGCTACCGTCCTAGTCATTGATGAGCCTGAGGCTGCTCTGCATCGCGTCGCTGAGCGGCATATGGCCCGTGGACTCGGGGGCTTGTCGATGTTCGGCCCACAGGTGGTGGTAGCTACCCATTCTCCAGAAGTTTTGAACGCGGAAGGCGTGTGGTCAACGCATGTCGCGAAGGACAACGGCCGAACTAGAGCGGGTCAAATGCCTCTTTTGGCCCTCGAGACCCTGTCAGAGCTTGGCCTTTCGCCGTCAGACCTACTTGGCCTTTACCGCATCTTCCTTCTTGTAGAGGGAGAGCACGACGAAATTGTGGTTACAAGTCTCTGTCGTGATTTCCTTGATGCCGCTCGCGTGAAAATTGTTCCCCTGCGCGGGGGAAGCAAGCTTCCAAGAACGGTGGACAGCCAAGTGCTCTTCGACCTCAGTGATGCTCATGTCGTGGCTGTTCTCGACAACGTCGTCATCGAAGAAATAAGCGCTGCCTGGACAGAGGCGCAGACGCGCTACCTCTCAGGAAGCGCTGAGGAAGCGATTGACTTTCTGTCACGCGCCTTGAAGACGAACAAGAAAGGGGACGAGACTGACTGGATCATGGGTTGGTTGGGTCGGGCGCTTAAAAAAGGTGTTCACGCCCGTATGAGCCCGTACGGTCTGGCCGCTCGTGACATCATCGAGTACCTCCCAGTCGAGATACTCGTTCCAAGAGCCTGCAAGTCCTGGAACGAGCTTCGACGCGAACACGAAGCTGCGATGTCATCTCTGGACAAAAGCAAGGGCCTGCATGATTTCAAGACCTGGCTCACACGGACCTACGGGGCGGATATATCAGTCGCCAACGTAAGGCGGGCTACTGACTCGATGAAAGAAATCCCTGAGGAATTCCGGAAGCTCGGTTATCACCTTCGCGAAATCAGTGCCCGATCACGTGGGCATTGACGTGGTGTAGTTCCCGTCACCGACAACGACAGCCTTGCTGGCTGGGGCGGCGCTGATTTCGCGGGGACCGACCTCGTTACGATCTGCAGCTGGCATCTACTCCGCTACAGGTGGACGAAACTGCAGGGCGACAACGACTCGGCACCGAAAATCGAACCCGACAAAGCGACTAGCGACTTCTGCGGGAAACGCGCAGACGTTCTTGCCCGGCCCGCGGTTCCAGGACCCGGCCGGCATGCTCCAGCGGGAGGCCTATGCCAATCCCGATGGGGCAGCGCAAGCTCTTGCCCTGCTCGAGCCGATTTGCTATCTGTACCCGTGCTGTCGTGCTCAACAAAGAAATAGGAAGAAGAACCAGCAATAAAGCTGACGTGACCTCACCTGATTGAGACGCAGTAACCCTGTCCGAACCACTCAGGTTTTCTCGAGACACGGCACTCGCCCGTCTCGCAGGACCAGCCCGGCCCTGAGTATATTGACCGCCGCATTCACGTCGGCGTCGTCCCGGTGCCCGCACAAAAGGCAAAGGAAGTCCTTGCCGTTTCGGTTGGCCGCCTCCCGGTGTCCGCATTCACTGCAGGCCTGGGACGTGTAGGCGGGGCTAACCAGGATGAGTTCCCGCCCGGCGCTTTCAGCCTTGGCGCTTATCATGCCCAGAAGTATTCCCCATCCTGCATCGAGTATGGACCGGTTGAGTCCGGTCTTTGCGCTCCCTCCGTTGGGTTCGTAGCCCCCGGCGCCGGCGAGCCGGGGTCGGGGTGCCGCACGACGGGTCATGCCGGCGACTAAGAGTTCCTCGGCGACGATGACGTCATAGTCTGCTACCAGCTGGTGCGCCACCTTGTGGAGGTAGTCGTGCCGCTGGTTACGGACCTTCCGGTGCACCGCCGCGACACGGCCCTGGGCCTTGCGGTTGCGGTTGGATCCCCGCTTCGTGCGCCCTACAGCCTGCTGGGCGGCAGCAAGCTTTTCGAGAGAGGCCTTGCCATAGGCCGGGTTACCGATCCGTCCCCCCAGGGAGGTATAGGCCAGTCCGTTGGAGCCTGTGGCGAGGTCGAGTCCGACCACGGCGCCGGTCTTCGGCAACGGGGCCGGCAGGTCCTGTTGGACGGCCAGTACGACGGACCAGTGCTTTCCCTCGCGTTTTACGGAAACTGTTTTGACCCGGCCGATGACCGCGCGGTGCTGCTTGACCCTGACGTGGCCGATGCCTTGGAAGTAGACCCTGGCCTGCGTCAGATGCGGCACCGAATTCCATTTGGTGCCGTCACCATTGCGGTGCACCACCGTACTGAAGCGGCCAGCCCTCTTCCAGCGCGGGTAGCCCGGCGTCTGGCCTGCCCCTACCCGCCGAAAGAACGCTTGGAATGCCCGGTCGAGCCGCCGGAGGGTCGCCATCTCGCTGGTAAAGGACCAGCGGGCGTAGTCCGGGTCGTTCGCCCGGATATCGGTGAGTTGGGCGGTCTGTCCGTAGTACTTAATTCCGATCCGAGCTCGCTTCCACGCTTCTCTTCGCTCCTGCAAAGCGGCGTTGTAGAGAAACCGATGATCGTCCAGCATCGTCCGGAGCAGGTCTTCCTGCTTCGATGTCGGATACAAGCGGAACTTGTACGACCGGATCATGGCATCCAGGGGTGAAGTCCCATAGTCCGCACCGCCAGTCTCTGTCGTGACGCACCTTGAAAGTGCATGTACCACTAGTAGAGCAGACAAACAGAACATTGTCAGTTGGCATTAAGTCATGCCCACCCGCCCACACCAGTCCTCCAAGGAGCAAACGCTACGGTGGGCGGAACGCCGGGCCCTCGTCGGAGCAAGAATTCGCGAGCTTCGGCTTCAGGAGGGACTGTCTCAGGAGTCCCTGGCTCTGGAATCCGGCCTAAGCCGCAACATGATTATTGGTATTGAGTGGGGAAGAAAGAGCGTCGCCTACGAGCGACTGTGGGATATCGCCGACGTACTCGAAGTTCCAGTGACCGAGCTACTCCTTCCGGCGGAAGCGTCAGCAAAGAACACGCCATACCGGGGCGGCCGACAGCGTATGGGGCAGTAGCCCTGCGATAAACGGCTATTCCAGCCGGTACCTCACCTCACAACTGAGTCCGACGCGGTCGCCTGGCTTCTGGAGGACGCGCAGCGCTGATGTAGTTGCGCTTTCTTCGGGACGTTGGTCATCGTAAGTAGGCTGTTCCAGTGATCGACGAACAACAACAGCACCGCTTCCTGACGCCTACCCAGGCAGCGGACGAGCTGAACGTGAAGCCAAACCAGATTCACGCGCTAATCAAGGCTGGCGAGCTGCGTGCCCTCCAGATCGGAGGTCGCGGCATGTGGCGTATCGGACGGCAGGACCTTGAGGACTTCATCGCCGATGCCTACCGCCGCACCGCCGAACGCATAGCAGCCGGCGAGATCAACGACGACGGAAACGGAAACGCTGTTGAGGGAGACTAGCCATTACCCGGCAATGTTGAAGGCCGGCGGCCACTTCATGGAATGCGCCGGTCTTCTCGAGTAGTACCAGTGATCCAACGGGCGCACCGCCCTGTCATGCTCTGGGCGCACATTGGCCGTCGCGTGAAGGGCTGGACACGATGCAACGTCGAGCTGCCGGCGTCTCGTCAATGGGATCCGCTAAGTGTCTGGAGGGCCGGCCTCTTTGGTCTCGTAGATCATCGCCCTGCAGCCAATCTACGCATTTATCCGACGTGAAATGGGGACTGAAGGCGGAGTCACAAAATTATGTGGAAAAAACGGCTAAGCGCATCGCGACCACGCCCCCATGCGGCTCCGCAATCTTCCGTACCAACGAAAATCAGCAGAAGACTTACACCAGCCAGTAGGCCACATCCACACAAAATCGAAAATGGCAGCAGCTACCCACCAACTTCGGGTCTCAGTGATCCTCACCTATCAAATGGTGAGCATCACGAAGAAGACTTATCATCCGTCAAAAAGCCCGGCACCAGATATTCAACTGGAATAATCAAAGCTTGCAAATGCCCGGCAGCGTCGTGCGACACCCAACCGAGTTCTCCAAAAGGCGTATGTTTCCCACCCAAGACCCAGGCGTCTCTAAGTCTCTCCAGACTTATTTTTTCATCAATTGAGCTATCTTTTGTACCAAAATATACGCGGTATAGTCCGTCATGTACAGAAAAGTCAGGAAAAATACGGTCACGCATACCCGCGGGAAGGTTGCAAATTGTCACCTGAAGGATATGTTCATCTTTATCAAAGTAGATCCGAGCGGCGCGCTTGTTCCCTCGAGAGAGTTCGGCCACAGTCGTAATGGTTATATCCGCTCCCTTAGGAACAAGAGTTACCGTTACATTATTACCGTCTTCGTTATCGAGATCTATGCGTGAAATTGGAACATCGGCTAGCTCTGTCGGGTTGTTATCAACCCCAAGGGTTCCACTATGATCCAGGACAGAGGCACTGCGACCAATATTTGGACCGGAAAAAAAGGCGTCCACCACGCCTCGCTTCAGGCGTACCAACCTTCCCGTCTCATAGAGAACCCACGCATTTCCACCTCTGTCTAGGAAATACAGACGTACAAGCGCAAGCTCGTTGTTAGTTAGAGAACGAGAAAGGGGAAAATCTATGCTTCGCTCGGGGCCGATAGTAGGCACGGTGAAAAGCTGTGCGTTGAGGTCCCAGTTGATGTCCTCCGGGTTTTTTTGGTCAGGCTGTGCCACAAGCGCCGCAACTTTCTCAATTCGATCAAGCGATGAGTTCCGTACTCTCATCACGTAACCACCGCGAGGGCGTGCGTCAATCCATGCGGTAACTTTCAACGCTTGCTCTCGTCTCTTTTCCGCACGTCGTCGGAAATAAATAAGGAGCGCTGACGCGGCGCTCACCAGACCGCTTATGAACCACGGCAATATGTCACCCAAAGTGCCAGGTTGATCCCACCGAAGCACCCAGTCCACAAGCTGCTGGAACCAATCGGCCATCTTGAGCCCTCAAATATCTGTAAGCCGGTACGAGCTCCGTCATATGTTATCGGCGATCGTAGAGCAGCCGAAGCTACAAAGACAAGCATTTCTATGGTCCGACTCCTAGGCGGTTGCCCACCTACGGGCTAGCACATTCAGCCGAACGATCCAACGTCACATTAGAGCCTAAGGGGGAGGCCGTCGACCATACGCTGTTGGGTACATCGCGGCTTCCGCAGCACTGAAGCGGCAATGCAAGCAATGCAATTCCCCTCCAAAAACGACCGTTTCTGACTGGTCAGCGGCCAGCCTCCGAAAATGTCTGTGACTGTTGGCGCTAAATGTCGGGCTTTTTGCGGCGCTAAATGTCGCCCTGCTGGTCGGCAAGCGCTCGTGACCGCCTGTAGAACGTCGCTCGGGACATACCGAGATCCCGGGCAACCTGCGCCGCGGGCTCGCCACCTTTGACCAAGCGAACAGCGCTTCTGATCTGACTATCAGTGACCCTGCGGGGTCGGCCGCCAAGTCCTTGCCAGCTTCTCTTCGCTTGATTATGGAATGAGTGACGCGTTCGCGCTTGATCTCGTGTTCCATTTGCGCGAGGGCGGCCATGATTGTGAACAACATAGCGCCCATCGGTGTTGCTGTGTCGACGTCGCCTCCGCCCAGGTTCAGGACGCGCAGGCCGGCGCCTCTGCTGCGGAGGTCGTCGGCGAAGGCAATCATGTTTTGAGTGGATCGCCCGAGCCGGTCCAAAGTCGTGATGACGAGGGTGTTACCCTCCACGAGCGCGTCGAGTGCTCGATCGAATTGCACAGCTCGCGGTCCTGCACGAAACATCGACAGGGCTAGATGGGCCGGTCACACTTTGATTGTGGAAGTTATAGATTTTTGGATGGCCGCAGTATTTCACTGGGTTGATGCTTTGGACTCGCCAATGGCTCCTTTCGTGCAAGACGTAGTGCTGATATACGTGATAATTTGGGGCTTGAGTCTGCTCCTCATTTTCATCCAGATCCCGGTCGCCGGCTTCGTCGATGACTTGGTTGAGTCACTCATTCCCCGACTCGCGCGGAAGTTTCCGTTCGAGCACGCTTATGGGAGTAGGCAGATGGCCACAAGGGTCCTGATGGCTCCTTGGGGATTCTCATTGGCTGTTTCTATACACGCGGCTCAGCAGCGTTTCAATAGGATTTGGACCACCTTCCTCGTTCGGTTTGGACGGCTGCCCGTGTCCGCATGGTCCCTTTTCGTGGCGCTCGTTGCAGTATCTATAGCCCACCTATCCAAAACGATTCCCGACTCAGCCGGGCTCTTGGCGGCTGCGTTCACGGCCCTCGGTAGTCCTACACAAGTAGCGATTACAGGCCTCGCAGGGCTTACGGTCAGCCTTGTACCCTGGGTGATTCTCTTGTTCTTGGTACTTTCGCCCACTGGGCGACGAGCTGCCTTTCGTAACAACACTCAGCTCGTTACCGAGGCGACTCGAGCGCTTTCGAAGCTAGCTTCAGCACTGGTTGTCTTAGCTGATACGGCTTACAAAAACCGCCGCGACCTTACCAACGGTAGGGACCTCCGCATCATGGATGCGATACGTGCGGCATCGAATGGCCGAATTTTCTGGCGTGACGGGTTACAGCCTAAACTGCGCGATAGGTCCTTGTATTCACGAAGCAATTTTCTCAATTCTTGTCAAGAGGCCGCCCGAGAAACAAGAAACGAAGAACTGGCCTCATCTTTATCGAAGGCCGCTGGTGCTTTAGACAGAATTATGGAGTCCATTGAGGAAGACGGACTTGGAGTAATCTGTGCAAAAGTGTGTGACACCGTTTCTGTAGGCACTCTTCCCGCCCTGGGTGGTTACGGTGATTGGAACTTCAGGCCGGGGTCCCCAGCCCCTTCACTTCGGCTCACAGCAATCATGGATGCCCAGAATCACGTCACTGCGATTATGACAAGGCTCGAGTCTGACGTTGCACGCGCCCTAGAGTCAGAATCGGATGAAGACGTGATGGAAACGGTAGAGCGCATCATCAAAGCCAGTGGCAGTGAGATGGATCGGTGCGTCCTTCAGCACCGCCTTGTGGAGAGCGAGTTGTGGGCTATGGGGCAGTTTCTCCATCGCCACGTCCTGGGGGGGCGCATAGATCAAATAAAGAAGTGACGGTCTCCAGTCAGGTTCTCGCGGAACTTGACGTAGCCTGCGCAACCTCCGAAGGACGAGGAACCCTTTACGTTGTGGGTTCTTCGTTTCTGGGATGCCTGTAGAGCTGCTATCTCCGGAAGAGACAGGTACGTATAGTCATCGGTCTCGCGTAGCTTTAGCAGCCGTTCGCGCATGCCTGTGCCGGCGGCAAGCCAGAGTGCGTCCCGCTCGCCAAGCAGGTATTGCAACTCGATCCAACGGATCTTGACGAACCGGGTTTTGGGCCGTTGCTTAGCCGCTTACCGCAGCCTCATCAACCAGTAGGGTTCAGTAGATTCAATTTCAAGCTCGACCATGCCACAAGCGTAGATTGGGGCGGCGGAGATTGACCGGCGCCCGGAAAACCTTGAGGAAAAAATGCGGTCTTCCTTGCTGTTAGCCCGGGGGCCCATTGACGCTCGGGTACTCTTGTGAACACATCTGCAGTATTCAGGGGGCGGAATGTATTCGATGACACCAAATAGGGTGCGCGCAACTGATGTTTTCGGCGTCAGCCGCGAACTACCAATGAACTACGTCACGCGGCCAGCCGTTGACGATGAGTTTGTCGCGAGCTTAACGCGCGACAAGCACGTCATCGTCTACGGGAGCTCTAAGCAGGGCAAGACGAGTCTTCGAAAGTACCATCTCAAGCCGCACGAGTATCAAGTTGTGACGTGCTCAAACAAGCAGAATCTCGCCCAGCTACACACTGCAATTCTAAAACAGGCGGGGTTTCAAATTGAGATGAGCCGCACTCGCACAGAGACTGGAAATGCCAAAATCACGGCCAAGGCGACTGTGAAGGCAACCCTCTTCGGAAAAGGTGTCGAAGGAGGCGTGGAAGCCTCAGGGGACAAGGGCCGCTCCAATAGCGTGGCCTCGAAGCCGCTGGAGCTGGACCCATCCGATGTGAATGAAGTCATTGACGCTTTGGGGAGCGTGGGTTTCGACAAGTGGATCGTGCTCGAGGACTTCCACTATCTTCCGGAGGCGACGCAACGAGATTTCGCCATCGCACTGAAGGCATTCCATGAAAACTCGTCTTTGGTTTTCATCATTGTGGGTGTCTGGCTGCAGCAGAATCGACTGGTGCAGTTCAACGGAGACCTGGCGGGTCGGGTGGCGACGGTCAACGCAGATGCCTGGACGCGTGAAGAACTTCAAGAAGCAATCGAGAGAGGAGAGCAGCACCTAAATGTTCGATTCGCCGACTCGTTTGTGTCGGCTCTACTCGACGGCAGCCACGACAGTATTCACGTCGTGCAGGAGAGTTGTCTCCACGCGTGTGAAGCAATCGGCGTCAACCTGCGCACGGAAGGTACGCCTCCCCTAATTCAAGGCGATGCGCAGCAGATTCTCCGAGGTGTCGTCGACGCTCAATCGGGTAGGTACAGCGAATTTCTTTCAAATTTCGCTGGAGGGTTCGGCGAAACAGAATTTGAGATGTACAAATGGCTGTTGCTGCCCGTAATTATGGCAACGCCGAATCAACTGGAGCGTGGTCTGTCTTACCGCTGGCTTCGTAAGCGTATTGGCCGCCACCACCCGCGAAAGCCAGTGAACGCAGGAAGCGTCTCGCAGGCACTCAAGAGTGTCGCTTCACTGCAGGTGAAGCATGGCATCACACCCTTGGTCCTTGACTATGACTCGGCGCTGAAGAAGCTGAACGTAGTTGACCGTTCCTTCCTGATCTGGCTTAGGCAACAGGACAAAGAAGAACTCCTTGAAGGAATCGAACTATCTGCCGCCATAATCGACGAGTGGGAGCAGGCAGAGTCCGAAGAAGAGGAGTGACCACCAGCCGCTGCGACCCTCTCCACCGAGACACCTGCGCCGTTGTCACCCCCAAGCGTCCGGTGAGGAAATCCCTCGGGAGCTGGAGGGTGGACAAATAGCGCTGTGAAAAGGCCGCCATCTATCGCTGCCAGTCACAGAAAAATGTCGGAAAAGTACTCTTATCGTTGGTCAAACTGGTTCTCGAAATGAAACCTAGTCAAAACCTGAAGTGGAGGCTATTTGACGTGTCTGGCAACGTGATTGGTTACGCGAGGGGTTAGCACTCGAGGACAATCTTTGGATTCTCAAGTTGACGCGCTTGTAGTTGCAGGGGCCATGCGCGTCTTTCAGGAGTACGCATCCGGCGCCACGCAGGCGAGGACGCGTTGGAAGGAATGCCTGGACTACCTGCAGCCGGGGAATGTTCTGACAGTTGCTGACCTGAGCAGACTCGGCCGCAGCCCTGCAGACTAGGCTGACATTGTGACGGTGCTGGGACAGCGGGGGATAGGGTTCCGTTCCATAGCCGAACCTTGGCTGGATACCACGAGCGCGCACGGCAAGCTGATCTTTGACCTGTTCGCATCCCTAGCTGAGTACGAACGGTCCCGGCTGTCTGAACGGACGAAGGCCGGCCTTGCGGCGGCGAAAGCACGTGGCCGGCTCGGCGGCCGCCCTCGAACCATGACCCCGTCCAAACAGAGGCCGCCCGGCAGCTGCGCAGCCAGGGAAAGACCTTGAAGGAGACAGCCCAGATACTCAGCGTCAGCGTTTCCTCACCGACTCGGGCTCTTACGCAATGACGTCTGAGAAGTCGCATCTGCGGCCGCATAGCGGACCTCGATTTTTGGCACAGCTTCTGGGACGCGCAGATTACGGAAGCCGGCATATGAGGGGGTATTCGGCGTCTTGCTAGCTCATGAGGCGTGCCAGGGCTACTGCTTTGTCGGCCCGACGTTCGAGCAGACTGTCGGCTTATGCCGTTGCAGGGAAGGTGCTATTCGGTCCTAAAGTGGTTGTCGGACGCTCTTGTATTGTCCTAGCAGTTGATCTACAGTGTTCTATACGTCGCTAGGCAGTGGTAGAAAAACTACTAGAACCATGAAAGATGGACGATCATGAACGAGTACACCGCGGATGACCTCAGCCGAGCACTTGCCGCTGCTGCCAAAGCGTTCCTCAATACGATTCGCGGCGACGAGGAAGAGGACTTCAACTCGGTGACCCGAACCGAGGACGTTACATGGGCACCCGCGG
Organism: Pseudarthrobacter sp. NCCP-2145; assembly: GCF_023708005.1. Classification (NCBI taxonomy): domain Bacteria; kingdom Bacillati; phylum Actinomycetota; class Actinomycetes; order Micrococcales; family Micrococcaceae; genus Pseudarthrobacter; species Pseudarthrobacter sp. NCCP-2145. The sequence continues at coordinate 45,557 of NZ_BRCG01000006.1, read as the reverse complement.
CAGCCGAGCCGATCTTGTTTGACCCTCTGACCGACCCGCTCCCGATGAAGGCCACACCCGACCGAGAGGCGGACCAGAAGTTTCAGGACATGTGCTCGCTGGTCTTTATCGGCAGCATTGGTCGGTACTACGCCGAGACGGGCGAGGGCGCCGGCGCCGAAGAAATCCGCCGCTTCGCCCTAAAGGCTGGATACAGGAACGGTCGTGCCGTGAACGGTTGGAGTTCACGACCCGGCAGCATCCGTGCGGTGGAAGTGATAGACGGAAAGCGATATATAAATCAGACCGCCGCGAACTGGCTTCTCAAGCTGGAACGCGCGCTCGGCGTCAAGGTCAAGGGCGACACCCGTTGGGTCGAGGTCGACGATAAAGGGGAAGTGTCCTTTTCGTAGTTCCCGACCGCGTACAGCCCGGGCTTCTGCCGCAGGGCCTCTCGTCACCCTTAGGGAGGCCCGTGCAGCGGTTCCAGCTGATCGCCGGACTGGGCCGACACTTCTGATGTCCCGCTGGGGGACACCCCTGGAAAGTATTGGGGAGCCCCGTTAATCGACGCCTATCGGGCAGATTGAGGGGGCAGCGGGGTCTCGGAGAAGAGGCTAGCTCCCTCCCGCAGTCCGTGGATGAATCCGGCAACGGCTGCTCGTTCCCGGACAGGCATTGCCTCTACCGATGAGAGAATCCAAGCCACGTCTGGCGACATGGCCTCGCCATTGGGTCGTATGGTCGCATCGGCGGAAATGGGTCGCGTCACGGGTTCAGGGCAGGCGAAGGAAGTCAGCAGTTCTTCGCCCCCTCCCATATCGCCCTCCTTTGGAACCGACCGCAGTTCGATCTGGAGTGCCGCCGGCCACGGATCCACAGGGTCGCGGAGGCCCATCTGGACTTTATAGCCAATCTGCCAGGCGTCGCCCAGTAAGCGCCTTAGGATTTTGCAGATCTCTTCTGAAAACACAAAGGACTCCAGCGGAGGGACATACCTGTCATCGTCAAGAGCCGCTCCCTCCCCATCCCACTCTTTAGCCCACTCTGCAGCTTGTTGCTGTTCAATTTGCGTCTGAGGACTTGCCTGAAGCTCTTGCCACCATCGGCGAACCGGAGGCCCCTCGGCCCTATCCTCCTCAATCATCCCCAGCAAGGCCCACCAGAGTTCGAGCAGGGCATCGGCATCGAGTTCTAGCGCATCTGCGTAACCGCGAACCGCCGCCTCGGTCTTGGGTGGACGGTTCCCGCTCTCGGCCATGGAGACAGCAGCGACGGACAGCTTGGGATTGAAAGAGGCGGCGACATCGGCTTGGTTCTTCGGCAAACGTTTTCGGGCAGCCTGCAACACGCTACCGAAGGCTACTGCCGAACTAGTCCCAGACTTCACTTCACAAAACTCCTGTAAATCGTGTATCTTCGATTTCACAACACAAATAGTCTGTGTAATTTACCACGGAGCGGCCTCTCGATTTTCCGAGTCCCCACGCTTCCATAAGAGAAAGAGAATGACAATGAAGCGAGACTCCCTAGATGACATCGTTACAGCCGCCGAAGTTCTGGCAGATAAAACCGAGCAGATGGCTGCTGCGGCGGACCGCATGAAGGTGGCCGTGAACTCAATTGTTGGTAACGCCAAGACCATCTACGGCGTCGTGACCCCGCTCCTTGGCTTTTTCAAGTCGAAGTAGCACGTTGGGGCGGCGGGCAGTGAAGGTGTCACTACCAAAGGAATTGCAACAACCCGCTGTACTTCACTTCAATGGAAACTGCGGCTGCCACATCGGTCGTGTGTGGGATTCTCCGTCCAGCCTGGTTTTAGGTTTCGGAGCTCAAGGCCTGATCTTCCAGTTGCTGGAAGGTGCGCCCATCCGCGGTCTTCCAAGTGATCCGTCCATTGATGTTGCCGCCAACGACGATGGCGCCAGCCGTGCTGGGGCTGCTGAACAGGTGATCTCTGACAAAGACATACTCCTCACCGCGAACCTCAGCAACGCCCTGTTCAACCAAAGCCACACGACGGCGGGCCAACGAGGCTGAGAGGGAGGGGCGGGCTATTGCTTTACCGACAGAGCCGGCGAGGACGAGCACACCTTCTGTGGTCGGCCTGGCACGGGCGTCAGTGCCGCCTTCCCTAAAGAACAAGGTTTCAGCAGCACCTCCTTCACCGGGAGTACCAGCAAGACTGATCTCGCGCACAGGCTCCAGGAGAGGGTATCCCAGAGTGGTCAGGAGAACGGAAATGGTTTCCAGATACTCCCGGCAATCGGATTCGAGTGGCGGCGGCGTATGCGGGTTCGATGCCCCGTTGCCGTTGTGCAGCTCGTACCGCCCCGTTTGAGTGGCAGCCTGGATAGCCTGCCACTCCATGTATCCCGTGTGCGTATTCGTCCAGCGTTTGTCAACGAGACGGCAACCAGGGCACGGTCCCAGAAGTCCTTCTTGTCCGAGTGCTGCTTTAGCCTGACACCAACGCTGCCGGTCTGCCCGGTATAGCAGGATGGCAGCTCTGACGACGATGATCCGAACAGGAAGTAGACAGCCACCTGTTTGGATTCCGGCATATCCCGGAAGTCCCTCAACAGCGGCCGTGGTACCTCGAAAACCCTCACCGTACGCGTGGTGATCTCGGCAATCCGGATGCCGGCTGGATCACCCTGGGGAAGGTAAATCTGGATGGTCTGGGGCAGCGGCGATCTCGGAGACATGCTTGAATGCTAATAAGCGCAGGGGAAGAAATGACATGTGGCGCGGCGCCAGACCATGGAATCCTTCGCTTGCGGTCCTTCCCGCCGAGCACGCGCCGGTGTGACATAAAGCGATCCTGTAGAAGTCAGGGAGCAGACAACGCTTTTGTCATGGCCGCTGAGAACATATGCCATACCCTTCTGCGCAAGGGCGGCCAGTAAGGCTGTCCGGTGATGGCGAACAGGGAGAGTCATTTGGCAGAACTAGCTTGGTACGAATCGCTGCGGGCGACATGGCGTCCGGAACACGTGCGACTTTTGCTCATCGGGGAGTCAGCGCCGGAAGCCGGCGAAGGGGAGCCGAGATTCTTTTACGCTCCGACTCTGTCGGCTCACGACAACCTCTTTTGTGGTGTCGTCCACGCGCTCTACGATGAAAAGGACCTTGAACCCGGAACTGAAAAAGAGCCTTGGCTGGAAAGACTTCGTGACGATGGAGTCTTCGTAATCGATCTTGTCCCGCACCCAATCAACAAAAGTAATAGGAGCCTGAGGAGACGGATGTGGAGACAGTATGCCGATAGTTGCGTGGCCGAAGCACTGGACCTCCGCCCGGACGGGGTCGTCGTTTGCCTGTCCGGCATTTTCAAAGTCTTAGAGAACCCACTCCGGCAGGCAAATCTTCCGCTGCTGCATTCACAACCAATTCCATTTCCTGTTCGTTGGTGGCGTCAGCAGTTTGTTGCAGCAGTAAGGACTGCAGTAGGCGATATCACCAAGGCAAAGTAGATCTGATTAGGGAAACCAGCAGACGGCAGCGTCCTTATGGGTGCAGACAGTCACCTGGAGTAGATCAGGGCTTCCGCCGGGGAAGTCTTCACTACGGCGGTTCTCCTCCAGGATGCGCTAATAGGTCGTGAACTGGGGGGGGCGTCTTCAGGAACAGGGACGTTCAGACTTATGCGTGCTGGTTGCACATATGCAATATTGAGGCATGGGAAAGACCACGGCATACTTGGTCGTCCTGGCCGAGCGTGAAGCCATTCTCTGGGTACTCCAAAATGAGCTAATGGCGTTTCCAGCTAGGCCTCGGCGTGAGGTATCGGCATTGCAGCCAGGGGACGAGCTCGTCCTGCTTACGACTCGAGGCGCGTATCACAATCCGACTAGGGACCGGACCAGGGTCATTGGTACCGCAATAGTTCATAGCAAAGTCGCCCCGTTTGAACCCGAAGTGGAAATTGTGGGACGTACATTCGCCAGCGGCTGCCAGATCAGGTTGGAGACTTTGGCGCCTTACTCGGCCGGCCCCGAAATAGGACCACTTGCTCCTCAGATTCAGGCACTGCACGGAGAAAAGAACTGGGGATGGCTGCTCCGCAAGCCGCTTGTGCTTCTCGATGAATCAGACGTCGCCCTCCTGAAGCACGAGCTGCAGAGTCACCTGCGTGAATTGAACGAGTCTTTACTGACCTACCGCAACAGCATCAAGGCGCCGACCTAGAGCACGCTGGCCGGCACGAGTGAGGTGCTACAGCGGCCTCTGGAAGTGGAAAGTTTCGATGTTGGCTGTGGGAACGCCTCCTTTTCAAAAAGTGGGACGGTCGACCCTACAGTGAGTGAGGCGGGCCGTGGAGGAAGAGAGGCGCGGTAGCCTTTGCGCATAAAGGCATTAGGGAGGACCGCAAAGTTGAGGAATACCGTGGATGAGATCTGCCAGGCTTTGGCAACTCGCTTCCCTGACGGGGCACCGGCTGACGGGCTTGTGCGTTCGCAAGGTTTTGATTACCTCCCTCGTCATTGGACGGATAGATGGCCGAACCATCTCCCGATCCCTAAAACCCTTGGCGGTTCGAAGAGACGGCATGTCAGCCGTTCAGAACTCTTCGCTATGGCGAGGGAAGTCTCATCTGCCGAGTCGGTCCTGAATCTGTATGTAGCCGTATGTGCATGGGGAACAGGGACAAAAGCGCAAAGGGTGGCAAGGGTTATAAAGCCACTCCATGAGTATGGTGCTCTCGATGCCTTGCAACGTTCGTTCTACTCAGCTCGATCAAGTGACCCTGTTGCTGCCTACCGCCGTCTGAATGTGATTAACGAGGATCGCATTATGGGCTTTGGGCCTGCTTTCTTCACAAAGTGGCTCTACTTCGCAGCCTACGACGACCCGGAACGGCGTCAGGGAAGCGCTCCGCTTATCCTCGATGCCCGAGTGGCCAATGCCCTTGGTTGGCCGCCCACTAGCGGTCGTTGGCCCTCGAGCGCGTATGCAGAGTATCTGCGGACCGCTGCGAAGATCAACGCTCTGTGGTGCCCGTCCAGCTCCCAGCATGTCATCGAGTACGCGCTCTTCAAGATCGGCGGTCGATGAGACTACTTCCAGAATCCCACGCCTGATCTCTCAAAGAACCTTTTATACGTACCCTGTCCTAGCGTCTGGAACCCGATAGATCGATAGTTACTTATGCCGGGATTGACAAGTATGGAATGGTATGCACATAGTTGAACGTCCCGGCGCTGCTAACTAAGAATCGAACGTTCGGAGTAAAAGATGCTTCACATTACCGTCACCGCAAAGAAGCCTGTGGACCCTCAAAAAGATGGTCTAGGTCGCCCGTACGTGGGTTATGAGCCCAGTATGACCCAGGACGAAATGTACGAGGCAAACCACGGTGAATGGTCGATCGGAATCCGAGGACAAAAGGAGCGGTACGCGCTGTTCGCCTTCGGCCGGACCGTCATTCAGGCAGTCGAAATCGACTCCCTGGAGCGCACAACCTTCTATAGCGGGAATCCTGACGAGAAGCGCGACGACCGCTACACGATCCACGGCAAGATCCTCAGCAAGGGGCACCCCGTCTTTGATAGGTATGTCGGCAATCCAAGCCCCGTGAGCGCAGCCCGGAACCCAGTCCGCTACTTCGATGACCCGGACTTCGACGGCGAAGCCGGCCGCCCATGCCGGTGCGGATGTGGCGAGATGACGACACGAGGTGACTTCATGCCCGGCCACGACCAGAAGGCGATTCACGAACGCATTTCCCGAATCGGTACCGTCGCGGAATTTTTGGACTGGATGGACGTAGTGAGGCCAGCTACTCTTCACTCGTAGACCCGGGTGTTTCCGCGCTGTCTTGCTGATGAAGGAGTGGTCTATGCGCATCGTTGGACTCGTATGCGCCGGTAAAGTCAGAGGCAAAATGTCAATATTTTCAGAAGTTGGGGAACCTTGAGTAAGTCGTTGCTGGAACAGCTGCCCGGCATTGTGGCAGAAGGTAAGCGGAGAGCCGCACAGATCCTGGAAGGACTGGAGGGACGGAACCGCGTTACTCTGCAGTCTCGAGAACTTGTTGTCCCGAGCAAGGACGTAACTGAAGCAGATCTCTTCAAGCACTTGGACGGAAACCACGGTTTGGGAAGGGTGAATCGCCTCATCTACGGTGACAACCTTCTGGCCATGGCCGCTCTGCTCGCAGGCGACCAGGACAATCCTTCGCTGCGTGGCAAGCTCGACTTGATATACATAGATCCGCCGTTTGACTCCAAGGCGGACTACCGGACGAGAATCACCTTGCCCGGCAAGACCATCGACACTCGCCCGACGGTCATGGAACAGTTCGCCTATTCAGACACCTGGTCTGATGGCACGGCGTCGTACTTGGCCATGATCACTCCACGGCTCGTTTTGATGCGTGAACTACTTACTGACAAGGGCTCCATCTACGTGCACTTGGACTGGCACGTGGCGTCATACGTCAAGATCATTCTCGACGAGTTGTTCGGCAAGGAGAACTTCGTAAACGATATCTCGTGGAAGCGATCCCATGCCCACGGGGACTCCGGACAAGGCGCTTCTCACTTTGGACGCGTGACTGAGAGCATCCTGTTTTACGGAAAAAGTGCAGACAGGTACTGGTCGCCACCATACGAGGCCTACACCAACGAAATCCTTGCTCGCGACTACAAGCATGTGGATCCATCAAACGGTGAACGTTATCGATTGATGCCCGTTGACGGACCCGGCGGGGCAGCCAAAGGAAACCCCTACTATGAGTTTCTTGGCGTAAAAGGATATTGGCGCTATGCGCAGAGCACTATGCAGGCGCTGTACGACCAGGGTGAAATCGTGCTTTCCTCAACCGGAAAGTCACTAAGCCGAAAGAGATATTTACGGGACGCCAAAGGTACCCCGGTGACAGATTTCTGGGGAGACATTAATCGGATTAGTCCCACTTCGGGAGAGCGTCTGAACTATCCCACCCAGAAACCTGAGAAGCTACTCGAAAGGATCATCGAAACGTCATGCCCTCCGGGTGGGATCGTTGCTGATTTCTTTGCCGGTTCGGGAACAACGGCTTCTGTCGCTGAACGAACCGGTCGAAACTGGGTCGCTTCGGACCTCGGAAAGCCATCGGCGATGATCATGCGTAAGCGGCTGATCGATCAAAATGCCAAGCCTTTCCTCTTCCAAGCCATCGGAGATTATCAGGTCGAACAGGCTAAGTCCGTGCTGGGGCGGAAGTACCGAGTTGGAGAATTGGCCCAAGTCATACTGCGGCTGTTTGGCGCTGTTCCTTTGCCCCCTGAAATCAGCCAGGGCGGAGCATTGGGCAGGATCCCCGATGAGAAAGCATTGGTAATAGCCACGAGTCCCAACGCCGTTGTAACGGGCTCAACCCTCAAACGGGCACAACAAGCCCGGCTGACAGTCATGGGTGGATTCGACAAGGTGTATGTGCTCGGTTGGAACTTCGCTGACTCAATTGGCCAAGACATACAGGCTCTCAATGACGACCGACTTGAGGTCCGTGTTATTCCGCCAGACCTCCTAGACCGTCTCAAGAAGAAAGGCTCTGTAGAAAAGCTGGTGGACGAAGTTCGATTTTCTACCATGCAGTACATCAATGCTGCGGTTACCAACAGGACGCAGAAGGGTGAGTCAGAGAGATTGACGGTCGAGCTCCAGAACTACGTTCTCCTTTCGCCGGATGCAATCAATCTCGATGACAAGAGCCGCAGCCAGCTCCTGGAGGTCATGAATGCGGAGCCCTTGGCGCTGCTAGAATACTGGGCCGTCGACCCGGACTATGACGGCCAGATTTTCCGTTCCTACTGGCAGGACTATCGGGAAAACACTGACAACGATGGTGACCATCTGCGAGTGACAACAACGGCACATATAGACCTAAACGTTAAGCCAACAGCCCGCAGGGTATGCGTCAGAGCCGTTGACGTCTTTGGTTATGAGTCTGAAGTCATCATCGAGAACGTTGAGGTTACGAAGTGAGCGCTAATGGTGAATTGTTCCCCTTGGCGAAAGCCCTCAGTCAAATCATTGACGACCAGATACCCGACATTGTCAAAGGCCAAGATACGGCACTCATGGAGGAAGTTACGCCCGTAACTGCCGAGCTTCTGAAGTATTGGTTCCAGGATGACTTCGTGCAACTGAGAACCATGAATTTCCATGCCGGGCAACGAGCTGCGATCCTGCACGTCATTTACGCGCACGAGGTACTTAAAGCAACCACTTTGGAGAGCTTGTACCGCAAGCTCGCTCCAGATGCCCTTCTGAACGGTGACACCTTGGGGGAGGTGACCCGGAGCCAAAATCAGCATCCAAAATACGCAGCGAAGATGGCCACAGGCACGGGCAAGACCTGGGTCCTCAATGCGCTGATGATCTGGCAGCACCTGAACGAACGGGAATACTCGAATGACAGCCGGTTCAGTTCGAACTTCTTGATGGTCGCGCCAGGACTCATTGTCTACGACCGGCTGCTGGACTCGTTCCTTGGCAAAGAACGAGAAGGGATTCGCGATTTTGAAACCTCGGATATCTTCCGAAACCAGGATGTCTTTATTCCTGACAACTATCGCGACCAAGTGTTCAGCTTCGTCCAGTCCTCTGTCGTAACCAAGGAAAACATCGGCAAAAAAGTCACTGGCAGTGGCCTGATCGCCATCACGAACTGGCACCTCCTGGCGGGGGTCGAAGATCCTGAGTTCGTACCGGAGACGCAAGCGCCCGGTGCTGACATCGATGCCAAAGCCGCTGTCGAGAGTTTCGTACCTCTAAGCCCTGGGACCAGTGCCGCAAACTCTCTCAACACATTGGACCGGAACTATGTCCGCGGAGGCCCTCTCGACTGGCTGAGGGACCTTCCTTCACTTGTCGTTTTCAACGACGAAGCACATCACATCCACTCTATTCGCAAGGGACAACAAGTTGACGAAGTCGAGTGGCAGAAGAGCCTGACAGAGATCGCCTCAACGAAGAGTGACCGCTTCGTGCAGGTCGACTTTTCTGCGACACCCTTCAATGAAACTGGCTCTGGAGCAAGGAAAGGCCGGCGCTACTTTCCACACATCATCGTCGACTTCGACCTTAAGGAAGCGATGAAGTCAGGGCTCGTTAAGGCGCTAGCGCTGGACAAGCGTAAGGAAGTAGCCTCGCTTCCACTCGACTTCAACGCTGAGCGTGACGACAAAGGCAAAGCAACGGGCCTATCTCAGGGACAGCGAATCATGATCCGGGCAGGGCTGACGAAACTCGCCATGCTGGAACAAAGCTTCCACCATGTTGACCCTTCAAAGCACCCAAAACTCATGATCATTTGCGAAGACACGTCTGTCACGGGCTTTGTGGAGGAGTTCCTCGATTCCGAAGGGATGGCCCATGACGATGTGCTGACGGTGGACTCCAACCGCAAGGGCGAGATGTCGAAGGCGGACTGGGAGAAGACCCGCGAAAGGTTGTTCGACGTCGATCGCCATCAGCACCCTAAAGTCATCGTAAGCGTACTTATGCTCCGCGAAGGTTTCGACGTAAACAACATTGCCGTCATCGTGCCGTTGCGCTCCAGCAAGGCACAAATACTCCTCGAACAGACCATTGGCCGCGGTTTGCGCTTGATGTGGCGCGGGGATGAGCAAATTGACGAAATGAAACGCGAGACGCGTAGGCGTATCGCTAACAAGCTTGAACCCGATAATTACTTTGATGTGCTCTTCATCGTGGAGCACCCGGCCTTTTCCGACTTCTATGACGAGCTCATGAGCGAGGGCCTGGCTGGCGAGATTGGGGGTGCCGACGGAGCTACCGCACCAACGGGCGACCTGGAAATCGTTGAGTTGAGGGAGGGGTACGAAGCCTTTGATTTCCACGTTCCGATGATGGTCCGAGACCGCGAAGAGGCCCTCAAGAGCCCCACGCTTGATCCCTACCGACTCCCCGTATCGCGCTTTCCATTTGCCGACGCCAAGTCCTTTGTAGGAAAGGGAGACCGCTTCGTTTCAGTGGATGCGCAGACCAAGACGCAATTCGGCGACTACCGCGTAGACGGTGGGGTTATGACCGCTACCGGTTACAACGACTACCTCTCGCGTCTTACGGTGCGGATTACGGAAGCCCTAGGCGGTGCTCGCTCAGAGATGACAACTAGCGCCAAAAAGTACAACTCACTGGCAGAGTACCCCTTCCTTCAATCCTTCCGACCTGAGATCTTGGGTTGGATCGATACGTACATTCGTAACCGCTTCTTTGGCCAAGTAATAAACCCCCTGGAGGACGAGAACTGGCGTGTCCTCCTGACTGATGCCGTCACCAATGAGCTCGCAGGGTACATGGCAAGTGCCTTGGTCAAATCCCTAAGCCAAGAGACGGTGAAGGTGGCTGAAGTCAACTACAGGAGCCTTTCGGAGGTACCAGCGCTTAGCGTCCGCTCCACTTCTTGCGTCGAAGTAGCGAAGTGCATCTACCCCAAGCTACCCGTCCCCACCCATGGCGGCGGCCTGGAACGAAAGTTCCTTGAATGGGCGAACAACGACACGTATACAGAAGCGCTTTGCAAGATCAGTGAATACAAGCACACCTTCCTCCAGCGGCCTTACCTGAAAGCCGATGGGATGCCGGCACGATACTCACCAGACTTCCTGGTGAGAACAGCTGAGATGGTCTACATAGTTGAAACCAAAGCTGATTCAGCTCTCTCAGACATCAACGTCCACCGAAAGCAGGCTGCTGCCATTGCGTGGTGCGAACAGATTAATGAGCTGGAGCCATCTCAGCGCAATCACCGCCGGTGGGCATACGTTCTTCTTGGACAGCAGGCCGTAGAAACGTCGATCGCCGGCAACGAGCGAGCCTCGGATCTCCTCGACCGTACACGTCTTCGCTCTAAGGAAGAAGAAGAAGCGCAGCAGCAGATTTGGTGAGTAGCGGACGTGCGCGGACGAGGGAATTTTGTTCTTCGTCCGCGGCACGTTCGTTGGCCAGAAACTGCGCCAGCTCCTCATCTGTTGGTTCTCTGCTGGCGGCAGGCACAATAGCGGGAGTCGCGGGTAGAAAGTCATTGATGGATAGCTGACCGTCAAGTGGATGGGCGACATGGCCTTTGTCATCGTGTTAGTCTGTCATGCCGCAACTATGCACATTCTTGGGCCCTTCATATCGGGGCGGTGCCAAATAGTGACGGCTATCGAATAGCGCGGATCACTATGGCTTTAGAACCTTCAGAAAGCTGAGCTTCAGCAGCTGCTCTGGCTTTTTCGTACGTCGCACCTTTGGATTCGATGTAGCTGAGCTGGCTGTCATGACCTCTACGGTCAGGGTTACTTTTACGCGCATATCCTAGGCAACTGCTCTGGCTGAGGTGCTTTCCAGCGCTGCCGGCAGCGTTGGCCGGTGTTTCTCTTTGCACCGGTCTAGCGGACGTGCCCCGCCCAGGCCCAGGGCCGGCAAGGCAGCCCTGAAGGCGACCATGCGCTGCTGCAGCGCCTCAAAGTCCAGCCGGTCCCGGTTCCAGATGACGGCTTCGCCGTCCAGGACTACGCCGGGAGGCACCTGCTCTGCGAGAGCTTCGGCCAGACCAGGCAGGACCTTCATAGGTTTTTGTGCTGCCTTGACCAAAGCGTCACGTGATCACTGGCAATATAAGCGCTGACCCGGCCCACTTCGGTTCATATCGGCTGCCGCCAGACAATGCGGCCTCAGTAGGCATCGAATCAACGGCCTTAGCCAGGGCCAGCGACTCGGGCGGATGCAGGGCCGGGGGCACGTCCCTCTGTCATAGCGCCACGCTACAGCCGCCAGCCCTGCCGGGCTTAGGCGGCGGCCGCCGCGATGTCCGTGATGGCTGCGAGCAGCCACTGCTCCGACAGTGGGTCGCGGCGCAGCTCGAACGTGCGCAGCGCAGAGGTTGAGGTCAGTCGGACTTGGAGTTGCCAGTGTTCGATGCTGACCAGGTCACCGCAGCCAACCGGGGCCCGCCTGTTGGTGTTCCACCAGTCGGCGCGGGTAAACCAGCGCACCGGCTCGGCGGCCACGGCCCAGATCTGGCCGTCATATCTGACGGCCAGGGGAATGCCTTTAGCCGTGAACCGGACCTGCACGGGGACATCCAGGGGATTATCACTTGCTGTTCTTGCCACGCGTCCGCTCTCCCAAATTCCTGTTCATCATTTCCTCCCGGCGGGTGACCGCCGACTCCACACCCAGGTCCGGTACGTGACCGGCCCGTCCTTCCACGTCACTTCGGCTGCCTTCGCTGTCCAGGCAAACACTTCGCCGTCCACCAGCTCCGCGCAGTTCGGGAACCGGACCCACGCCTTTACCGGGATGCCCGGGTACCCGTTCTTGACCGGAAAGTGCTCGAAGTCGAGCTCTTCCACGGTTAGCCCGAATGGGCCGGCCCGCCGTGCGTACTGCGCCTGCAGCGCGACCTGAAAACTCTCGGAGGACATACCGCAACTTTAGAACATATGTTCGAATTGACACACCAAAGAACGGCGGCCACGGTGCTGGCCGCCGGCTCTCATCATCGGGGAGAGGTACGACACCCAGGCCGGGGTTATACCCAGTGGGGACAGCTTTGAGCTATGCGGAGGGCTCCCCCTGCCCGCCAATGGGCATACCCCGGGGCAAGAGCCCTGGTCTCCTCTGCGCTGCACCCAGGAGATGGTCCTTCGCTGCGCTTCGGCCTGTAAATGCTTGTTTTCCCTTACACCTGGCTGGGTTGTTCTTCGTACAAGGCCGCTGATCGTAGCCGTCCGGGGGCCCGACCCATCAATCCAGGGCTCCCTTATTCCGCGGGATTCTCCGGGGTTGACGGCCCACCCTCGACCGGCTGCGTCAGCGGGGGCCTCGCACGGCGGGGCAGGAAGGAGGTGGCTACATGAGCATCGACGAAGCGATCAGGCTCGCGACAGCGGTCATCGCTCTGCTCTACACGCGGAACGCACTCTTAAGGAGCAAACGCTCCCGAGCGACAACTCGGAAGCGTAAGCGTAAAGCAAGGAAGTAGGTGTAGCTACGAACCTGGTGGTAGTGACCGCGAAGGTTGCGGCCACCGGCTCCTTCCCAGACTAAGTCCTACTCAACGATAACGAAACCCTCATGGAACCACTGACCATCATCAACTTCGTGCTCTCCCTGGCAGCGCTCGGCGCTTCCATCACCGCCTACCGCGCCACCTCGAAGACCCGAAAGGACCAGGAAACCTAACCCACATGCCGGCCGGGGCGGCTTGGCCGAACTGGTCAGGCCCGCACCAGGCGCCCGCGACGCCCTAGGTTGGGAGGATCGGGCGTCTGCGGCCGCCACGGTGACCACGGCCCTGCCGCCAGCCCGGCACCAGCCGGTTCAGCTTGTCCTCCTTTGCCGGGTCCATCCTGCCGGCGCGGTAGTCGATCCGTTGCTGGTGCAGCCAGACCCCCAGGGTGCGTTCGTCCCGGTCGTCCGTCTTCTGGTGGCGGGGCCACTCGCCACCGGCGGCGCGGATCCGCTGAAGCTCCTCCAGCCGCTGCTGCCAGCGCTGCGCATCCTGGGCTTTACGCATCGAGGGCGCATCCCAGCCTGGAATGACCGCCAGCGCGTCCCGGTACACGGGGGAGAGAGTCCCATCGGAGGATTGCCGGCGACGGTTCGCCAGCCATGATCCCAACGCCCGCCCCCTGGCCGTCTTCCCGTGCCCGACAGGCAGGCGCCCCTGGGCCTCGTAAAAGGCCAGGACGGCGGCAAGGTTCCGCAACCCGGCCTCTGAGGTCCGCGGTGCCGGCTCCGCCAGCGTGGCTTTGTGCTCGTCCCGGATATCCGGGTCCTGCTTCGCTGCGAGCTGCAGGTGGTACCGGACCGTCGTTTCCGCGACCCTGGCCCAGGCCGCGATCTTCGATGTCGGCGTCCCCTGCCGGTACAGCTGGACGAATTCGGGGTCGGGAGCTGTGCGCTTCGCATCCGTCATCGCGTTGCCTAATCTCCCCTCGTACACCTGCAACCGGCCCCAAGCCTAAAGGAAGTATCGCTCCGCCGACAGCGCAGCGCTGTCTTCCCCATTGGGGGTTTTGGCGCACTTCGCTGCCATTGGGACGTCTGGTAGCTCCGCCGGGGTTATTGGGATCAGCAGGCCTGACCTGCGCGAGCTGCTTCTATACGGCTGGGAGGCTGGGAAACCACCGGCTATGCCAAAGGACCCTTTGAGGGTTTAGGGGGCTTGGGAGGCCAGTCTAGGTGACGAAAAAGTGACGAAAGCGTCGATGATCGAGCGACATCTGAGGGAGTGCATAGGAATCGTGGGATGTCAATTAACCAGCGAAAAACCCCTAGAACCCTTGAGTCCTAGGGGTTTATCCCGAGCTTCCTATCAGAATCGAACTGATGACCTTTTCATTACGAGTGAAACGCTCTACCGACTGAGCTAAGGAAGCACCGCACGAATCTCCGGCAAAACCGGGCGCTTCATGCAAGAGTCAACTGTAATAGAGTCCCGGCGCCCGGGTCAAAATGGGCGCCCGGGACAGGGTGAGGCCTTCAGCACACCGTGTTGTCGGCGGGAACCTGGCCGCTTACCAGATAGCGGTCCACGGCGTCCTCGATGCAGCTGTTGGACCGGCCATAGGCGGTGTGGCCTTCGCCTTCCCACGTGAGGAGTGCAGCGTTGCCCAGCTGCTTGCGCAGCGATGACGCCCATTCCACCGGGGTGGCAGGGTCGCCGGTGGTGCCGATGACAACGATGGGGGAGCCGCCGTCGTATTCCACCGGCGACGGCGTGCGCACGCTCTCATACGGCCAGTCCACGCAGTTCGTGCCTCCGTATGCAAAGAAGTACCCGAAGGTGGGTGAGTCCTGCATCAGGCGCTGCTGCTCCGCACGCATGGCGGCTGTATCGGACTCCATGGGGTAGTCAAGGCAGTTAATGGCATTGAAGGCGAAGGTGGAATTGGACGTATACGTCCCGTTGGAAGAGCGGTCGGCCCCCAGGTCTGCGAGCCGCAGCATGAGGCTGACGTCTCCCGTCATTGCCGCTTCCAGGGCCTGGGTGAGGGCGGGCCAGCTTTGGTCGTTGTACAACGGCGTGATCAGGCCGCTGACGAACATGGTGGCATTCACCACCCGCCCGTCCTTGGCGGTCCGCGGCGTTTGCTGGACCGCGGCGATCAGGTCGCGGATCTGCTGGACGCCGGAATCCACGTCCCCGCTCAGGGGGCAGCCGTCCTGGCCCTGGCAGCTGGCAACATAGGCGCGGATTGCCTTCTCGAACGCACGGGCCTGCCCGCTGGTCAGCTCTTCGTTGCTGATGGAGGGGTCCAGTGCTCCGTCCAGCACCATTCTTCCCACGTTGTCAGGAAACAGGGAAGCGTAGGTTGAGCCCAGGAACGTGCCGTAGGAGTAGCCAAGATAGTTGAGTTTCGGATCATTGACCACGGCCCGAAGAATGTCCACGTCCTTTGCGGAACTGACCGTATCGATGTTCCCCAGCACCGGACCCGTCTGCTCCTCGCACTGGGCCGCAGTCGCCTTGTTGTCCGCCAGGACCTCGGCAAGTCCGGCATCGGTTTCGAGGTCGTAGATCTTGGCCCTCGCGGCATCCCGTTCGGCGTCGGTCATGCACGTGACGGGGGCTGAGCGTTTCACGCCCCGGGGGTCAAAGCCCACAAGGTCGTAGGAGTCCCGCACGGCCTGGGAAAAATGCGTCCCGGCCGCATCCTTGACGAAGTCATAGCCAGACGCGCCTGGACCGCCAGGGTTGACCAGGAGGCTGCCGGTCTTCTTTCCCGTGCTTGGAGCCCGCAGCGCGGCAATCTGGATTGTCTCGCCGTCGGGGTTGCCGTAGTCCATGGGCACAGTCACGTTGGCGCACTGGAACTCGTTCTCGCACCGCTCCCAGACGACCTCCTGGGAGTAGAACTCCTCGAGCCCTTCCGGTGCAGACGCCACGATCGACGGGTCCGCCTTGGCGGTGGCCGCCTCCTGGCTGCGGTCTTCACCATTCAGGAGGCTGCAGGACGCCAGGACCATGGCCAGGACCATGGCCCCGAGGGCGCGGACGCCGGCCGCCGCGAATCGCGGGCGTACTGGCAGGGGGCGGGCAGTCATCGGTCTCCTTGAAGGGCTAGATCAGGCTGGCTGCCATGGACTCAATGGTCAACAGCGGTGCAACGTTGGTGGTGGTGATGCGTTCGCGGGCTTTGTTGATGGCGTCCATCCGGGCGAGCGTTGATTCCGGCGTGGAGCGGTTGGCGAACTCCTCCAAATCACTCCTGAGCTCAACGTTCACGAGCTCCACGGCATTCCCGAGCTGGATGATCAGCACATCCCGATAGAAGGACAGGAGATCCGTCAGCGTCCGGTCCAGCGAGTCCGTGATGGACCGTTTGGCCCGCCGTTTCTGGTCGTCCTCCAGCTGCTTTACCTGGCTGCGCATGGCCGGAGGAAGCGTCCCGGAGTCCGGTGCGCCCAGTGTTGCCAGCAGCGCGGCCTTCTCCGCGGCGTCCCGTTCCTCATTGGAACTGTTGGCCTCTGCGGTGGCGATCTTGACCAGCTTGTCTGCCATCATCACTGCCGCGGTGACGCCCCGCAGGCCGAGCGGAAACCGGACAGTTTCCAGCCGGCGTTCCCTGGCGGCGGGGTCGCGCGCCAGCCGGCGGGCGATCCCAACATGGCTCTGCGCCGCCCGGGCCGCACGCTCAGCGAGCGCCGGATCCACGCCGTCGCGCTTCACCAGCAGGGCAGCGACGTCAGCGGCAGGCGGCAGCCGCAAAGCCACGCTGCGGCAGCGCGAGCGGATGGTCACCAGGACGTCCGCCGGGGACGGGGCGCAGAGCATCCACACGGTCCGGGGAGTGGGTTCCTCGATGGCTTTGAGGAGGACATTCGTGGTGCGCTCGGCCATCCGGTCCGCATCCTCCACCACGATGATGCGCCACCGGCCTGTCGAGGGCCTGTTGCCGGCGGTGGCCACCAGCTCCCGGGCTTCGTCAATGGTGATGGTGACCTTCTCGGTCCGGACGAACGTGACATCCGAATGGGTCTCACCCAGGATGGTCAGGCAGGCGGAGCAGCGGCCGCATCCGCGCTGGCTGACGTCGTCCTGGTCGCAGTTCAGTGCCGCGGCAAAGGCCTTCGCCGCGTTCGAACGCCCGGAGCCCGGCGGGCCGGTAAAAAGCCACGCGTGCGTGAGCCCCTCGCCGCTGGAGGCCTGCCGCAGTTGTTCGACGACGGCGGGTTGCCCTTGCAGGTCGTCCCACACCGTCACGGCCGGCCACCTGCCGACGGCTCATGTCCCGGAAGAATATCTGCCGGGACGCCGTGGTGCGCGGCCAGGAGACTGTCCACTCCTTCGAGGATGCGCTCCGCCAGCCCATCGACCGGGTGGTGGGCGGGCAGCACGAGGTATGACTCCGGACGGCTGCGGGCCAGCTCCAAAAAGGCATCCCGGATACGGGTATGGAAGTCATCAGCTTCAGATTCCAGCCGGTCTTCGGCAGCATCGCCGGCTGTCCGGCGGCGGCGGCCAACGGCGGGCTCGACATCCAGCAGGACGGTGAGGTGGGGCTGCAGGCCGGAGGTGGCCCACTCGTTAAGGGACCGTACGGCGTCCTCGCCCAGTCCGCGTCCTGCCCCCTGGTAGGCCACCGATGAGTCGATGTAACGGTCCGTCAGGACGATCTCGCCGCGTTCCAGGGCGGGCCGGATGACCTGGGCGGCGTGCGCGGCCCGGGAAGCGGCAAAGATGAGCGCTTCCGTGCGGGCATCGATGTGGCCGTGGCCGTGATCAAGTACCAGCGAACGCAGTTTTTCGCCGATGGGAGTTCCGCCCGGCTCACGGGTACGCAGGACGGTGAGGCCCCGGGATTCCAGGGCTTCTGCAAGCCGGGCAGCCTGCGTTGATTTGCCGGCGCCGTCGCCGCCCTCAAACGCGATGAAAAGCCCGGCCCTTTGATTGCTCACCCATCAAGCCTACCGATCCCCGCTGACAAAACCGATCGGGCCTGTGGACGGAGGCCGGTGCCCCTGCGGGTAACAGCTTTCCGGGGGACTGCTGCCGGACAGTACGCTTTCACCATGAGTCTCTCCGAACAGCAGGCCGGCGCGCTGTCAGCCGAAACGGTGGTGGTTGCGGCCGGACGTCCCCCCAGGGAAAGGGACCAGCCGGTCAATCACCCTGTCGTCCTTTCCTCCACATACTTTGGCACCGGAGCCCTCGGGGACGGCGACCGCGGGTACGGCCGGTATTCCAACCCCACCTGGGATCCCTTCGAGGAGGCGCTCGGCCAGCTTGAAGGTTCCAAGCTGCCGGGGCTGCTCTACTCGTCGGGGCTTGCGGCGGTCAGCTCGGCCCTTTCCCTGATCCCCCCAGGGGGAGTGCTGGTCATGCCAATGCACAGCTACTCCGGGTCCTTGGTGATGGCTTCCGAACTGGCGCAGAAGGAATTCGTCGAACTGCGCACCGTGGACATCGCGGATACGGACGCCGTCAAGGCCGCCCTGGCACCGAATGGACCCAACGCCCGTGCTGCTTCCATGCTGTGGCTGGAAAGCCCCACCAACCCCATGCTTGGCATCGCCGATATCGAGGCCCTGACGTCAGCCGCGCACGCTGCCGGCGCCATCGTCGTCACCGACAACACCTTCTCCACGCCCCTTGTCCAGCAGCCCCTGGCCTTGGGGTCCGACGTCGTCCTGCACTCGGTGACCAAGTATCTGGCAGGCCATTCCGACGTCGTCCTGGGCGCCCTGGTGACGTCCAACGCAGACATCCGCTCGGCCCTGCTCCACCACCGGACCATCCACGGCGGGATCGCGGGACCGTTCGAGGCCTGGCTGGCGCTGCGCGGACTGCGGACGCTGGCGCTGCGGATAGAACGCTCCCAGGCCTCTGCCACGGTGCTGGCTGAACGCCTTGGCGCACACCCGGCCATCGAGTCCATCCGGTTCCCTGGCCTGACCGCGGATCCCGGCCATGAACGGGCCAAGGTCCAGATGAAGGGGTTTGGCTCCATCATCTGCGTGCAGGTTGCCCCCGCCGCAGGACTGAGCGGCGCTGACACTGCCGACAAACTCGTCCGCGCGCTGCAGCTGTGGCTTCCCGCGACGTCGCTGGGCGGCGTTGAGTCCCTCATCGAACGCCGACGGCGGCACACCGCCGAGCCGGCGAGCGTTCCGGAGAACCTGGTGCGGCTGAGTGTGGGAATCGAAAACGTGGAGGACCTCTGGTCCGATTTGAAGCGGGCGCTGGACTCGCTGGGCGGCTAGGCTGGGCTTGTGGACGGTGAACTGATTATTCGGCCTGTAGAGCAGGCAGTGTTCTTTATTCTTGCCCTGGTGGCGCTCGGCCTTGAGCTGTGGGCTGTAGCCGACTGCGCCCGGCACCGTGCCAACGCGTTCGAGGCCACGGGCAAAAGGACCAAGACTTTCTGGCTCGCACTGACCGGCGGTGCAGCCCTGATTGGTGTCATCTCGTTCTTCGGCAGCGGAGGCGGCTTTTTCGGCACGCTCGGCCTGTTCGGCCTCGCGGCCGTAGTGGCCGCGTCCGTTTACCTGGCGGACGTGCGGCCGGCAGTCAAGGACGCAGGCCGGGGCGGCAGCCGCAACACCGGCCCCTATGGTCCCTGGTAGCCAGCCGGTGGACTGAACGCGCCTTTCGCAGCACAACCCACCCCGGGTTTCCCAGGGCCGCGAGCCTGCCCGCAGGGACCCCGCTTCCGGCGTCCTCAGGCCAGGGGAGCCACGGCGTCCCACCCCACGGTGAGCTCGCCCAGCCGCCACCGGGCCGGCCCGTCCTGCACCGGCCAGCCCGCGTCCCGCAACGTCCGGCACATGCCCTGCCACCGCTGCCTGTTCCCGAAGGACGCGAGCGGCGCGCACCCCAGCCATGCCCGGTCCATGGCCTGCATCAGGGCGTGGACCGGTTCTCCGGGAACGTTGCGGTGGATCAGGGCCTTGGGCAGTCTTTCGGCAACGTCCGAAGGCAGTTCGAAGCTGCCGAAACGGACTGAGATGCTGAGGGACAGCGGCCGTTCGGCGTCAAGCGCCACCCACGTGACGCGCCGCCCGATCTCATCGCAGGTGCCGTCGATGAACAGGCCGCCAGGGCTCAGGCGGTCCTGAACCAGCCGCCAGATACCGGGAACATCAGCTTCCTCGTACTGCCGCAGGACGTTGAACGCCCGTACCAGGACCGGCCGTCCCGCCACGGGCAGTTCGAAGCCGCCCACGCGGAAGCTCAAGCCGGGCCGTTGCAGGGGGAGGGCGGCGCGGACGCGTTCCGGCTCAATCTCGATTCCAACGACCTGCACATCCTGGCGGACGGCAGCCAGCCGGTCAAAGAGTTCGACGGCGGTGGCGGGCGTCGCGCCATATCCCAGGTCCACCACCAGGGGGTCGGCGGCGTTCCGGAGCCGCCAGGCCTGCGGGCCGGCCAGCCAGCGGTCCACCCGGCGCATCCGGTTGGGATTGGTGGTTCCACGGGTCACGTTGCCCACCGGCCTGCCGGTGCTTTTCCTGCCGGAAATCTGCGGGGCAGTCACCCGTTCAGCCTTTTGCACCACGGCCCCACCTTATCCCCGCAGCCGGAGGTGCCGCGTCCCCGGGGCCGGGCTTGTAACGCTGGGCAGGCGGCGGCGGCGCTCGGCTAGGATGAAAATCATGACTTACAAGCTGATTCTGCTGCGCCACGGCCACAGCGAATGGAACGCCAAGAACCTGTTCACCGGCTGGGTGGACGTAGACCTCAACGACCAGGGCCGCACGGAAGCAGCACGCGGCGGCGAGCTCCTGGTTGAGAACAATGTTCTCCCGGACATCCTCTACACCTCCCTGCTGAAGCGGGCCATCAACACGGCCAACATCGCACTGGACAAGGCCGACCGCGGCTGGATCCCTGTAAAGCGCGACTGGCGCCTGAACGAACGCCACTACGGCGCCCTGCAGGGCAAGGACAAGGCCCAGACCCTCGCAGAGTACGGCGAGGAGCAGTTCATGGAATGGCGCCGCTCCTACGACACCCCGCCGCCCCCGCTGGACGACGACTCCGAGTTCTCCCAGGCGCACGATCCCCGCTATGCGGACCTGGGTGACGCACTCCCGCGCACGGAATGCCTCAAGGACGTCCTGGTCCGCCTGCTGCCGTACTGGGAGTCGGACATCAAGGAGGACCTCAAGGCCGGCAAGACCGTCCTGGTCACGGCCCACGGCAACTCCCTGCGTGCCCTGGTCAAGCACCTGGACGGCATCAGCGACGAAGCCATCGCCGGCCTGAACATCCCCACCGGCATCCCGCTGGTGTACGACCTGGACGAGAACTTCCAGCCCATCAAGCCCGGCGGCACCTACCTTGACCCGGAAGCCGCGGAACAGGCCATCCTGGCGGTAGCGAACCAGGGCAAGAAGTAAAACTTCGCGGTTCTTCGCCGGGTGCTCGGTCGTTCGCCCCGACGTCTCCCTAGCCTCGCAAGCTCGGCCAGGGAATCCCGTCGCCGGGGCCCACCCTTGGACGCACTCCGGCCGAAGAACGCGCTGCGTCAAAAGTGAAACAACGACGGCGGGCTGGTCACCTGGGGTGGCCAGCCCGCCGTCGTTGTTCCCGAAAAACTCCCGAGAATTTTTAGCTGTGTTCTGTCCCGGTGGGCTGCCAGGCACCGGTCACCAGGTAGGTGACCTTCTGGGCCACCGAAACGCCGTGGTCCGCGAAGCGTTCGAAGTAGCGGCTGGCGAGGGCAACATCCACCGTGGTGGCGGGCGATTCCTTCCACTCCGGTGCGGCGATGGCCTTGAAGACGCTGAGGTGGAGGTCGTTGATGGCCGTATTCGCCTTGAGGATATCCCTTGCCACCTCCAGGTCGCGGGTTTCCAGGAGGACAGTCAGCTTGTCGGCGATTTCCTGGTCCAGCTCGGCCATGCGCTTGAAGGTGCCGGTCATGGATTCCGGAATGACGGTGGACGGGTAGCGCAGGCGTGCCAGCTGGGCAATGTGCCGGGCAAGGTCGCCCATCCGCTCGAGGGAGGCGCTCATCCGCAGCGAGCCCACAATCATGCGCAGGTCGCTGGCCACCGGCCCCTGCAGCGCCAGGATGTCGATAGCGCGCTCGTCGAGGCTGTTCTGCAGGAAGTCGATGCGGGCGTCCGCAGCGATGACGTCCTGCGCAAGGTCTACGTCCGCCACTTCAAAGGAGGTGGTGGCCTTGTCCATTGCTTCGCTGACCAGCCGGGAGATCTCCACGAGCTGGTCGCCGACCTGGGTCAGCTCTTCCTGAAAAACCTTACGCACGTGGGCGTCCTTTCCTTGTAACTCCCGCCGGGCCCGGTCCGGGCAGCGGGAATCGCGTCGCCAATCGGCACTCCAACTGGCTACTCTGCCAGCACCGGGTAAACGGCGAGGCCCTTGAAGGTGAACGTTAGTTGAACCGTCGCAGGAGGAGGCCCGGACGCGCCGATCAGCGTCTTCCAGAGCATAAGGTGGAGCTGTGGATCCTATGCTCATCGGCTTGGTGGCCGGCCTTGTCGGCCTGGCGCTCGGCACGTTCGGGGTGCTCGCGTACCGGGTCAGCGAGCGGCAGCGGCAACTGCTGGACGTGGACACTGAAGAGCCGGCCCTGCCGCCGGGCGCTGCCGAGGTGCTGGCCGTCGTCGGCCGCGCCTTCGTGGTGGTTGACGCCGTGGACGGCGTGGTCCGGGCCAGCCCGGCAGCCTACGCCTACGGCCTTGTCCGCGGCCACACTGTGGTCCACAAGGAACTGCTGGACATGACGGCGGGTGTCCGGCGCGACGGCGTCATCCTGGAAAAGCAGCTGGAGCTTCCCCGTGGCCCGCTCGGCCAGGGAACCATCATCGTCCAGGTCCGGGCCGCCATGCTCGGTGAGGAATACATCCTGCTGCTCGCGGATGACCGCACGGAGATCACCAGGACCGAAGAGATCCGGAACGATTTCGTCGCCAACGTTTCCCACGAGCTGAAAACCCCCGTGGGCGCCATCTCGCTGCTCGCCGAAGCCCTGGAGTCCTCGGCGGATGATGAACTTGCCGTTCGGCGCTTCGCCAAACGCATGCATAAGGAGTCAGGCCGGCTGGCCGCACTGGTGCAGGACATCATCGAGCTGTCCAGGCTGCAGGGGGCGAGCGTGGCGCAGCAGGGCAGGCCGGTTGACGTCAACGCCGTCATAGCCGAGGCCGTGGACCGGTCCCAGCTTCCGGCGGAGAGCAAGAACATCCGGATCGTGGTGGGCGGGCGGACAGACGCGAAGGTCTTCGGGGACCAGGACCTGCTGGTCACCGCCCTCCGCAACCTGATCGACAACGCCATCCGCTACTCCCCGGAAAATACCCGGGTGGGGATCGGCGTCCGCAGCAGGGAAGGCCTGGTCTCGATCTCTGTGACGGACCAGGGTGAAGGACTCAGCCCCGAGGACCAGGAACGCGTCTTCGAACGTTTCTACCGGGTGGATTCGGCACGGTCACGCCATACCGGGGGCACCGGCCTGGGCCTGAGCATCGTCAAGCACGTCGCCTCCAACCACGGCGGCGAGGTGACCCTGTGGTCCCAGCCCGGGCAGGGATCCACGTTCACCCTCCGGCTTCCCGAGATGGAAGGCCAGGACGGAGGGGAACAGGCGGATCCTGCCGCTGCCCCCGCCCCTGGCCTCCGGAAAAGCCTGGAAGAGCCACCTGTCACCCAAGGACCCGGCGCCGCCGGCGCAACAGAACGAGGAGCAACAGCTTGAGCAGGATCTTGATTGTC
This sequence comes from Pseudarthrobacter sp. NCCP-2145, assembly GCF_023708005.1. Taxonomy (NCBI): domain Bacteria; kingdom Bacillati; phylum Actinomycetota; class Actinomycetes; order Micrococcales; family Micrococcaceae; genus Pseudarthrobacter; species Pseudarthrobacter sp. NCCP-2145. The sequence continues at coordinate 21,880 of NZ_BRCG01000006.1, read as the reverse complement.
GAGGATGAGGAGTCGTTCAGCGATCCCCTGTCCTATTTGCTGGGCAAGGAAGGGTTTGAGGTGGAGGTCGTGGACAACGGCCTGGACGCCATCACCGAATTCGACCGGAATGGCGCGGACCTGGTGCTGCTGGATCTGCAGCTTCCCGGACTCTCCGGCACGGAAGTGTGCCGCCAGCTCCGGCAGCGGTCCAGCGTCCCGGTGATCATGCTGACGGCCAAGGACGCCGAAATCGACAAAGTGGTGGGCCTGGAACTTGGCGCCGACGACTATGTCACCAAGCCCTATTCCTCCCGCGAACTCGTGGCAAGGGTGAGGGCGGTACTGCGGCGCCAGGGCGAACCGGAGGAACTCGTCTCCTCCACCGTGCAGGCGGGGCCGGTCCGGATGGACATCGAACGCCATGTGGTCAGCGTGGGCGGGGAACAGGTGCTGCTGCCGCTGAAGGAGTTCGAGCTCCTCGAAATGCTGCTGCGCAACTCTGGTCGCGTGCTCACCCGCGGCCAGCTGATCGACCGTGTCTGGGGTTCCGACTACGTGGGGGACACCAAGACCCTGGACGTCCACGTGAAACGGTTGCGCGGAAAGATCGAGCCTGATCCGTCAGCACCGCGGTTTCTGGTCACCGTGCGGGGGCTGGGCTACAAGTTCGAGCCATAAGGCGCCGGCCCTGGCGGCCGGTTGACTTGCCGCAGGACAGGCGACAGTTGACGAATGACATACAAAAGGAGGGTCCGCCAGGCCCCTCCTTTTGTATGCGTGAATGCTGGCGGCCAGCGCGGCTGCCTAGTGGCCGTCGCCCCCGGCGGCTTCTTCGGATTCCGACGGCGACGGGCTGGCTGAGGTGGGTGCCGGAGTGCTCCCGGCCGGCAGGTACTCCTTGTATTCGGGCAGCGTGGTGTCCAGCACGGGAACCTTCACCGTGTTGCTGACGTTGGTGCCGTCTTCGCTGATCTTGACGTCCACGAGCGAGCCCGGGATTCCGCCCGTGGTGCTGAGGATGGCTTCGTCGGAGCTCTCGTTAAGCAGGGTGGAGGAGTTGGCCTTGACGGGAACTTCGGTCTGCGAACCTTCCGCGCCGTTGACCGTGAGGGTCACGTCCTGGGAAGAGGAGTTGTAGACGGCGCCGATCAGGCGGCCCGGCTGGTCCTCGCCCGCGGAGACGATCAGGATGTTCCGGAGCTGGAGCGGGCCGAGGTCGGCGATGATGCCGTCCGACGCCTGGTAACGGGCGGTGGTCTGCTGGGAATTGGTGTACCCGCAGCCCGACGCCAGCAGGCCCACGCCAAGGGCGGCTGCCGTCAGTGCCAGTTTGCCGCGCTGGGCCCGGGTCATCGCAGTGAAACGCACGTCGCGTACTCCTCAAGAGTCTTGAAACATTAATCACGCATAGCCTATCCGCAAAGCAGGCCAAACGCGGATTCGGCGGTGTCACATCACCCTTCCTTCAGGCCCCTTGCATGCACTATTATCCGTGTTCGTCAAGGGGGTGAAGGGGTCCGATTAGGCCTATTTTCCGCGTATTTCTGCGGTTCCCGGCTCTCTTCCCGGCCGGTCATATGCCTGAATCGTGATAAACTGGTCAGCGGGAAAGGGGAAATGTCCACATGGTATTTGAGGTCGGCGAGACAGTAGTTTACCCTCACCACGGTGCTGCGAAGATTGAAGAAATCAAGATGCGCACCATCAAGGGCGAAGAGAAAATGTATCTCAAGCTCAAGGTGGCCCAGGGTGATCTGACCATTGAAGTTCCAGCAGAGAACGTTGACCTTGTTGGGGTTCGGGACGTAGTGGGCAAGGAAGGCCTGGAGCACGTATTCGATGTGCTTCGTGCCGAGTTCACGGAAGAACCCACCAACTGGTCACGTAGGTACAAGGCAAATCTGGAGAAGCTTGCTTCCGGTGACGTCATCAAGGTTGCAGAGGTCGTTCGCGACCTGTGGCGCCGCGATCACGACCGGGGCCTTTCCGCAGGCGAGAAGCGAATGCTGGCCAAGGCCCGGCAGATTCTGATTTCAGAACTGGCGCTGGCTGAGAAGACCGACGAGGAGAAGGCCGCAAGCGTTCTCGACGAGGTCCTGGCTTCCTAAGAATTGAACCCCGGTGTCACCTATGTGGCACTGGGGCTTCTTTTTGCCCAAAAGCCGCACCTTAAGATTCAACCGCAGGTGCTCAGGCGCCCGCGGCCTGCAGGGACGTAGGCTAGTCCGCATGAGCGAAACACCCACCCGCCCGGTCACCGCAGTGATCCTGGTGGCAGCAGGTTCAGGGCAGAGGCTGGGCTACGGCATCCCGAAAGCCGCGGTGCCGCTGGGCGGCGAACCTATCCTGATGCATGCCCTCCGCGGCATTGTGGCCTCCGGAACCGGCAGCCAGGTGTGCATCGCGCTGCCCCCCGGAGAGGACACGCTCCGCCGGCTGTGCGAGGACTTCCGGCAGGAACTGGCCGACGGCGGTCCCCTCCTTTCCATCGTGGACGGCGGCGCCACCCGGGCAGAGTCCGTCCGTGCCGGCCTGGCGGCCCTGATGGACGGCATAGAGGCAGTGCTGGTGCACGACGCCGCCCGTGCCCTCACGCCGGAGTCGGTCTTCCACCGCGTCACTGACGCACTCGCCGCAGGGGCGGCTGCGGTCATTCCTGCCGTGGCGGTGGTGGACACCGTCAAGACGGTCGCGGCCACCACGGGGAAGGACGCCCACCTGGCGCCGGAGGTGGTGACCGGAACAGCGCCCCGCGAGGAACTCCGTGCGGTGCAGACTCCCCAGGGGTTCCACCTCGACACGCTGCTGAAAGCCCACGAGGCGGCGCGGGGCCTGGACCAGAACGAGTCAGCAGCGGTCACCGACGACGCAATGCTCGTGGAAATACTCGGGATCCCCGTCCACGTGGTCAGGGGGTCCACCCAGTCCCTGAAAATCACCACTCCGCTGGACCTTATCCTCGCCGAAGGGCTCCTGGAGGGCCCGCTCGGTGCGCGCTGGGTGGAAGGCTAGCAATGGAACCTGCTGAAATGATCATTCCCCGCACCGGCATTGGCCTGGACGTGCACGCCTACGCCCCCGAAGACCAGCCCTGCCCGCTGTGGCTCGGCGGACTGCTGTGGCCCGGGGAGCGCGGCCTCGCCGGGCACTCGGACGGTGATCCCGTGGCCCATGCGGCTGCGGATGCGCTGTTCTCCGCCGCCGGGCTGGGTGACCTGGGCACGCACTTCGGCACGGACAGGCCAGAGTTCGCCGGCGCCGCGGGAACCACGCTGCTGGCCGAGGCGGCGCGGATTGTCCGCGCTGCCGGGTTCGAGATCGGCAACATTGCTGTCCAGTTCGTCGCCAACCGGCCCAAGTTCGGTCCGCGCCGGGAGGAATCGCAGCAGGTCCTGAGCGACGCCGCCGACGCGCCGGTGAGTGTCACGGCCACCACGAGCGACCACCTGGGATTTACCGGCCGGGGAGAAGGCATCTCCGCGGTGGCCACCGCTTTGGTGTATCCAAGGCCGCACCTTCCCATCAGCTAATCTGGAGCGGTGACCCTGCGCTTCTATGACACCGCCTCCGCCGAAGTCCGGAACTTCGTGCCCCTCGTCGAGGGCAAGGCCAGCCTCTACTACTGCGGGGCCACGGTGCAGGGCATGCCCCACGTGGGCCATATCCGCTCGGCCATCGCATTCGACCAGCTCACCCGCTGGCTGACCTACCGCGGCTTCCGGGTAACGGTGGTCCGGAATGTCACAGACATCGACGACAAGATCCTGGCCAAGTCCGCAGAATCCTTCGAACCCGGCTTCGACTCCGGACCGGACGCGGTCCGCGAGGAAGAGTGGTGGGCGCTGGCCTACCGTTACGAACAGGAATTCCTCAAGGCCTACGACACCCTGGGTGTCTCCCGGCCCACCTACGAGCCGCGCGCCACCGGCCACATCCCCGAGATGCACGCCCTCATCAGCCAGCTGATCGACCGCGGCCACGCCTACCCCGCCCCGGATGGCTCCGGAGACGTGTACTTCGATGTGCGTTCCTGGAGCAAGTACGGTGCCCTGACCCGGCAGAACATTGACGATATGCAGGCAGCGCCGGACGTCGAGGCCCAATTCAGCAACAGGAAAAAAGACCCACGCGACTTCGCCTTGTGGAAGGGTTCCAAAGAGGGAGAGCCGACGACGGCGAGCTGGGCCTCCCCGTGGGGCGCCGGCCGTCCGGGCTGGCACCTGGAATGCTCCGCAATGGTCACCAAATACCTTGGCACCGAGTTCGATATCCACGGCGGCGGCCTTGACCTTCGCTTCCCGCACCACGAGAACGAAATGGCCCAGTCCCAGGCCGCAGGCCACCCGTTCGCCAGCTTCTGGATGCACAACGGCATGGTGACTTACGAGGGCGAAAAGATGTCGAAGTCCATCGGCAACACCATCAGCCCGGCCGAGATGCTCGAACTCGCATCGCCGCGGGTGGTCCGCTACTACCTGGGGCAGGCGCACTACCGCTCCGTCCTGGACTACCGTCCCACTTCCCTGCAGGAGGCCGCGGCCGCCGTCGAACGCATTGATGGGTTCATTGCCAAAGCCACTACACGCTTTGGATCCGGCGCCGGCTTCGTCGAGGGCAACACCGGCACCGCCGCCGGGGCGCTGCAGGCGTTCTCCGAGGCCATGGACGATGACCTCAACGTCCCCCGGGCCCTGGCTGCACTGCATGAGACCGTGCGCGCCGGCAACACGGCCCTTGCCGAAGGCTCCGACCAGGACGGCCGTGATGCCCTGGCAGCGGTCATGACCATGACCGAAGTCCTTGGGCTCGACGCCGTCCAGCAGCCCCTCGAGGGCGGAGGCAAGGAACACGCCGCCTTGGGTGTTCTCGTTGAAGCGCAGCTCGCCGCCCGCGCCGAAGCCCGGGCCACCAAGGACTGGGCCGCCTCGGACGCCATCCGGGACACCCTGGCCGCCGCCGGCGTGGTGGTGGAAGACGGGCCGGACGGTCCCACCTGGAGCCTGAAGCGGGACTGACCGGGCCGCCGCCAGCAGGCACCTGGCTCCGGAGCGGGCGATTTTTCCTGCTTCAGTAGACTGGTAGGCAGACTCAGTCAACACAATCAAGGGTGGAACACAATGGCCAACAATGGTCGCCGATCGGTTAAAGCGAAGAAGGGCCCAACCATCGGGACCGGTGGCCACGGCCGCAAGGCCCTGGAAGGCAAGGGCCCCACGCCCAAGGCGGAGGACCGCCCGTACCACAAAGCGCACAAGGCCAAGCAGCTCTCGGAACGCTCCGCAGCCAAGCGCAACCCGGGCGCCCGCAGCGCCGGGGCAGCCCGGTCCGGTCCCAAGGGCCGCGCCACCGAGGAAGTCGTCACCGGCCGCAACTCGGTAGTGGAAGCCCTGCGCGCCGGCATCCCGGCCAAGGCACTGCACGTCGCCATCCGCATCGAAATGGACGACCGCGTCAAGGAATCGCTGAAGCTCGCGGCCGAGCGCGGCATCCCGCTGCTGGAAACAGGCAAACCTGAACTGGACCGGATGACCGATGATGCCGTGCACCAGGGCCTGGTGCTGCAGATTCCGCCGTATGACTACCAGGACGCCTACGAATTGGCTGAAGACACAGTCGATAAATGGAAGAAGGGCCACATCTCCAATGCGCCGCTCTTCGTGGCGCTGGACGGCATCACCGACCCCCGCAACCTCGGCGCCATCATCCGCTCGGTATCCGCCTTCAGCGGCCACGGCGTCATCGTCCCCGAACGCCGCTCCGTGGGAGTGACCGCCTCGGCCTGGAAGACCAGTGCCGGCGCCGCAGTCCGCGTACCAGTAGCCCGGGCATCGAACCTCAACAACGCCCTGAAGCAGTTCAAGAACATGGGGATCTTCGTCCTGGGCCTGGACGGCGACGGCGACGTTTCCCTGCCCGACCTGACGCTTGCTACGGAACCCGTGTGCATCGTGGTGGGCTCGGAAGGCAAGGGCCTCAGCAGGCTGGTCCGCGAGAACTGCGACCAGATCGTGTCCATTCCCATTGATTCCGCCATGGAATCGCTGAACGCCTCCATGGCGGTGGGCATCTCGCTTTACGAAGTCTCCCGGCAGCGGGCAGCCAAGTAGGAGGGGGCGGGAGCTTCCCGCTGCAAAAACCCTCCCCTGAGCAGTACCCGGCGCAGCCAAGGCGTCCGGGCAGGACACGTGCCGCTGGCGGCTAATATTTAGGTGATGGTCATGCCGCTCTTCGACACTGCTTCCACCATGGACGCCTCCACGGCCGTTCCGCTCGGTGTGAGTGTTCCGCGCGCCGATTCGGGAGGTTCACGCCACCGGGCGGGCGGGCGTGCCAACGTGGCCTGCTACGCGCCGGGCGTCTCCAGCCTGGACATCGCATACATCGCCCCTGGCGGGGAGTGGAAGCTCCAGTCGCTCCCCAACGTCACCCATGGCGTCCACCACGGGATCGTTGAGGACCTGCCGTACGGATCCCGCTATGGGTTCCGCGCGGCGTCCAGCGAGCAGTCCCTGCCCTTCGCCGTGCCCACGGCGGACGTTGATGACGACGGCGGCCAGCCGCTGCTGCTTGATCCGTACGGCAGGGCGGTGGACCAGCGCGATGGCTTCCTGACCAGCGTGCGCATGTCGGGGGACTTTGACTGGGGAACAGACGAACGCCTCCGGCTGCCGTGGCGCAACACGATCATCTACGAAGCACACGTCCGCGGACAAAGCATGCTCCACCCGGATGTTCCGGAGGAGCTCCGCGGCACTTACGCCGGCATGGCCCACCCTGCCATCATCGAGCACCTCACCAGCCTGGGAATCACGTCGGTGCAACTGCTGCCGGTGCACTTCCACCTGGATGAACCCCACCTGCAGGACCTGGGACTGACAAATTACTGGGGCTACAACACGGCGGCTTTTTTCGCCCTGCACCCCGGCTACGCCACCCGTGCAGCCCAGGAGGCCGGCCCGCAGGCCGTCCAGGACGAGTTCAAGGGAATGGTCAAACTCCTCCACGCCGCCGGGCTGGAGGTCATCCTCGACGTCGTCTACAACCACACGGCCGAGGGCGGCCCCGACGGCCAGACCATCAGCTTCCGCGGGCTGGGGGAGCAGGCGTACTACCGGACGGACGGCCACGGAAAGTACGTGGACACCACGGGCTGCGGAAACAGCCTGAACTTCGGTGAACCCCGCGTGGTCCAGATGGTGCTGGACTCCCTTCGGTACTGGGTGGACGAGTTCCACATCGACGGCTTCCGATTCGACCTCGCGGTGACGCTGTGCCGGAATGCTGCCAACGACTTCGACCCCCGGCACCCGTTCCTCGTCGCCATTGCCGCGGACCCTGTCCTTTCGGACGTCAAACTGATTGCCGAGCCCTGGGATGTGGGCTACGGCGGCTGGCAGACCGGAAGGTTCCCGGGCGGCTGGGTTGACTGGAACGACCACTTCCGTGACGCGCTGCGGTCGTTCTGGCTGGCTGACCGGGCTGCCCTGGACTCCGGGGGCCACGGCGGGTCCCTGGCCAAACTCGCGGACGGGCTGTCCGGTTCCGCTGCCTTGTTCCAGGCCTCCGGCCGTTCCCGCCTGGCATCAGTCAACTTCATCACCTCCCACGACGGCTTCACGCTTAATGACCTCGTCTCGTTCGACCGCAAGCACAATGAGGACAACGGCGAAGAGAACAGGGACGGGCACGGAGACAACCGCAGCTACAACCATGGCGTCGAAGGCCCCACCGAGGACGGCGTGATCCTGGCCAGGAGGGCCCAGTCCCGCCGCAACCTCATGGCATCGCTGCTCATCTCCCTGGGCGTGCCCATGATCACTGCCGGCGATGAGCTGGCGCGGACCCAGCAGGGAAACAACAACGCCTATTGCCAGGACAACCCCATCGCCTGGCTGGACTGGACCCGCACTCCGGAATCGCACGAAATGCTCCGCAGCACCAAGCGGTACATCCGCCTGCGCAAGGAGTTCCTGGCCGCGCAGCCCCACGACTTCCCGGTCCGGGACGAGCAATCGTACCTCCACTGGTTCGACCAGGACGGCCACCCCATGTCCATGGAACGCTGGAACGATCCCCACCACCGCGTGGTTCAGCTCCTGCTTGGATCCGATAACGGCGAGCTCGCCGGCCTCATGGTGGTGAACGGCAGCAACTCCGACGTCCGGATTACCTTGCCCCGCGTCACAGCGAAAGGCACCCACCCGCAGATGTTCGAGCTCCGCCTGACCACCTCGCCGCTCCACGAGCTGCGCCAGGGCGGCCGGGTGGCGTCAGGGGAGAAGGACCTCGTCGAAGCCCATTCCATCAGCATTTACCGCACCTAGCGCGGTATCGACTTAAGCCACGGGACCACAAGAATGCGCAACCGCTCCATCCTGCCCTTGCTGCTGGCCGGCCTGGCGGTACTGGCCCTGCTTGCTTTCGGCGGCACAGGTTTCCTGGGCCAGCTGACAGAAGGCGCGACGCCGGAGGCCACCTCCAGTTCCGTGCCGGCGCCCGGTGCCGCTTCCGGAGAGCCGGCGGCGCCACAAACCCCAGCCCCGCCCGCGGCCGCGCCGGAGAATCTTTCCGGGCTGCCGGAGATTCGGGAATCTGCGCTTCCGGCCGAGGGCCGCAGGGTGCTTAACCTGATTCGTGCCGGCGGACCGTACCGCTACAACCAGGATGACCAGACGTTCGGCAACTTCGAACGCATCCTGCCGCGGCAGGACAGGGGCTACTACCGCGAATACACCGTGCCAACGCCTGGCGAGTCGGACAGGGGAGCACGCCGCATCGTGGCCGGGGCCGGTGGCGACAAGTACTACACCGACGACCACTACGAGTCCTTTAAGTTCATCGCGGAAGGCAGCTGAGCAAAACCATGAAGATCTACTCCGGAGACACCTGGACCCTGGAGGAGCTGCAGGAACAGGTGGCCGACGCCGGCCGCCGCAGCCTGGTGGTCCCCGCTGCGGACAGCAGGAAGGCTGTCCTGGAAGCCTTTGGCGAGGTCCTGGACTTTCCGGAGCACTACGGGGTGAACCTAGATGCGCTGAACGATTCGCTGCACGACTTTGCGGACAGCATCACGGACAACGGCAATCCTCCCGTCACTGTGCTGTGGCTGGTGGCTGCTCCCTTCCGCAGCGACAGGTCGTTCGGGATCATGTGCGAAATCCTCCAGGACGCCGAGCGCTACGCCGGGAAAGACCTGGCCGTTACCGCCATCCTGCTCTAGCCAGCCTTCGGGGTCCTACCCGCCGCGCTCTTCATGCGAGACATAGGTGCCAAGCAGCTCCGTTGCCCGGCTGCCGTCGTCCTCTGCCGCCAGGCCTTTGCGCATGTTCTCCGCCTTCTCCCTGCCGGCGGGGAACGGCGGCAGGAGCGGGACCTCTGGGTCTGTGAGTACTTCAATAACCACGGGGCGGTCTGCCGCGAAGGACTGGTCCCAGGCGTCGCCAATCAGCTCCGGATCTTCCACCCGGATGCCTTTAAGGCCCAGCAGGTCGGCGTAGCCGGCAAACGGAAAGTCGGGAAGCTCCTGGCTTGCTGCGAACCGTGGTTCGCCCTCCGACTCCCGCTGCTCCCACGTCACCTCCGTGAGCTCCCGGTTGTTGAACACACAGACCACGAACCGGGGATCCGTCCACTGCCGCCACCGGTGGGCCACTGTAATAAGTTCGGCGATGCCCGCCATCTGCATGGCGCCGTCGCCAGCTAAGGCTACGACCGGACGGTCGGGGTGGGCGAGTTTTGCCGCAATGCCGTAGGGGAGGGAACACCCCATGCTGGCCAAGGTCCCGGAGAGGTGCGCCGGGACGCCCGGCGGAAGCACCAGCTGGCGGGCGTACCAATAAACGCAACTGCCGACGTCGACACTCAACAAGGCATCACCGGGCAGCCGTCCGGTCAGCTCGCGGACCACCCGTTCAGGGTTCACGGGTACGGCCGGCACGGCGGCCCGTTCCTCAGCCAAGGCCCGCCAGCGGGCAACTTCCTGCTCCACGTCCGTTTGCCACTGCCCTCTGGGACGCGGGCGCAGCCGCGGCATCAGGGCACGGAGCGCGGGCGCTGCATCACCCGCCAGGCCAACCTCAACCGGGTACCGGTTGCCGATCTTCCGCTCGTCAATGTCGACCTGGACGGCGCGCGCTGCCCCGGGCGGCGGATAAAACTCCGTCCAGGGATCGTTGGAGCCAACAATGACCAGCGCGTCGCAGTTGCCGAGCAGGTAAGCGCTGGCTGTGGTCCCCAGGTGACCCATGGTGCCCGCGGCGAAGGCAAGGGTCTCGTCCACATAGGGCTTGCCCAGCAGGCTGGTGGCAATTCCGGCGCCCAGCATTTCCGCCAGCGCCACAACCTCGTCCACAGCGTGCCGGGCTCCCTGTCCCACCAGCAGCGCGACGCGGTGCGAGGAGTTCAGCAGTGCTGCCGCAGCCTCCAGGTCCTTGTCCCGGGGAGTCTTGGCAGAGGTGCTCCACGACGGTGCGGTGACCACAATGCCGTGCTCCTGGTCCAGTTCCGGCGCCGGGGCGGACTGGATGTCATGCGGAACAATGACCACGCACGGCGAGGAGGTCGCCTTGGCGGTGCGGAAGGCCCGGTCCAGGACCATCGGCAGCTGTTCCGGAACGTTGACCTGCTGGACGAACTGTGCAGCCACGTCCTTGAACAGGGACATCAGATCGATTTCCTGCATGTAGGCCGAGCCCAGCACCGTGCGGCTCTGCTGCCCGACGATAGCCACCACCGGAACGCCGTCGAGCTTGGCGTCGTAGAGCCCGTTCAGCAGGTGCACGGCACCAGGTCCCTGGGTGGAGGTAACCACCCCCACCCCGCCGGTGTACTTGGCGTGGCCTACTGCCATGAAGGCAGCGGTTTCCTCGTGCCTTGCCTGCACGAACTCAACGCGTCCTTCGGCCCTCCGCAGGGCCCCCATGAAACCGTTGATCCCGTCGCCGCTGTAGCCGAAAACCCGGGTGACCCCCCAAGTTCCGAGGCGTTCCACAATGACATCGGCCACCGTGCCTTCGGTCATAAGGTCCTCCCGGGTGGTCAGGAACTGGGCGTAGGCGCTGGCTGTTGTCTAGGCGTTGACGATCAGTCCCAGTTCGGCTTTGGAGGCGAGGGCGTCGTGCCGCGGCAGGACCCGGACGGTGTAGCCGAACGGTCCCGAGCGGTCGATCACCAGGGATCCGCTGAACAAGTGGCGCCCGCTGCCCAGGTCCTCCTGCATCTTCAGTTCCATGACCGTGATATCCGTCAGGCTGTCGCTCTCTTCTGCCCGGCCGTAGGCCACTTCAACGGAGACGTCCTCGGGGGTGAGATTGTGCAGCGCCACATAGGCGTTGACCTGGAGGATGTCCCCGATCTGGGGATCCTCGGACACCCCAACAGAGTCCACGTGCTCCACATGCACCAGCGGCCAGGCCAAACGCACCTTCGCCGTCCAGGCCGCCAGGGTACGGGCCTGCGAGTAGGAGTTGGCGGAGGCGCTCCGCCCCGCCTCCGCCGCCGGGCGGTAGAGGATGTTCACATAGTCGCGCAGCATGCGTTCCGCGGAAACTGCCGGTCCAAGATGCGAGAGGGTGTGCTTGATCATGGAGACCCAGTGCGTGGGCACCTTCTCCGCCTCCGACGTCGAGGGCCCTGCAGCGCCCGCGCCCGCGGACACCGTGCTGCCGTAGAAGCGCGGGGCAACCTGCGTTTCCAGCAGCTCGTACAGCGCGGCTGCCTCGATGTCGTCCCGTTCCTCCGGGGATGCACCGTTGTTGGCGGTGGGAATCGCCCAGCCGTTCTCGCCGTCGTACATCTCATCCCACCAGCCGTCCAGGACGGACAGGTTCAGCGAGCCGTTGAGCGCCGCCTTCATGCCGGAGGTGCCGCATGCTTCCAGGGGCCGCAGCGGGTTGTTCAGCCAGACGTCACAGCCGGGGAACAGCGTGCGGGCCATGGCAATGTCGTAGTTCGGCAGGAAGGCGATCCTGTGCCGGACCGCAGGATCGTCCGTGAAGCGGACCAGGTCCTGGATCATCTTCTTTCCGGCGTCGTCTGCGGGGTGGGACTTGCCCGCGATGACCAGCTGGATGGGATGTTCCTTGTGCAGCAGCAGCGCCTTCAACCGTTCCGGCTCGCGCAGCATCAGGGTGAGGCGCTTGTACGTGGGCACGCGCCGGGCAAAACCGATGGTCAGGATGTCCGGGTCCAGGACCTTGTCCGTCCAGCCCAGCTCGGCATCTGCCGCGCCGCGTTTCTTCCAGGCAGCGCGGAGGCGGAGGCGGACATCGTCAACCAGCGCCGACCGCATCTCACGCCGGAGTGCCCACACGTCCGCGTCGCTGACGTTGTAGGCGAGGTCCCAGCGGCCGTTGGCTTCGGCCTCGCTGCCGAACTGGTCCCGAGCCAGCTTGGAGATGCGGCTGTCCACCCAGGTGGGCACGTGCACCCCGTTCGTCACCGACGTGATGGGCACCTCGGAGTGGTCGAAGCCGGGCCACAGTGCGGAGAACATGCCGCGGGAGACTTCGCCGTGCAGTTTGGCCACGCCGTTGGCGCGCTGGGCCAGGCGAAGGCCCATCACGGCCATATTGAAGACCGAGGGGTTGCCGTCAGCATAGTTTTCGCGCCCCAGTTCCAGGATGCGGTCAACCGGCACGTCCGGTGCCAGGCCGGCCTGGAAGAAGTGGTGGATCTGGGCGATCTCGAACCTGTCGATGCCGGCAGGAACCGGCGTATGCGTGGTGAAAACGGTGGAAGCCCGCCCGGCGGCAAGGGCTTCGTCAAAGGTCAGCGCCTGCTCCCCGGCCATGAGTTCCTGGATGCGTTCGATGCCCAGGAAGCCGGCGTGCCCCTCATTGGTGTGGAAAACTTCCGGAGCGGCAGTGCCGGTGAGCTGCTGGAAGGCGCGCAGCGCCTTGACCCCGCCCATGCCGAGCAGCAGCTCCTGCTGCAGCCGGTGGTCGCCGCCGCCGCCGTAGAGGCGGTCGGTGATGCTGCGGGCGGCGTCGTCGTTTCCGGGGACATTGGAGTCCAGGAGCAGCAGGGGAACGCGTCCGACGTCGGCGCGCCAGATGTGTGCCAGCAGGCGCCTGCCGTTGGGGAGGGGGAGTGCGATCTGCAGGGGGCGGCCGATGCCGTCCGCGGAAGGCTCACGCAGCAGTGTGAGCGGCAGGCCGTCCGGGTCCAGGACCGGGTAGGTCTCCTGCTGCCACGCGTCCCGGGACAGCGACTGCTTGAAGTAGCCCGCCTGGTACAGCAGGCCCACACCGATCAGCGGCACGCCCAGGTCCGAGGCTGCCTTAAGGTGGTCGCCGGCCAGGATCCCCAGTCCGCCGGAGTACTGCGGCAGCACCTCGGTGATGCCAAACTCCGGGGAGAAGTACGCGATCGACGCAGGCGCATCGGGACCCAGGCCCTGGTACCAGCGCGGTTCCTCAAGATATCGGTCCAGGTCCTGCTCGGCTGCCCTTACCCGCTCCACGACCGCGCGGTCAGCAGCGAGCTGCTGGAATTCCTCGCGGCTCACCATCCCCAGGAAGCCCACCGGATCCTGGCCGCTTTCCTTCCAGAGGCGGGGGTTCAAACCCTCGAAAAGTTCCCGCGTGGGGCGGTGCCAGGACCAGCGCAGGTTGCTTGCCAGGCGGGCCAGCGGACGGATCGGCTCGGGGAGGACTGTACGGACGGTAAATCTGCGGATTGCCTTCACCTGCGTCACACTAACCGACAACATGCGCGGCCGGAACCAGCTTCGGGTCTCTTTTGGGTAAATGACAGATGGCGCAGAGGAAATGACGACTGACGCGCCGAATTTAGTGCGCAGCCTTAGCATTCCTGCACATTTCTCGCTAACGTCGAGCTTGTGACGACTACATCAGGAACCAGTGCCGCATCAATGAAAATGTCGAAGGGCCTCATCACTGACGGGCTGCGGTTCGGACGATTTCCGATCACCGCCGTGCAGCCGGTCGTGGAAGATGGCAAGTTCCCTGCCAAGGCCCTGCCGGGCGAAGGAATCGTGGTGGGAGCCACCGCCTTCCGCGAGGGCCATGACCAGCTGGGCGTCAGCGCCGTGCTCTTCGACCCCGAAGGCAACGAACGCCAGCGCGTCAGGCTCGCACCACCGCGCGGGGAACGGGGCATGGGAACGGACCGCTGGGAAGGCGTGCTCACGCCGTCGGACACCGGTGACTGGTCCTTCGCGATCGAAGCCTGGCACGACCGCTACGGCACCTGGCACCATAATGCCGAGGTGAAGGTGGACGCCGGGATCGATGTTGAGCTCATGCTTGCCGAAGGGTCCGCGCTGCTTGCCGAAGCATCCGGCGACGACTCCCGGAACGAAGCGGACAGGGAAGCCCTGGGCCGGGCCGCCGGCACGCTTGCTGATGCGTCGCTGACCACCGAGGAACGCCTGGGCGCCGGGTTCAGCGCGGAGGTGGCGGACATTGTCGCCCGCCAGCCCATCCGGGAACTGGTGACCGTGTCCCGGCGGTTCCCCCTGCTGGTTGAACGTGACCTCGCCGGGCGCGGTGCCTGGTACGAGTTCTTTCCCCGCTCCGAAGGCGCCGTCAAGGACCACACCACGGGCGCCTGGACCTCCGGCAACTTCCGCACCGCTGCCCAACGGCTTGATGCCGTGGCGGCTATGGGCTTTGACGTCATCTACATGCCGCCCATCCATCCGATCGGCGTGCAGCACCGCAAGGGTCCCAACAACACGCTGATCGCAGGCCCGAACGATCCCGGGTCACCCTGGGCCATCGGGGCAGCGGAAGGCGGCCACGACGCCATCCACCCCGACCTTGGCACGTTCGATGACTTTGATGCCTTCGTGGCGCGGGCCAACGGGCTGGGCCTGGAAGTGGCCCTGGACCTTGCGCTCCAGGCCGCCCCGGACCACCCCTGGGTGCAGTCGCACCCCGAGTGGTTCACCACCCGCGTGGACGGCTCCATCGCCTATGCGGAAAATCCCCCGAAGAAGTACCAGGACATTTATCCGCTGAATTTCGATAATGATCCTGAGGGCCTCTCAAACGAAATTCTTCGGATTGTGCTGCTGTGGGTAAGCCACGGCGTAAAGATTTTCCGGGTGGATAACCCGCATACCAAGCCCGTGTGGTTCTGGGAATGGCTAATTGCGCAGGTCAACAAAAAGGTTCCCGGGGTGGTGTTCCTGGCCGAGGCCTTCACCCGGCCGGCCATGATGCACGCCCTTGGCCGGGCAGGGTTCCAGCAGTCCTACACCTACTTCACCTGGCGTAACACCAAGAAGGAAATCGAGGCGTACTTTACGGAAGTAAGCCACGAGTCCCCGGCGTTCTTCCGCCCCAACTTCTTCGTCAACACTCCGGACATCCTCACGGAATACCTGCAGTTCGGCGGGCCTGCGGCCTTCAAGATCAGGGCCGCGCTGGCGGCGACGGCCAGCCCGTTGTGGGGCGTCTACGCCGGCTACGAACTGTACGAGCACGTGGCCCGGCCCGGCGCTGAAGAGTACATCGACAACGAAAAGTTCGAGTACAAGGCACGTGACTGGGACGCCGCCGCCCAGTCCGGCCGGACCCTTGCCCCGTACATCACCAGACTCAACCAGATCCGCCATGCCCACCCGGCGCTGCAGGACCTCCAGAACCTGACGGTCCACCACAGCACCGACAACGCCACGGTGGTCTACTCCAAGCACAAGACCCTTCCGGACGGGTCCAAGGACACCCTCATCATCGTGGTGAATGTTGATCCGCATGGAACCAGGGAATGCACCGTCTCGCTTGACCTGCCCGCGCTGGAACTCGACCCCCAGGACCTGACCCACAATGGGGGCTTCCACGTGGACGACCTCATTTCCGGGGAGAGCTGGGAATGGGGCGAGTACAACTACGTCCGCCTCGACCCGCATGTCGAGCCCGCACATATCCTGCGCGTGAGGAGAATGCATCAGTGAATTTCAACCCGCAGGGTTCGGGCCAGCATTTCACCCCAAAGAGCACGTTTGAGTTAAATGCCCCGGGCCTGCAGCATGATCCGCTGTGGTACCGGAAGGCGGTGTTCTACGAGGTGCTTGTGAGGGCCTTCGCGGATGCGAACGGCGACGGCTCCGGTGACTTCTCCGGACTCATCGACAGGCTTGACTACCTCCAGTGGCTGGGTGTGGACTGCCTGTGGCTGCCGCCGTTCTTCCAGTCACCCCTGCGGGACGGCGGCTACGACATCTCGGACTACAACTCGGTCCTGGACGAGTTCGGCACGATCAGCGACTTCAAACGCCTCGTGGCGGAGGCCCATGCGAGGGGCGTGCGGGTGATCATCGACCTGCCCCTCAACCACACCTCAGACCAGCACCCCTGGTTCCAGGAGTCGCGCAAGGACCCGGACGGCCCCTACGGGGACTTCTACGTCTGGAGCGACACGGACGAGAAGTACCAGGACGCACGCATCATCTTCGTGGACACCGAGGAATCCAACTGGACCTTCGACCCCATCCGCCGCCAGTTCTTCTGGCACCGGTTCTTCAGCCACCAGCCGGACCTGAACTTCGAGAACCCCAAGGTAATTGGGGCACTGTTCGATGTGGTCCGGTTCTGGCTTGACCAGGGCATCGACGGGTTCCGTGCAGACGCCATCCCCTACCTGTATGAGGAGGAAGGGACCAACTGCGAGAACCTTCCGGCCACGCACGAGTTCCTCCGCAGGCTCCGCACCATGGTGGACGAAAGCTATCCCGGCCGGGTCATTATTGCCGAAGCCAACCAGCCACCTAATGAAGTGGTGGAGTACTTCGGGACAGAGGAAGAGCCCGAATGCCACATGGCCTTCCACTTCCCGATCATGCCGCGCCTGTACTACGCACTGCGTGACCAGAAGGCCGCCCCCATTATCGAAACCATGCACGACACCCCGGAAATCCCGGACGGGGCACAGTGGGGCACCTTCCTGCGGAACCATGACGAGCTGACGCTGGAAATGGTCACGGCCGATGAACGCGCCGCCATGCTGGGCTGGTACGCCCCGGACCCGCGCATGCGGGCCAATATCGGAATCCGGCGCAGGCTCGCGCCCCTGCTGGACAACTCCCGCGCCGAAATCGAACTGATCAACGCGCTCCTGCTTTCGCTGCCAGGCAGCCCGTTCCTCTACTACGGGGATGAGATCGGGATGGGCGACAACATCTGGCTTGAAGACCGCGACGCCGTGCGCACGCCCATGCAGTGGAACCCGGACCGGAACGCCGGCTTCTCCAACGCGGATCCGGGCAAGCTCTACCTGCCTCCCATCCAGTCCCTGGTCTACAACTACGCCATGGCCAACGTGGAGGCAGAGGCCGCCCATTCAGGGTCGCTGCTCCGCTGGACAAGGCAGATCCTGAGTGTCCGCAAGAACCACCCGGCGTTCGGCCTGGGCGCCTTCAAACACGTTGAGGCGGACCATGACGCCGTACTGGCGTATCTCCGCGAGCTGCCCAAGGACAATTCAGCCGGCGTCGACGGGGAGACCATCCTCTGCGCGTTCAACCTCTCGCAGCATCCGGTGGCGGCCCAGTTGCGGGTCCCGCAGTTCGCCGGGCGCGGGTTGCGCGACGTCTTCGGCGGCCAGCCGTTCCCCGGCATCGGTGAGGACGGAAACCTCACCCTGACCCTCGGCAGCCACGACTTCTTCTGGCTGCGGATCCGTTCAGCAGCCTCCAACCCATCGTCGCCGTACACGCAGGCGATGCCGATTCTGTCGATCGAGAACTGATATGAACCAGCCCATACTGACCCCCGCCCTCACCTCCCTGCTCCAGGAATGGCTGCCACGGCAGCGCTGGTTCCCGGTCAAGACGCCCGACTTCGAGATGTCCCAGGCCGGCAGCCTTGGGCTGGAGGATCCGTCCGGCCACGCCGGCTTGGCCGTATTCCTCCTGCGCGTCACCACGCAAACGCCCGACGGCGGCACCCGGACCGCCGTCGTCCAGGTCCCCTTGAGCTTCCGGCACGCGCCGGCAGCCGGAATGGAGCGGGCGCTGGTTGGCCAGGCCGCCGGGATGGACCCGTCCAGGACCTGGGTTTACGACGCCGTCCACGACCCCGACTTCGTGGGCAGCTGGCTGGAACTCATCCGGCACGAGGAAAAGGCGCCCAACGGCACTGCAGCAGGCTTCCGCGTCCCTGGGGAGTTCCGGCTCCCCACTGCCCGCGGAGTTGTGAAGGTGCTGTCCGGCGAGCAGTCCAACAGTTCAGTCATTGTGGACGACGGCGACTCCGCCGCGATCGTGAAATTCTTCCGCGTGCTCTCGGAGGGGACGAATCCCGAGGTTGAGGTGGGTGCCGCCCTCACGGCTGCAGGTACTTCCGAAGTTCCGGCCACCCTTGGCTGGGTGCGCGGCGAGTGGCTCGGCCATGGCCTGCTCGCGTCCACAACGGCCAAGGGGCCCCGGTACGTCCAGGGCGTGCTGGCGGTAGCGCACGAGTTCCTCGCAGGCGGCCGCGATGCATGGCGCCTTGCTGTCGATGCCGCCCGCTCGGGCACCGACTTCACGGCAGAAGCACATGCCCTGGGTGCAGCCACGGCCACCGTGCACCAGCGTCTGGCCCAGGCGCTGGGGCAGGCCGCCGAGCCGCAACCCGGGCAGGTCATTGCGCCCGCAGTAGCCCAGCGGGTCCGCCAGGCGTGGGCAGAGGCCGGTGCCGCCGTCGGACCTTACGACGACGCCTTGGACGCGCTCCTGGGCCGTCTTGACCATGCGCCCGCCGGTGCGCTGCAGCGCATCCATGGGGACCTCCACCTGGGGCAGATACTCCAGGTTCCCGGCCATTCGGGAACCGAGGCACGGTGGGTGATCCTCGATTTCGAGGGTGAACCGCTGCGGCCCGTCGCCGAGCGGAACGTCCCTGATGTTCCCCTGCGGGACGTCGTCGGCATGCTGCGGTCCTTCGATTACGCGGCCGGCGCGGCCCAGCGCGAACAGGAGGGCGCGCAGGTGCCTGCAGGCTGGGTTGACGACTGCGCGGAGGCCTTCCTGGCCGGGTACGCGGGGGTCACTCCCGGAACGGTGGACAGGGAGTCGCCGCTCTTTGTGGCATTGTGGCTGGACAAGGCACTGTACGAAGTAGTTTATGAAATGCGTAACAGGCCCGACTGGCTGGCGATCCCCGTGAACGCCTCCAGGCGGCTCCTGGGCAGCAATGGCGCCGGCGGCAACGCCGGGGCAGCATCGGAAGGTAACGAAATGACAGGCTCAGCACAAACTGACCGGCCGGGGGTGCCGCTGAAGGTCGACGAAGGCACCCTTGGCAGGATCGCCAACGGTGAACACCACGCCCCCCACTCTGTGTTGGGCGCGCACCTTGACGATTACGGCCACGTCACTATCCGTACGGTGAAGCACCTTGCGGAAGCAATCTCCGTCCTCACGCCGGCAGGCGAGGTCCCCATGGAGCATGAGGCACACGGCGTGTGGGTTGCCGTCCTCGAGCCGCTGCAGCAGGGACACGTACCCGACTACAGGCTCTCCGTCACCTACCCGGGCGCGGATCCGGTCACCGTGGACGATCCCTACCGCTACCTGCCCACCGTGGGCGAAGTGGACCTGCACCTCATCGGTGAGGGCCGCCATGAAAAACTGTGGGAAGTCCTCGGCGCCCACGTCCAGCACTACAAGTCCGCGATGGGGGATGTGGACGGTGTCTCCTTTGCAGTCTGGGCGCCCAACGCACAGGCTGTCCGGGTCAAGGGCGATTTCAACGCCTGGGACGGCCGGGAAAACTCCCTGCGCTCGCTGGGTTCCTCGGGAGTGTGGGAAATCTTCGTCCCGGGCGTTGTAGCAGGGGCGTGCTACAAATTCGAAATCCGGACCAAGGCCGGCCACTGGGTGGAGAAGGCCGACCCCCTGGCCTTCGGAACCGAGGTGCCGCCCCTGACTGCGTCCAGGGTCGTGGAGCCTTCCTACGCCTTCAAAGACCAGGAGTGGATGGAGGCCCGCGCCCAGCGGGACCCACACAACTCGGCAATGAGCGTCTACGAGGTTCACCTCGGTTCATGGCGCCTGGGCCTGGGGTACCGGGAACTGGCCAAAGAACTCGTGGAGTACGTTAAGTGGCTCGGATTCACCCATGTGGAGTTCATGCCCGTGGCCGAGCATCCGTTCGGCGGATCATGGGGTTACCAGGTCACCTCCTACTTTGCACCCACTTCACGATTCGGCCACCCCGACGAGTTCCGCTACCTGGTGGACACCCTGCACCAGGCAGGCATCGGCGTGCTGCTTGACTGGGTTCCTGCCCACTTCCCCAAGGACGCTTGGGCGCTTGCCCAGTTCGACGGCGAACCCCTTTACGAGCACGCGGATCCCAACCTGGGCGAACACCCGGACTGGGGCACGCTGATCTTCGACTTCGGACGCACTGAAGTCCGGAACTTCCTGGTGGCCAACGCCCTGTACTGGCTGGACGAGTTCCACATTGACGGCCTGCGCGTGGACGCGGTGGCTTCAATGCTGTACCTGGACTACTCCAGGGAGGAGGGGCAGTGGCAGCCCAACCGCTTCGGCGGCCGGGAAAACCTCGAAGCCATCTCCTTCCTCCAGGAAGTCAACGCCACGGTGTACAAGACGCACCCCGGCGCTGTCATGATCGCCGAGGAATCCACGGCATTCCCCGGTGTGACCGCGCCGACCAGCCACGGCGGGCTGGGTTTCGGCCTCAAATGGAACATGGGCTGGATGCACGACTCCCTCAAGTACGTCGCGGAGGAGCCGATCAACCGCAAATGGCACCACGGAACAGTCACCTTCTCGTTGGTGTACGCCTTCACGGAAAACTTCCTGCTGCCCATCAGCCACGATGAGGTAGTCCACGGCAAGGGATCCATGTTGCGGAAGATGCCCGGAGACCGCTGGCAGCAGCTGGCGAACCTGCGTGCCTTTTTTGCCTACCAGTGGGCGCACCCGGGCAAGCAGCTCATCTTCATGGGCACGGAATTCGGCCAGGAAGCGGAATGGTCCGAACAGCACGGGCTCGACTGGTGGCTTGCCGACATCCCCGCGCACAAGGGACTGCAGCTGCTGACCAAGGACCTCAACGAGCTGTACGCATCCACCCCTGCGCTGTACACCCGCGATAACGAGCCCGGCGGCTTCCAGTGGATCAACGGGGGAGACGCCGACCGGAACGTCCTGTCCTTTATCCGCTGGGACAAGGAGAACAACCCGCTGGTCTGCGCCATCAACTTCTCGGGAGCACCGCACGTCGGGTACACCCTTGGTGTACCCGAAGCCGGGGCCTGGACGGAAGTGCTGAACACAGACGCAACGACCTATGGCGGATCCGGTGTCCTCAACTCCGGTCAGCTGACGGCCACGGACAAGGGGCAGGACGGACAGCCGGCAACCCTCAGCGTCACGTTGCCTCCGCTGGGCGCCGCCTACTTCAAGCCTGGAGCTCCGGCCGCAGGCTGACACCGGCTCGACGGAAAAGCCCGGAATCCCCGTGGTTCCGGGCTTTTTCATGTCCTGTTGCCGGCGTGCAGGGGAGGGTCCGCTGCCCGGTTGGCCTTCTGGAAAGAGTGGTGGTAGAGTTTATTTCCGCGCTGCTCCACGGAGTCAGACGGAAAAACCGACACTCAAGCCCCTGGCTAAAGAGAGTCGCGGACGCCGGTTTGACAAGTGAGAAGACAGCCGGTAAGTTTGAGAAGTTGCTCCGGAGCGATCCACGGTGTTTTTTGCTGGTGGTGGTGCCGGGTGTGTCTGTTGTTTGAGAACTCAATAGTGTGCCAAGTTTGTTGATACCAATTGTTTTAGTGATTGGTTGAATTGACCGGATCGTCCGCCCCTGTGGGTGGTCTGGTTTTTACAGCTGGTTTCAAATTTTGTGCAGCCTTTTTGTCCCGTTTTCCCGGGGCTGGGGGTTGTGTCTGTTTTACTTCAACGGAGAGTTTGATCCTG